>JBJMVK010000096.1:0-7169 GCA_045810725.1 Sphingomonas sp. | reverse complement strand
TCGAGCTCGACGCCAAGCTCCGAAAGAGCCTCGGTCGCCGTCTCGAGCCGGTCACAGTCGGGCTCCTCGAGTTCGACGACCTCCGGGATCAGCAGCGTCTGGCGGGCAACCACGCCTCCCTCTCTCGCCGCGCGCATGCGTTCGAGGACAAGGCGCTCGTGCGCTGCATGCTGGTCGACGATGACGAGACCGTCCTCCGCTTCGGCAACTATATAGGTTGCGGCGACCTGGCCGCGTGCGACACCGAGCGGAAAGGACGGGACCGGATGGACTGCAGGTTCGGCGCGTGCTGCCGGCGGTTCGGAAAAAAGCCGCTGTTCCTGCGCAAATGCAGTCATCGCCGCGAACCCGTCTCTCCCAAGATCGTGGAGAACAGCGAAGTTGCCGCTCTGGGCGTGCTGGCGAGCGAGCGATTCATCGTAGACTGCACTTGTGGTCCACATCACCGGCGCCGCGACCTGGCCGCGCGCAGCGCTACGCTGGCTCTCCTCGTCGAGCGCGTTGCGAAGCCCGCCGATGATGAGACCGCGAACCGCCGTGGGATCACGGAAACGAACCTCGGTCTTGGCGGGGTGGACGTTGACGTCCACTTCCTCCAGCGGGACGTCGAGGAACAGTGCCGCTATCGGATGGCGATCCCGGGCGATCAGGTCCCGGTAGGCACCCCGAAGCGCACCCACGAGCAGGCGGTCCTTAACGGGCCTCGAATTCACAAACAGGAACTGCTGGTCCGCCACGCCACGGTTGAAGGTCGGCAGGCTGATCACTCCGGTGAGCCGCATCCCCTCTCGCATGCAGTCGATGCCGATACCGTTGCGGTCGAGCGCGTGGGTCAGGAGCTCGGCGACGCGTACCGGCGCCTCGCTGGGTGCAAGCGACAAAATCCGGCGGCCGTCGTGGTCGAACGTGAAGGTGACGTCGCTTCTCGCCATCGCGAGACGCTTCACCGTATCGAGGCACGCGGCATATTCCGAACGCGGGCTTCTCAGGAACTTGCGGCGGGCGGGCACCTTGTCGAATAATCCTTCGACCCTGATTCGGGTCCCGGGCGGGAGGGCTGCGGGGGCTTCGCTTGTGGGGGCCCCATGATCGATCTCGATTCGCCAGCCATCGGCTCCACGAACACGACTTTCGAGCGTCAATCGCGAGACACTTGCGATGGAGGGGAGCGCCTCCCCGCGGAAGCCAAAGCTCGTCACTTGATGGATTGTGTCACCAGGGAGTTTGGAGGTCGCGTGCCGCTCAAGCGCAAGCCGCATCTCGTCGGGCGCCATTCCACAGCCATTGTCAGCGACTTCGATGAGCTCGAGACCACCCGCCCCTAGCCGAATACTCACCTGATCTGCGCTTGCATCGAGCGCATTTTCTATAAGTTCCTTAAGCGCGCTCGCGGGCCGCTCGACGACCTCTCCAGCAGCAATACGATTGACGAGTTCGGGCGGCAGCCTTCTTATTGACATGGCAGGGGTCTTATCCCAATTCCGAACAGCCGGCGAAGCACTGATTTTTCCAAGAAATTCAGACCGCATTCAACGGTCGGTTACGAATTCTTAATTAAGCTTGGGCGTGGTTAACGCTACGCACCACCATGGGCGAGAGACGGGGTAGGAATGTTCTGGAATCGTTGGTTCAAATGGATGTCGCATGACATGGCGATCGATCTCGGAACCGCCAATACGCTCGTTTACGTCCGCGGACGAGGAATCGTGCTCAACGAGCCCTCGGTGGTCGCGATCGAGACCATCAACGGCGTCAAGAAGGTCAAGGCGGTCGGCGAGGATGCGAAGCTGATGATGGGCAAGACGCCGGATCAGATCGAAGCGATCCGTCCGCTGCGCGATGGCGTCATCGCCGATATTGATGTCGCCGAGCAGATGATCAAGCACTTCATTCACAAGGTGCACGGCGGCAAGATGCGCGCCTGGCGTTTCCCAGAGATCGTGATCTGCGTCCCGAGCGGTTCGACGTCGGTCGAGCGCCGCGCGATCCGCGACGCGGCCTCCAATGCGGGTGCAAGCGCCGTTTACCTCATCGAGGAGCCGATGGCCGCAGCGATCGGCGCCGACATGCCCGTGACGGCGCCGATCGGTTCGATGGTGGTAGATATCGGCGGCGGAACGACCGAGGTCGCCGTCCTCTCGCTTCGTGGCCTCGCCTATACGACGTCGGTGCGGGTCGGAGGTGACAAGATGGGCGAGGCGATCAGCTCCTACGTTAGGCGCAACCATAACCTCCTCATCGGCGAGGCCACGGCCGAGCGCATCAAGAAGGAGGTCGGGATCGCCAAGCCGCCAGTCGACGGCATCGGCAAGACCGTCCACATCAAGGGCCGCGACCTCGTGAACGGCGTTCCCAAGGAGATTTCGATCAACCAGGGTCAGATCGCCGAGGCGCTGTCGGAACCCGTTGGGACCATCGTCGAAGGCGTCCGGATCGCTCTTGAAAATACGGCGCCGGAGCTCGCTGCCGACATCTGCGACCAGGGCATCGTCCTCACCGGTGGCGGTGCCCTCCTCCAGGGCCTCGACGAGGTGCTGCGAGACGAGACCGGCCTTCCCGTCACCGTCGCTGACGACCCGCTCACCTGCGTCGCACTCGGAACCGGCCGTGCGCTGGAAGAAGAGCAGTTCCGCGGCGTGCTCCAGACGGCCTAGCGGAGGTCATAACGGGTGGCGACCACGCGCCCCGGCTGGTCGCGTAGAGCGCAATACGGGCTGTTCTTCAGCTTCCTGGGCGTCATGGCCGGAATCGTCGTCGGGCTGATTCTCCTCGTCGTGTCGCTCGTATCTCCCACGACGTTCGGGGAGCTGCGCGGCGCCGCCCTTGACGTCACCGGACCCGTTGCCAACGCGCTCCATGAAGTCACGGCAACCGCCGAAGGAATGGTCACGGGAGCGGGCGATTATTGGGACGCCGCGCGGCAAAATGGCGAACTCAAGCGCCAGAACCGCGCGATGCTCCAGCGAATGGTCGAGGCCAAGGCGATTTTCCAGGAGAATTTGCAGCTCAAGGGCGCGCTGCAGTTGCGCCAGCACACTCAAGACTCGGTCGCTGTCGGACGCATTGTCGGGTCCTCATTCAACAGCCCCCGGCGCTTTGCCATCCTCTCCGCCGGCTCGAGGGACGGTATCCGCGAAGGCATGCCGGTGCGCTCGGCCGACGGCCTCGTCGGTAGGATCATCGACGTCGGAGCTTTGGCATCAAGGGTGCTCCTAATATCCGACCGGACTAGCATCGTTCCGGCTCGGCTGCTTCGGACCGGGATCCCTGTCATCGCGCAAGGACGCGGCGATGGCACCGTCGAGGTCCGTCCACTCGAAGTTGGCCGTAATCCCTTCCGGGCCGGCGATTTCATCATCAGCTCGGGAACGGGGGGTTTATACCCGCCGCTCGTGCCGGTCGCGCGCGTCGTTAAGCTGAAGGACGATGGCGCGATTGCGTTGCCGTTAGCAGATCCGTCCACCACCAGCTTCGCGGTCGTGCAACCTGCGTACGAACCTGCGGCGGTGGCGGCCGAGAACGAATCCGCCGCGGAAAATCGCTGATGGTTCGGGCCGCCCTTTCTTCGCCAAAGCGATTCGCGCAGGGGCCGAGCCGCTACGCCTTGTTCGTACCGGCAGCGACCGTAGTCGCGGCATCGCTTCTCGCGGCGCTGCCGATTGTTTCACAGACGGGCTGGTTTCCAGATTCGGGCTACCTCGCTCTTATCAGCTGGCGGCTTCTAAGAGCGGACCCCTGGCCTGCATGGTGGGCTGCGCCGCTCGGTCTCATCAACGACCTGTTCACCGGATATCCGATAGGCTTTTCAATAGCTTTGTGGAGTGCGACCATGCTTGCGCTCGACTTGGTCGATCGCCGCACGATGTGGCGCGATTATTGGATCGAATGGATGGTTGCGGCGGTGCTCATCGCGATTGACGAGTGGCTTCAGTGTAGGGTTGCGCGCCTGAACGGCGCAGACGTCAAGTTCACGATGATGCTCCCGCAGCTCCTGATCTCGATCTTCGTCTTTCCACTGAGCGCCTGGATGGTGTCTCGGATCGATCGGTGGAGGCTTGGCCGATGACGCCGATCCGGATCACCACCGCTCACCAATCGATCACCTTTTCGCGGCGGATGCTGATGCTCGGAGGCGCCCAGGTGGCCGTCGGCGGGTTGCTGGTTGGCCGCTTGGGATGGCTCGCGATCGCGCAGAACGAGAAATACCAGCTCTTGAGCGAGAGCAACCGCGTTCAGCTCATTCCCGTGCCGCCAAGGCGCGGCTGGATCATCGATCGTTACGGCAAACCCATTGCGATCAACCGGGCGAGTTTCCGCGTCGACATCATCCCGCAACAGCTCGACAAGAGCCGGGATATAGTCCCCGAGGTAACCAAGCTCCTCAATCTCGAGCCGGACGAAGTGGACCGCATCCGCAAGGAGCTCGCCCTGTCTCGCGGGTTCCAGCCGGTCTCGGTCGCGGACAACGTGCCGTTTGAGCAATATGCAGCAATCACTGTGCGCCTTCCCGATCTTCCGGGTGTCGCTGCGTCGCAGGGGTTCACGCGCTTTTACCCGGGAGGCTCCACGGTCGGGCAGCTGGTCGGTTATGTGGGTGCGGCCTCGGTGGACGAATTCGAGCGCGAGGGTAAGAACCCGCTGCTCCTCATTCCCGGCGTCAAGATCGGAAAGGAGGGCCTCGAGAAGAGCCTTGAGCACACTCTCCGCGGCCAACCGGGCGGTCAGCGCGTCGAAGTGACGGCGCGGGGCAGGCTGGTGAAGGAGCTGGATCCCAAACCAGACCGAAGCGGCGGCACCGTCCAGCTGACCATCGACTCCGACCTTCATCACTACGCCGCGCGCCGGATCGGCGACCAGTCCTGTTCGATCGTTGTCCTGGACGTCACCAACGGCGACATCCTGGCCATGCCATCGATGCCCTCGTTCGATCCCAACAATTTCTCCGACGGCATCAGCAGGAACGAATGGAAGATGTTGTCGGGAGACGACCATCTGCCGCTCGTCGACAAAGCCCTGGAGAGCCTTTATCCCTCCGGCTCAACGATCAAGCCATCCATGGCGATGGCGCTGCTCAACGCCGGAATCGACCGGAAACAGCGCGTCAATTGCACCGGCTCCTACCCGCTCGGCAATCATGTCTTTCACTGCGACAAGCGTCACGGGCCGGTCGATATGGACGCGGCCGTGGTCCATAGCTGCGACATTTATTTCTACGAGATGTGTCGCCGGGTCGGCGCAGAAAAGCTCGCGCCGATGGTTCGCTCGATGGGCTTCGGCGAGAAGTTCGACCTGCCGTTTGACAATCAGCGCTACGGCACGATTCCGGATCCCGACTGGATGATGCGCAAATATCATCGCGATTGGCAGACTTACGATACGATCAACATGTCGATCGGCCAGGGCATGGTGCTGATCAACCCGATGCAGCTGGCGGTCATGGCAAGCCGACTGGCGACCGGAAAACGCGTGGTGCCGCGGTTGTTGAAGGCGCAGGCGATCGTGCCGCAGACTCAGCTGGCGGTCGATCAGGATCACCTGGACTTCATCCGGCTCGCCATGGCCGGGGTAGTCGATCACGGCACGGCGGCCGCAGCCAAGTTGCCGCTCAATGGCATACAGATGGCTGGAAAGACCGGAACCGCGCAAACTCACAATCTGAGCGCGAGCGAGCGCGGCGACTACACGGCGGCCCTATGGAAGTTGCGTGACCACTCCTTGTTCATGGCCTTCGTGCCATTCAACAATCCGCGCTACGCCGCCGGGGCAATTGTGGAGCATGGAGGTTTCGGCGCATCGGTCGCGGCGCCGCTCGTTCGCGACACCCTGCTTTATCTCTACGACAAGCCCAAGGCGCTCGCGGCGCTCGACGTGTTCGAGCAGAGCATCGGCGGCCCGATCGAGGAACGGATCGCACGCAAGACCGCAGCCTGGCGTCAGGCCAATGGGCTCCCGCCCCTCCCTGCCAAGCAGGCATGATCACTTCAGCAATCATTCCACGGCCGCTCGCGCGGCTGCCATGGCGTTTGATTTTCCTTGTCGCCGCGATCGCCTCGTTCGGATTGGTCGTGCTCTATTCCGCAGCGGGCGGCTCGGCGCAGCCGTGGGCTGTTAAGCAGGGCATTGTTTTCCTGTTCTTCCTTGGGATCGCGATTGTCATGTCGTGGATGAGCGAGGGGACGATCAAATCGATCGCCTTCCCACTCTATGGTGTCACGGTGATCATGTTGATTGGCGTCGAGGGTCTGGGATTCGTGAGCAAGGGTGCTCAGCGTTGGCTCGATCTCGGGCCCATTCGCCTTCAGCCGTCGGAGTTCATGAAACCCGCCATCGTTTTGACGCTGGCGAGGTTCTACGAGCTCGTCCCTGCCGCTGAGATCCGCAAATGGCGCGCGATTTGGCCGGCCGCCGTGCTCCTCGGGCTGCCCGCCTTCCTGATCCTGGTGCAGCCAGACCTTGGCACCTGCATCATGGTCCTGTTGTGCGGCGTCACGGTCATGTTTCTCGCTGGCTTGCCGCTCTGGATCTTCATCGCGCCCGTGGCGGTTGGCGCCGTCGCCGCGCCCGTCGTCTATCACATGATGCACGGATATCAGCGCAAGCGCATCGACGTCTTCCTCGACCCCGAAAGCGATCCGCTCGGCGCCGGCTATCACATCGCGCAATCGAAGATCGCGATCGGCTCCGGCGGAATCTGGGGCAAGGGCTTCCTCCACGGGAGCCAGAGCCATCTCGATTATTTGCCTGAAGGCCATACCGATTTCGTATTTGCGACGATGGCGGAGGAATGGGGTCTTGTCGGCGGCGTTCTTCTGATCCTCGCTTTCTCCGCGGTCATCCGATGGGGAATGAATGTGAGCTCCAATTCGCGCAGCCGGTTCGGGCAGCTCGCCGCCGCCGGTCTTTCGGCTACGATATTCTTCTATGTCGCCATCAACTTGATGATGGTGATGGGCTTGGCGCCGGTGGTGGGTGTACCGCTTCCCCTTGTCAGCTTCGGCGGATCGGCAGTGATGACCGTGATGCTGTGCCTCGGGCTCTTGATGGCCTTGGAGCGGCAACAGCGAACCGTCTCACGTCTCGCCTAAGGTCCCCGCTCGAATTACGATGGTTGCCGATCAGCACTAACGAATACTCACATTCTCGCGAATGCGTGAAGCGGTTGCTTGACG
>JBJMVK010000095.1:0-21359 GCA_045810725.1 Sphingomonas sp. | reverse complement strand
GAGATCGGCATGAACGTCAATCTCTACGGCTGCCGCGGCCAGTGGATCATGGTCGACCTGGGTCTGACCTTCGCCGATCCGAGCTATCCGGGAATTGAGCTGATCCTGCCAGATCTCGACTTCATCGAGAACCAGCAGGAACGCCTCGCGGGAATCGTCCTGACCCACGGGCATGAGGACCATATCGGCGCGCTTCCCTACCTCGCCGACGCGCTCAAATCGCCCTTGTTCGCGACGCCGTTCACTGCCGGGCTGATCGCCGGCAAGCTCGAGGAAGAAGGGCTCACAGGCCAAGTGCAATTGAATATCGTGGAGCGCGGCGGAACGGTGGAGGTTGGACCGTTCCGGGTGAGCTTCGTTGCACTTTCTCATTCGATTCCAGAAGGCAACGGCCTGCTCATCGAGACTCCGTTCGGGAATGTATTCCACACTGGCGACTGGAAGATCGACGAGACACCGGTCATCGCTGCCGCCCCGGATACGGACATCCTCACTAAGATCGGCGATCGCGGCGTGCTCGCCCTCGTGTGCGATTCGACGAACGTCTTTCAGGAAGCGCCTTCTGGATCGGAAGAAAGCGTGCACGAGGGCCTCCTCGCACAAGTGATGATGGCGAACGGCCGCACGCTCGTGACGACCTTCGCGTCAAATGCTGCGCGCCTGCAGACGATCGGCAGGGTGGCACGTGAAGCGGGTCGGAGGGTTTGCATCGCGGGACGGTCGCTCGAACGCATTCTTCGCGTCGCCCAAGCAACCGGCTATCTCAAGGACTTCCCGCCACCGATCAGCTTTGACGAAGCGATGCGATTGCCCAAGGAGCAAGTGCTGGTCATCGCGACGGGCGGGCAGGGGGAGCCGAGGGCAGCGCTTGGACGGATTGCATCAGGCACGCACGAACTGAAGCTGGGCGAAGGCGATACGGTCATCTTCTCGTCGCGAATTATCCCCGGGAATGAAGTCGCAATCGGTCGAATAATGAACCAGCTGTCGGACCTTGGAGTGCAGATCGTCACGGAGAAGCAGGCGCACGTGCATGTGTCGGGACATCCGGGGCGGCCCGAGCTGGTGCAGATGTACAAATGGGTTCGGCCCGCGATCGTCATTCCGGTTCACGGCGAAGCCCGCCATCTGGCCGAGCATGCTCGGCTGGCACTTGACCACGGCGTCACGCACGCCGTCGTCCAGAAGAATGGCGACATGATCCGCCTCGCGCCAGGCGTGCCGACCAAGGTCGCTGAAGTGCGCGTCGGCCGGCTCGTCCTCGACGGCGACGTGATCCTCCCCGCGGACGGTGCAACTGTCAACGAGCGCCGAAAGATCGGTTACGGCGGACTGATCACCGTGGCGGTACCGATCAGCGATGATGGTCAACTCGCCGGAAGTCCCTTGATCCGGCCGTTCGGCGTCCCGGTCGAAGAGGATCGAGACGATTTCATCGCTGACGCGACCGACGCAGCAACGCGCGCCTTCAGTCCAGGAGTCGAGGAGGAGAAGCTGCGCGAGGCAGTTCGTCTTGCGGTACGACGCTGTGCGACACTTTGGACCGGCAAGAAGCCGCTGGTGGAGGTGATGCTCCTTCAAGTCGCTGCATGAAGCTCACCTCAATCATCGCCATCTATTTTCTCTTTTTCGCCGGATCTGCTTTCATCCTGCTGCCTTTCGGCGTGAGGACCACGGAGGAGGTGGGCGGAGACAGAATTCCAGGACAGGCCGAAAGTGCCCCGCATCGCTTCGACGTGAAACACCATTTCCTCAAAGCGGCGATCGTCGCCGCGATTTTGTTCGCCATCTACTATGCGAACTGGAGCTTCGGCTGGATCACCGCCGACGATCTCGATCTCTACCGGCGCCTCTAGCGCATTTTGTCGATCGCCTGGCCGAGGGCCGCATAAAGCTTACCCATGTCGGAGGACATGAGGGTGACCGCGATGATCGAACCGTCGCGCTCGGCCATCACCCGGCGAAGCATCGCCTCGAAATCGTGGACATAGCGGTTCACCGATCGCTGGAACTCCAGATCGGTATCGTAGTGGGCGCGAAGCGCCCGGGTTTCACTGCCGCCAATGAGGCGGACGGCGCGGCTCGTGAAAATGCCTCGATTGCCTTTGAGATAAGCGCCCCATGCCTTGTCGTCGATCTCGTCGGCGAGGATCTTTCCGACATCGATCGCGGCCGAGTGCATCGAATCGATAAGCAGGGACACGCGACGGGCGAACGCCTCGCTGTCCTTCTCACGCTGATCCTCGCGCGTCTGCTCGATGTGCTGTTCGAGGGCCGCGGCGCTCTGGCCGATGCTGATCATTTGCTGGGTAAGGCGGTCGGATGCTGCGCGAGCAGAGTCGACAGCGCGTGCGGCGACGCCTTCCACATCGCGCAGCCGATCTTCGATACTTTCCCGAATGACACGCTCGAGCGCGTCGCGGGTTTGGTTCGACAGTTTGCCGGCGCTCTCCGGAATGATCCCCTCGATCGCCTCGCGTGCCCGTTCGGCGGCGTGGCCGGCGGCTTCCTTGACCTGGACCAGCGACGCGACGAGCGCTGGCGCGGTCTGGGCGCTGAGGTCTGCGGCCTCGCGCTCCACCTGAGCGAGCATGGACGCGAGCTCAGTGAGCTTCGATTGTGCGTCGCCGACGCCGTCGTCGACGGTTGCCAGAAGAGCGGTCAGCCGGTCCTGGTGCTCGGCAATCCCTGCACCCGTTGCCGATAGTCGTTCGCCAGCCTCGGCGGCCGCATCGCGGATCCAGTTGATTTCAGGTCGGGCCAGGGCAGCCGCCTGGACGAGTCGTTCGGTTCCGCCGTGAGCCTCGCCGATCGCCGATCCGAGGCCGTCCCGAATCTCGCCGGTAAGGCGATCGATCGCCTCATGAAGCAAGGTGGTGCGTTCGGCGATCGAGCCAATCGCCAAGTCCTGAGAGCTGGCCTGGGCAGCGAGCGTATCAAGCTCCGAGCGCGCGCGCGTCAGCGATTCGAGGAAACGATTGGCGCGCTCGTCACCATGAGCAGCGAGTTCCGCAAAGCGCTCGTCGATGAGCGCGAGGCCGCGATCGATCTCAGCGATCATCCGCTGCGACGACCGATCCTGCTCAGCGACGCGGTGCGAAAGGCCTTCGAGCGATGCGCTCGCATGGTCAACATTGGCAGCAAGGGACTCGGCGGCTTCGGCGCCAGCCTTCCCGATCCCAGCCGAAGCCTGATCGACAAGCGCAGCCACGGCGGCCGACTGCACGTTTATGCCGACCCGGATTTCGTCGAGTGTCGTCGAAGTCCTTTCGAGGAGGGAATCCAAAATTGCGGAGAAGGCGGATTGAGCTTCGCCTGCGCGAGTCGCAGCGACTGTGCCAGCGGTCTCGACCTCCGCGAGACGGGCGCCGAGCCGGTCCGAGGCTTCCGCGACCAGCTGGTCCGCTTCGCGAGTGCGCTCGGTGAACTCGGCTATCTGGCGGCCAAGCGCCGCAGCTTTCTCCGCCGACTCGCTGCCCACGGCTCGCAACTGATCCCCGAGCAATCGAGTTGTTTGTTCGGCGCGAGGAAGGTCATCGAGCAGGACGGCAATGTCGTTGCGCGCTGATTCGGCAGCCCGATCGAGCGCGTCGCCGTGACGCCTCAGCGTTTCACTGCTGTTGCTGAATTCCTGTGTGATTCCGCCGAGCTTTCCAGTGGCTTCGTCGCCAAGCTGCATGAGGTTCTGGGTCATCATGGCGAGCTCGTTGCGGCTGTCGCCGATTCGCTGCGAAAGAACCTCGAGCAATGCCTCGAGCGATTGGGCTTCGCTCCTCATTGCGATGACCGAGCGAGTGAAAGCCTCGGCTTCCCTCCGGCGTGTGCGGCCGAAGATCAGCCACGCAAGACCAAGTAAGGCCAACGGCCCTGCAGCGACAGCAAGCCACTGGGCCAAAAGTGGCGAAGACAAAGCGACTCCCGCCAATGTTCGTCCCGCCGACCAGGCGCAATAGCCCAGCCACAGGGCAGCAAGGACGATGAGCGTGCTCCCGAGCACTGTGCGGCCTCCGGCCCCGGGCCTGTTCGAGACCAGGTCCATTGGCTCTGTCGGTTGTAGCCATTGCTCCTCTTGAAGTGCCCCGCCTTCATTGGCGTACACACTCGTGAGTTCGAGGGGCTCGGCCGCGTCCCTTGTCGGCGGCAATGGTTCGGCGCGTTGTGGAGTAGGTGTCATCGCAATCAGCAGTTTACCATCTTTGAAGGAGTGGGAAAGCGGTTAGAGAGGGAGGCGTGAGCGCGGGGAGGGGAAGAGCAAGAATATGGCGGCCGGCGCGCTAATCGGAGCTTATCAGGAAGATGACAGCGGCAGCTTGCGCGCCTTGCTCCCGCTGGCGGGGCGGACGCTCGTTGAATATCAAGTGCGATGCGCCGCGGCGGCAGCCGCGTCCCCCATCGTCGTGATCGTTGAGCGAGTTCCCCAGCCGCTTCAGGACGCGTTCGAGCGACTTCGCCTCGATGGCCTTGGCGTCTTCCCGGCGACCGACGTCGGTGAGGCGCTGACTCGGTTCGAGACCGGCTCCATGATTCTTCTTGTGGGCGACGGGATCGCGCCTCCGGCGGACCTCGTACTCGCCATCGCGGAGGAACCCCGACCGGCGATCGCCACAGTGCCCGATGACGAGGTCCACTCCTCTTTCGAGCGGATTGACGCCGAATCGCGTTGGGCTGGAGTTGCCCTCGTTGACTCGCATCTGCTCGGGTCCACCGCCGCGATGCTTGGGGACTGGGATTTGCAGTCGACCCTGCTCCGCCGAGCACTGCAGGAGGGGGCGCTGCGAGTGCCCGCAATGAATACGGGCGGAGAGCCGCTGCTCGTCCAGAAAGCCGAGGACCTGGAGGATTTTCAGCGCAAGCTCCTGTCGAACTCGCGTGGTGTGAGACCCGACTGCGTCAGCCGTTACCTGCTGCCTCCGGTTGAGGAGTTCGCGACCGAACATTTGATGGAGACCCCAGTCCGGCCGATCTGGCTCATGTGGAGCGCCCTTGCGCTCATCCTGGCAGGAGCCTTCTGCTTTTCTCGAGGATGGCTAGGCGCCGGCCTCACCATGCTCATTGCGTCCATGCCGCTTGACCTCATCGCAAACCGTCTTGCGAGTCTTCGCCTGAAGCCGTTTCCAATTCGGATGCTGAGCCGCCTTGCGCTTTGGCCCGCCTCCGGTTTCGCCTTGATTGTCCTCGGCTGGTGGGAAATGCGCCACAACACTGGCTGGGGCGCCTTCATGAGCGCAATTGCCGCGGCCGCATTCGCAGAGGCAACGCGCATAGAGCGAACTACCATACCAGACGGTGAGTTATGGCTTTTCTCGCGCCGCAGCGCGATCCTGCTTGCGGTCCCGTTTGCGCTGGCCGGGGCGTGGACGAGTTACCTGATCGGCTTGCTCGCCTATGCCGCAATTTCTTTCTTCATCGTCCAGCATGTGCGCCATCAGCCTTCTAGTTGACGGCAAGTTAACGGAAATCCGATAACGCACGAAGCTGATGATGCCTGAAGAATGGCCGATTGCCGCTCCGTCGGCGGAAGAGAACGCGCCTCAACGGGCCGCTGGTCGCGGCCGGCTGTCCACCGTCCGCCTCGATTTCTTTCTCAATCCCACCGAGCGACTGACCGAACAAGAGCGGGCACTCATGACCGCCATGTTGCACTGCCTGGTCGGCGACATCGCCGGCGAAGTCCGTGCCGCTCTTCCGGCAGGATGGGCGGGTGCGAACGATGACGATTCGCAAATCATCGACGCTCTGACGCGCACCGGCCTCCTCGACGATCCGCAGCTGATGATGCTGTTGCTGAGGCGAGCCGACGAAGAGCGAATCGGAACGGCCGCCCGGGCCCGGACCGGACACCGGGAGGCCCGCGCGATTCAGGGGCTGGTGAGCCACCATACCGGCGGCGTCTCGGCGGCTGCGATGGCGTTGATTCTTGCCCGCGGACGTCGTCGTGACCGCTTCGGCCAGTGCCTGCTCGGCTTCGATGATCTGCCCAAGGAAACTGCCGAACGCCTTGTTCTCAGCGTTGCTGCAGCGCTGCGCAGGGACCTCGCTGGCGTTCGCGGCCCCGCGGCTGCCGACACCGAACTTGCCGCATCTGCCGACCGCCTCATCGACCGCCATGATATGTCACGCAGCATCGAGGCTCTGACCGCAGCCCTGGTGGCCACGCTCGACGCGGGCAGTGGCCTTTCGGACGAACTCCTTCTTGCCTGTGCACAGGAAGGCGAAGTCGCATTCATCGCCGAGGTCCTGGCTCGCCGTGCCGGCATTTACGGGACTGTGGCCCTGGACGAACTGCTCTCGGGCAAGCCGCAGCAGCTAATGTCCTTACTTCGAGTGGCGGGCTTTTCGAGGGAGCTGGGTGCCGGTCTTCTGGCGAGCCTCGGCGATCTCTTGGGAATCGAGGACCCTGGCGCCGCGATCAACATCTATGATTCGATGAGCGCCGACGAGGTAAGGGCTGCGGCAAGCTGGATTGCCTCGCCCCGGGCTTATCGCGCGGCTCTCGACGCACTTGGGCGCGGGAATGGCTAGCGCTCCTTCTGAACCCCGGCCGGTTCTTGGCCGTCTCGACGGCGCGGGCCGGCTGGTCGCCGCAGATCCGGAACTCGAGAATCTGCAGCGGGAGGCCGGATCCGAGATCGGCCAGCTGCTTGCGATTCCGCAAGTCGCGGCCGTGGCCCAGCTTGCCCGCAAGCTCGGCACGCAGGTCGCGCGCCCTGCCGTTGCGGCTTCGGCCGAGCATGACATCGATCTTTGGGTAAACGCGAAGCCTGACGGCGACGAGATCGCGCTTTCTTTGGAGGGCTGGACGGTGCGGCCGGCGGCAGGACCGCGGCTCGCCTCGATCCTGGGCGGCGGGAACGGCGTAGGGGAGGCGAGCGCCCAGAACGAGTGGGCGACGGACGAGGAGTTGCGAATCATTTCCTTGTCATCCGAGTTCGCGTCACTGCTCGGCGTCGATGTCGGTGACGCAGCCGGCGCTGCGCTCACTCGGATCCTACGTCTAGAGGAAGATGCGACAGGCGAAATGCCGCTGATCAGCGGGCTTGCCGCTCGACGCGCCTTTGCCGGCCAGCGTGCAAGGAGCCGCTCCGACAGGAATTGCCTTGTCGTGCTCAAAGGTGAAGTCGTGACTGCCGCCGATGGGCGGTTCGCGGGGTTCCGCGGTACCGCCGAAAGCGAGAAAGATGCGGCGGCGCATTCACCAAGCCATGCGCTCGGCCTCGACCACGCTCTAGACGAGCTCCTTCGATCGCCCATCGACCGGATCATCGAAAGCGCCGAGCGAATTGTTGCGCGATCCGACGGCCCGCTGCGCAGTGATTATGCAAGCTACGGCAACGACATTGCCTCTGCGGCTCGACATCTGCTGTCCGTCCTTCGCGCAATGAGCGACGATCCCGCGCAAGGCCAGGCGATCCTCGATCTTGCATCGCTTTCAGCCGAAGCCGTCATCATGCTGGAATCCTCTGCCGAGGACCGTGCTGTTCATATCGACCTCACGCGCCCCGAGCCGCTGCGGGCACGGGGCCAGGAACGCGCCGTCATCCAGATCCTCGTGAATCTGATCGGTAATGCGATCCGCTATTCGCCCCAAAGCGGCACGATCAACCTGAGCTTCGCGAGAACCGCCGGAACGGCATCCGTCACGATTTCTGACGAGGGGCCGGGGATCGACGCCGGAGACAAGCAACGGATCTTCGAACGTTTCGAACGGGCCCACACGAAGGAAGGCGGTACAGGCCTCGGTCTTGCCATCTCTCGCAGGCTTGCTCGTTCGATGGGGGGCGACGTGACGCTCGACAGCGCGCCCGGCGAAGGCGCGCGCTTCACTCTTACGCTGCCAGCCGCCTAGCCGCGCTTTTCGACCGGCACGTAGTCGCGCTGAGTCGCTCCGACATAGAGCTGGCGCGGCCGACCGATCTTCTGGTCGGGGTCCGCGATCATCTCGTTCCACTGGGCAACCCAGCCAACCGTGCGTGCGACGGCGAAAAGCGCCGTGAACATGTCCGTTGGAAAGCCGATCGCGTTGAGGATGACCCCGGAATAGAAATCGACGTTGGGATAGAGCTTCTTCTCGATGAAATAATCGTCGTTGAGAGCGATATGCTCGAGCTCCTTAGCGACGTCGAGCACCGGATCCGAGATGTTGAGCTCCTTCAGCACCTCGTCAGCTGTTGCCTTCATGACCTTCGCTCGCGGGTCGAAGTTCTTGTAGACCCGGTGACCAAAGCCCATCAGCCGGAACGGGTCATTCTTGTCCTTGGCGCGGGCGATGTATTCGGGGATCCGCTTCACATCCGCGATCTCGCGTAACATGTTTAGAGCGGCCTCATTCGCTCCGCCGTGGGCGGGGCCCCAGAGGCAGGCGATGCCGGCCGCAATGCATGCGAACGGATTTGCGCCGGACGATCCGGCCAGGCGAACTGTCGATGTCGACGCATTCTGCTCGTGGTCGGCGTGAAGGATGAAGATCCGCCGCATCGCGTTCTCGATGACGGGGTTCACGACAAAGGGCTCAGCAGGAACGCCAAATGTCATCCGGAGGAAGTTACCGGTGTAGCTGAGGTCGTTCTGCGGATAGAGGAACGGCTGGCCGATCGAATATTTAAAGGCCATCGCGGCGATCGTGGGCATCTTCGCGATGAGGCGATGCGACGCGATCATCCGCTGCTCGGGATCGGTGATGTCGGTGCTGTCATGATAGAATGACGAAAGCGCGCCCACGACGCCGCACATGACCGCCATCGGATGCGCATCGCGCCGGACGCCGCGGTAGAAGGTCGCAAGTTGCTCATGGACCATCGTGTGTCGGCTGATCGTGTAAACCCACTCATCGAGCTCTTTGCCCGTCGGAAGTTCACCGTGAACGAGCAGGTAGGCGACCTCCATGAAAGTCGACCGCTCCGCTAGCTGGTCAATTGGATAACCGCGGTGGAGAAGGACGCCCTGCTCGCCGTCGATATAGGTGATCGAGCTTTCGCAGCTCGCCGTGGAGGTGAAACCGGGATCGTAGGTGAACATGCCGGTCTGGGCGTAGAGCTTTCGGATATCAACGACTTCGGGACCGACCGTCCCCTCGAGGAGGGAAAAGTCGAAAGCGCCAGCCGGCGTTTTCATCGAGACGGACTTGTCGGTCATTCGCTCGGCTCCATCTGGTCGGCGATGCGAGCGAGGCTTTCGTCGCGCCCAAGCAACGCAAGAACATCAAAAATTCCCGGCGACGTCGTGCGCCCCGTGAGGGCGGCGCGGAGGGGCTGCGCAAGCTTGCCAAGCTTGACGCCGCTGGTCTCGGCGACTTCGCGGATAGCGGCCTCTAACGATGCTCCGTCCCAGTTCGCAAGTGCAGCGAGGCGCTCGCGCGTCGCTGCGAGCAGCGAACGCGCCTCAGGCGTCAGCTGCGCTGATGCTGCCTCCTCCATGGGGACCGGGCGGTTCGCGAAAAGGAAGGAAGCTCCGTCAGTGAGTTGAATGAGTGTATTGGCACGCGGCTTCAACTCCGGCATCGCCTCCACGAGAAGTGATCTCTGGCCAGGGGAGAGACCCAGTTTGGGAGCCACGAGGTCGGCGAGGCGCTCGTCGTCGGCCTCGCGGACATAGTGCCCGTTGAGGTTCTCGAGCTTCTTGAAGTCAAACCGAGAAGGCGATTTGCCGACATGATCGAGGTCGAACCATTCGATCGCCTGCTCCCTGCTGATGATCTCGGCGTCCCCGTGACCCCATCCGAGGCGTAGGAGGTAGTTGCCGACGGCTTCGGGCAGCATGCCCAGCTCATCCCGGTAGGCGTCGACGCCGAGAGCGCCGTGGCGCTTGCTCAGCTTGGCGCCGTCGGGGCCGTGGATCAGCGGCACGTGGGCGTAGACCGGCTGTGGCCAGGCCATCGCGCGGATGATCGCCAGTTGCCGGAAGGCGTTATTGAGATGGTCATCGCCTCGGATCACGTGAGTGACGCCCATGTCGTGGTCGTCGACCACCACTGCAAGCATGTAGGTGGGACTTCCGTCGGACCGGAGCAGGATGAAGTCGTCGATTTCCGCATTCTGGACCGTCACGCGGCCCTGAACGCGGTCATCGATGACCGTCTCCCCATCGCCGGGCGCCTTAAGGCGGATTACGAACGGCTTGTCGCCCTGCTCTTCGGCGAGGTCGCGCCAAGGGCTGTTGATCCGAAACGGCCTGCGTTCGTTCTGGGCTTGCTCCCGCTGAGACGCCAGTTCGTCCTGCGTCATGTAGCATCGGTATGCGTGGCCGCGCTCCAGCATTTTGTGCGCAACCTCGGCGTGTCGTGACCAGAACTGCGACTGATAATATTCGTGCCCGTCCCAATCGAGGCCGAGCCACGACATTCCATCGAGGATCGCGTCGATCGCTTCCTTCGTGGATCGAGCCTTGTCGGTATCCTCGATCCTAAGAAGGAACTTGCCCCCGTGGTGGCGAGCGAAGAGCCAGTTGAAGAGCGCCGTGCGTGCGCCCCCGATGTGAAGGAAACCCGTGGGTGAGGGGGCGAAGCGGGTAACGACCGGACGGGACGGCGACGAACTGCTTGCGCTCAAGCGCGTTCCTTCTCTTTTCATGCTGCGATGCAATGGACGAGCGCCCCTAACATAGGGGGAGCGCCTCTTCCACAGCGTGCTCCGAGCTATTGAAAGGAGCGCTTTTCGCCGGCTGCCGGGACTCCGGCCGGTTTCTCAAGCCGAGCCTCAGTGTTGCCGGTCTAGGTCGCGGCCAAGCCGAACATTTCGAAAGCAAGCCTAAATGACGGACGTCCGAAGGTCAGTAACGCCGGATCAGGCCCGCCAGGCGGCCTTGGATCTGGACACGTCTCTCATCATAACGCTGCGGCTCGTAGCGCGCGTTGGCGGGGTCGAGTCTGATCATTCGCCCTTCGCGCCGATAGGTCTTGAGAGTCGCTTCCTCATTGTCGATCAAGGCAACCACAATCACGCCGTCACGAGCGTTGTCGACCATCCGAATGAGAGCAAAATCGCCGTCGAGAATCCCTTCCTCGACCATCGAGTCGCCCGAGACCTCGAGAGCATAATGCTCGCCCGGGCCAAGTAACGCCGAGGGGACCGCGAATGTTTCCGCTCCCTGAAGCGCCTCGATCGGTGTGCCGGCGGCAATCCTGCCGTGAAGCGGGATCTCCAGCATATCGTTCGCGGCTACTCGAACCGCCGGGCGGATCGGGGTTGGGACGGTGGTGCTCTGGCTCGTCTCCGGCAGCTTGAGCACCTCAAGCGCTCTGGCCCTATTGGGAAGGCGCCGAATGAAGCCCCGTTCCTGGAGGGCCGAGATCAATCGGTGGACCCCCGATTTGGACTTGAGATCGAGGGCTTCGCGCATTTCGTCGAAGCTCGGGCTGACGCCGTCCTGTTTCAGTCGGCCGTCGATGAAGAGCAATAGTTCGCATTGCTTGGCGGTGAGCATCGGCTGTTCCCCGTCATCCCATTTGGAACGAACAGTGAACGTCTAAGCAACAAACGGGTCGCGGTCAAGCCTCTCGTCAGCCTCCGCTGCTGAGCATTCTGGTTTTCATCGCTTGAATAGCGGCATCGTTGCGTTTCACCTTGAGTTCGTCGCGCATCGCCGCGAGGAATTCGCGGGCGTAATCTTCCGAGACCGCGTCCTGGAGCTCGCTCTGCATGCGCCCGATCAGCGCGGGCTGCATGAGCGCGTTCGCCGGCTCGATCTTGCTGACCTTCACAATGACAAATCCGCGGCCCTGCGGGTCCGGAAACATCCGGCTTTTGCCTTCGCTGAGAGTGAACAGCATCTTCATGGCGGCGGGAACGGGACCCTGTGCCATCGCGATCTGGATCCTTCTCGCGGCGAGTGGCTGCAGCGGCGGAAGCGGAGTGCCGCTCTCCTTCATCGCCTGGGCAAGCGACATGCCGTGCTCGACCTTCGATTCAATCTGCTGAGCGACGGCTCGAGCACGCTCCAGCGCCTTGCCATTGATCCAGTCGTTGGCGACCTGCTCGTGCACCTGTCCGAGCGGCGCCGGCGCGCCCGGCACGACCTGGCCGGGCGATACCATCGCGTAGCCTTGGTCATTCCCAAGAGAAACGATTTCGGGCGGATCGTTCGGCTCGATCTCGAAGCCCGTCTTGACCACCGGAGCGAGCTCCGGAGGCAGCTTGAAGCTCCGATCAGCGCGCGCGGTGCCGTTGGCGGCGATAAGAGGAGTGGTGGTGACGGTAAGCTTGGCTTGCGCCACTACCTCCGTGAAGTTGCTGCCGTTGTCGACGGCGTCCTGGACCTTGCCGACGAGCTCCTCGATCGCTCCCTTGCGCTTATCGGCCGTGATTTTGGGTGTGATCTCGGCACGAGCCTGCTCAAGGGTTTTGCCGCCCACGGTCTTCACCGAATCGACCTTGGCGACGGCCCAACCGAAGTCCGTTTGCACTGGTCCCACGACCGTTCCGGAAGGAGCGGCGAAAATAGCTGCCGCTGCCTTAGCGCCCGCCACTGAAGAATAAGCGTCGCGGCTCTGATCCTTAAGGGAGGTGACTGCGGCATTTGCGCCAGCTGGAGCAGCAGCGGCTGCAATTGTTGCGCCGGCCTTCGCTCGGCCAGCAATTGCGTTCGCCGCTGCCTGATCCGGAACCACCGCCTGGCTAATGTCGCGCGTTTCCTTGGATGCGTATTCAGCTTTGTGGGCGTTATAATAGGCCGCAATTTCCTGATCGGATGCCGAGAGGTTCGCAACCTGCTCTGGTCCGATGCGCGCTATTCTGAGCACCCGCTGCTCCGGCACCATGTAGCGGTTTCGGTTCGCGGTATAATATTGCTGCAGATCAGCATCCGTCGGCTTCAGTCCGGAGCGGAATGCACCGATCGGGACCACCGCGCCTTCGCCTTCTCGCGATTCGAGCAGCATCGCCGCGTAAGGCGTCGCCATGCCGACGGACACGCGGGCATTCGCTGCGACCGAAGTCAGCATGTAACGTTCGAGCAGTCCGCCGGCGAGGATCTGCCGCACCTGCGGATCGGTCAGCCGCTGCTGCGCGAGGAACGCCTGGTAGGCCTGCTCGCTGAACTGACCGTTCAGGCCCTTAGTCTGAGGAATCTGCGCGATCTCGCCGTCGACCAGCCGCTTCGACAGGGGGAAATGGAACTTCTCGGCAAAGGCAAGAAGAGTCTTCTGATCGATAAGCTCGTTAAGCAGCGTGTCGAAGTCACCCACGATCGTCGCATAATCGGCATCGGGCTTTTGCTGCCGGACCTGCTGCAGCCGGCGCTGCATCGCCTCGCTCATCTCCTGCTCTGTAATTTGTTGGCTGCCGACCCTCGCCAGTGTCGAGCTGCCGAGGCCGAATCCGAGATTGCCGGATCCGAAATTCGAGACGCCCGTCGAGGCGAACCCGATCAGGATCAGAATGAAGAACAGCGCGATGATTGCGGTGCCGACCTTGGATTTCTGAAGGCGGCGAAGTGAGCTGAGCATGCGGGTCCTGCAGGAGGAAGGGCTAATTGCTGAACGCTTTAGGGGCGAGCCTTGCAGGCATCAAGGCAGCCCCGCTACTGACGTTTCGAGATCGGGGAAGCGCAGTGACATCGAGGAAGCTCGTAGCAGGCAATTGGAAGATGCACGGCCTGTCGGCGGACATAGCTGCAATAGAGGATATCGCGGCAGCATCGCGCGAATTCCCGCAAGTGGACGTCGCGCTTTGCGTGCCGGCAATCCTCATCGAGCGCGCCAGTCGCGCGGTCCCAGGCTTTCCGATCGGGGGTCAGGACGTCCATCATGCCGAAAAGGGCGCACACACCGGCTGCATCTCGGCTCAAATGCTGGTCGACGCTGGAGCGGTGCTCACCATCGTAGGGCATTCGGAAAGGCGCGATGCCCAACGCGAGATGAACGGCGAAGTACGAGAAAAGGCGACCGCTGCGCTTGCTTGCGGCCTCAATGTGATCCTCTGCGTCGGCGAAAGCCTAGAGGCGCGGCAGCGGGGCCAGGCCCTCTCTACCGTTCTCGCTCAACTCGACGGCTCGGTCCCGGAACATCCTCCAGCAAATTCCGAACTTTCCATCGCCTACGAGCCTGTTTGGGCAATCGGCACTGGCAAGGTGCCATCAACCGACGAAATCGCGGAAATGCATGCCGCCATACGCAAACGCGTCGTCGAGCACCTCGGCGCTGAAGGGAGGGATGTGCGATTGCTCTATGGAGGTTCGGTCAAGGCCTCCAATGCCGCTGAAATCTTCGCAGTGCCGAACGTCGACGGCGCGCTGGTCGGCGGCGCCAGTCTCAAAGTGGAAGACTTTATCCCGATCGTCGCTGCTGCGGCAACAGCCGCTGCACCGAGCGCAGCTTCAAACACGAACAGGCCAGCAAGCTGACGTCGGTTGAAAGCCGGCGTTGCGGCGACTAAGTGGCGCCCGCTGCCCTTTTCCAGAAAGCCCGTCATGTTCGCATTCCTGCTGATCGTCCAAACGCTTATCGCGGTCGCGCTGATCGGGGTCATCCTGATGCAGCGCTCCGAGGGCGGGGGTCTGGGGGTCGGCGGAAGCTCCTCCGGCTTCATGACGGCCCGCGGCGCGGCGGACTTTCTTACGCGTTCGACTGCAGTTTTGGGCGGGCTGTTCATCGTGCTGTCGATCGTGATGGCGGCGATTGCAGGCGCAACGCGCCAGCCGGCCAAAATCGACACTTCGCTCGCGAACACCGCGGCGCCCCTGGAGCAGCGGCAGGCGCCAAAGCGGGAGCTGCCGGCGCCGGCTGCTCCTTCCAATCCGCAACAGAATCAGCAGGCCCCAGCGGTTCCGCTCGCTCAGTAAGCGGTCAAGGCAGAATATTTTTTCGCGACGGCGCTTGCGTCTGCGGTATTTGTCCCCCTAAGCCTTGAATCCCATGGCGCGGTTCATTTTTGTCACCGGCGGCGTGGTTTCATCGCTTGGAAAAGGCCTTCTTTCCGCCTCCTTGGGGGCGCTCCTCCAGGCGCGCGGCTACAAAGTCCGAATCCGTAAGTTCGACCCTTATCTAAACGTCGATCCGGGGACGATGTCCCCTTATCAGCACGGCGAGGTCTTTGTGACCGACGACGGTGCAGAGACCGACCTGGACCTCGGTCACTATGAGCGGTTCACTGGCGTCTCGTCCCGCCAGACCGATAATGTGACCACCGGGCGCATCTACCGCGATATCATCGCGAAGGAGCGGCGCGGGGACTATCTAGGCGCAACCGTGCAGGTCATTCCGCACGTCACCAATGCGATCAAGGAATTCGCCCTAGCTGATACGGAGAGCTGCGACTTCGTCATCTGCGAGATCGGCGGGACGGTTGGCGACATCGAGGGCCTGCCTTTCATCGAATCGATCCGTCAGCTGAGAAACGATCTCGGGCGCAACCAGACTGTAAGCGTCCACACGACGCTCGTCCCCTGGATAAAGGCTGCGGGCGAGCTGAAGACGAAACCGACGCAACATAGCGTGCGCGAGCTTTCGAGCCTCGGCGTGCAGCCCGAAGTGCTGCTTTGTCGAACGGAAAAAGAGATTCCGGAAAGCGACCGAGAGAAGATCGCGCTGTTCTGCAATGTCGCCAAGTCTGCGGTCATCCAAGCCCTGGACGCGCGGAACATCTACGACGTGCCGCTGCAATATCATGAGGGCGGCCTCGACGACGAAGTCCTGCGCGCCTTCGGCATCAACGACGCGCCGGCTCCGGATCTCAATCGCTGGCATGAGATCATGGACCGCATCGACCATTACGACAGCGAGGTCACGATCGGCGTCGTCGGCAAGTATGTCGGTTTGCCCGATGCGTATAAGAGCCTGCGCGAAGCCCTCGTCCACGGCGGCATCGCAAATCGCGCCAAGGTGAACATCGAGTGGATTGACGCCGAGGTCTTCGAGCATCCCGATTCCGACATCGTCGCCGAACTGGAGCCGCTGCACGGCATCCTCGTTCCGGGCGGCTTCGGCGAGCGCGGCAGCGTGGGCAAGATCGCGAGCGTCAAATTCGCACGCGAGCGCGAAATTCCCTTCTTCGGCATCTGCCTCGGTATGCAGATGGCGTGTATCGAGGCCGCGCGAAATCTGGCGGGAATTGAGCAAGCCTCGACCACCGAGTTCGGCGACACATCCGAGCCGGTCGTCGGGATGATCACCGAGTGGATGAGCGAGGAAGGACTTCAGAAGCGCGCTGCGGGGGGGGATCTCGGCGGTACGATGCGGCTTGGCGCTTATCCCGCCAAACTCGACGGCAACAGCGTCGTGCGTTCGATCTATGGATCCGACGAGATAAGCGAACGGCACCGCCACCGCTACGAGGTCAACGTCCACTATCGGGACCCGCTGGAGAAGACGGGGCTCGTGTTCTCGGGAATGTCGCCTGACGATGAATTGCCCGAAATTGTGGAGCGCCCGGACCATCCATGGTTCATCGGCGTCCAGTTCCACCCGGAGCTAAAGAGCCGTCCATTCGAGCCGCACCCGCTGTTCGCCGGTTTCATCGAAGCTGCCGTGAAGCAGAGCAGGCTGGTTTAACCTCTCCCAAAGCAGATACGGCGGGTCAGGCTCACTGGATCGCTCGCGCCGGACGTCTGCGATTTTTCGGCCATGGGGCGCTTCCGGCAATAATCGTTTCCAGAGCGGAACAGATAGACCGACGCGTCGTTACCGACACCTACCCGGTGGAGGAATGCACATGCTCCTAACGATCGCAATCATCCTGCTCATTCTGTGGGCATTGGGATTCTTCGCCTTTCACGTCACGAGTGGGCTGATCCACATCATCCTCGTGATCGGCATCATTGTGTTGATCTGGAACTTCGTCGCCGGTCGAAGGGCCGTCTAGGCGCGAATTTCTCGCCGTTGCGGGGCGTCCCAAGCGTCCCTAAATGCGGCCAATGACCAACAGCATTTCGACGCGCGTGGCCGTGCTGGGCTCCGGGCCCGCTGGCCTCACTGCAGCCATTTACGCCGCGCGCGCCGGCCTTTCGCCAATCGTCATTCAGGGGATTCAGCCGGGCGGTCAGCTCACCACGACGACCGATGTCGAGAACTATCCAGGCTTTCGCGACGTAATCCAGGGCCCGTGGCTGATGGAGGAGATGCAAGCGCAGGCCGAGCACGTCGGCACGAAGGTGGTCTGGGACCATATCACCGAAGTCGACCTGTCCCGCCGCCCCTTCCGGCTGAGCGGGGATGGCGGCGCGCAATATTTCGCCGACGCGCTCGTAATCGCGACGGGCGCTCAGGCCCGGTGGCTGGGGCTGCCGTCCGAAGAACGTATGAAGGGGAGGGGGGCCTCCGCCTGCGCGACCTGCGATGGCTTCTTCTATCGTGGCAAGAGGGTAGCTGTAATCGGCGGCGGAAACACAGCGGTGGAAGAGGCGCTCTATCTCACCAACCACAGCCATGACGTCACCCTGATCCATCGTCGAGACTCGCTGCGCGCAGAGAAGATTCTCCAGGACCGGCTCTTCGCCAACCCGCACGTCAACATCATTTGGGACAGCGAAGTGCTTGAATTCGTGGGAGGCGGCGATCCGGAGGCCCTGGTAGGCCTCGAGGTTCGGAACAAGCGCACCGGCGAAACGAGCAGGCTGGACGTCGAGGGCGCGTTCGTCGCAATCGGCCACCAACCGGCGACCGAGCTGTTCAAGAGCCAGATCGAGCTCGATGACGACGGCTACATTGTCGTTGAGCCGGGAACGACAAAGACAAATGTCGCGGGCGTATTCGCGTGCGGCGATGTCATGGACAAAATCTATCGCCAGGCGGTGACCGCCGCTGGGACCGGGTGCATGGCGGCGCTCGACGCCGAGAAATATCTGGCAGAAATGGAATTCGAGGCCCTTGCGGCCGAATAGCCCTAGTGCCTGCCGCCATGGCCGGAGTTCTGCTTGTCGGAGGTTCGACTGTTGTGCGCGTGGCCTTGCGACTTCTTGTTGCCGCCCTTGTCGTGGCGCTGCCACTGGTCGAAATCACCCTTTTTCTTGTGATCGGTCATCGAACGTCTCCTCACACCGCCAACGTTCCGCCACGCCGCCCGTTCAGCGGTTCGCCGCCGATTCGGGGTAGATCGCCTCGACGAAGTACAGGCCGTCCGGCGGGCATTGAAGCCGAGTGCCGAGCGCTCGCGTGCCTCGAGCGCGTTGCGCATGTCCTCGGCCTGCCACTGGCCACGCCCGACCATCACTAGGCAGCCGACCATCGAACGCACCTGGTGGTGGAGGAAGCTGCGGGCGGCGGCGGTGACCTGGATCTCGCCGCCAGCGCTGCTGACATCGAGCCGGTCGAGTGTCTTCACGGGGCTGTCCGATTGGCACTGAGCCGAACGGAAGGTGGTGAAATCGTGGCGCCCGACGAGGTGCGCGGCGCCGTCCTGCATTGCTTCGGGATTGAGCGCCACAGGCACGTGCCAGACTCGGCCCGAGTCCAGAGCAGGGGGCGCCCGCCGGTTCAGGATCCGATACACATACCTTCGCCCGACGCAGGAGAAGCGGGCGTGCCAGTCGGAGGGAGCCTCGGCCACCTCGAGCACCGAGACCGGATGCGGACGGACAAGCGCGTTCAAACCCTCGCGCAGGCGATGCGGGGTAAGCGACTTCATGACGTCAACATGCGCGGTCATCGCAAGGGCGTGGACGCCCGCATCCGTGCGCCCCGCCGCGGTGAACTGGGCTTCTTCACCGGTCATGCCCTTGAGCGCTTCCTCGAGCGTTTGCTGGACGGACGGCCCATGCTCCTGGCGCTGCCAGCCCATAAACGGCTGACCGTCATATTCGATGGTCAATCGCCAGCGCGTCACGGCAGGATCGTGCCCTTGGAAACAGGGAAACCGCGTAGGAGCTCGCTTGCGGTCATCTCCGCTCGACCCGCTCGTTGGACCTTCAGCGGACGAATGTATCCTCTGCCGCATGCTATGCTGAGGAAATCATCGAGCACTTCACCAGGTTCTCCCGAGGCATCGTCGCTCGCTCTGGCCTCGAGTAACTTCACGCGCTCGCCATTGACCTCGAGCCAGGCGCCCGGTGCCGGATTGAATGCAAGGACCTGGCGCTCGATCTCCATCGCCGAACGGGACCAGTCGATACGCGATTCGGGCTTTTCGATCTTGGCGGCATAAGTGACCCCTTCGTCCGGCTGCGCCTCGGGCGGAGTGGGATGGTCCAGCCACTCAATGAGCGCTCGCGCGCCGAGCTGGGCTAATTCTTGCGTCACTTGACCGGCATTCTTCCCCCGGATGTCGAGTTCGCGCTTGAGTAGCATCGGGCCGGTGTCGAGACCTGCGTCCATCCGCATGATGGTAATGCCGCTGAGCTCATCGCCGGCAAGGATCGCGCGCTGGACTGGGGCGGCGCCTCGCCAGCGCGGGAGGAGCGAGGCATGGACGTTGACGCAGCCGGCCCTTGGCCCTTCAAGGATCGGCGGAGGGAGAATGAGCCCGTAAGCGGCCACCACTGCGAGGTCGGCCTCGAGCGCTCGAAACAGGCCTTGTTGCTCAGGATCGCGCAGAGAGCGAGGGGTCCTTACATCGATGCCGAGTTCCTCGGCTCGCTCGTGGACCGCGGTTCTGCGCTCCGACTTCCCCCGTCCCGCGGGCCGTGGCGGCTGCGCATAAACCGCCGCGATCTCATGTCCAGCGTTCACAAGCGCGTCGAGGCTCGGCAACGCGAAGTCCGGTGATCCCATGAAGACGATGCGCATCGTGCCGCACTTGCGAGCGAGGGCAAGCGCGGTCAAGGAGTGCGCATTATGGCATCTCAGGAGATCGATGCGCTTTCGCAGGCACTTGCAAGGCTGCCGGGGCTCGGCCCCCGGTCGGCGAGACGCGCCGTTCTCCACCTGATGAAGAAGCGTGAAGCGGTGCTTCAGCCGCTGCTTGCGGCGCTGCAGAATGTCGCCGATACGCTGTCGAGCTGCTCTTTATGCGGCAACGTTGACACTTCCGACCCCTGCTCAATCTGCCAAGACCCTCGCCGTGACGAGAAGATGCTGTGCGTCGTCGAGGAAGTGGCAGACCTCTGGGCCCTTGATCGCTCGCGCCTGTTCCCCGGCCGGTACCACGTGCTCGGCGGCCGCCTTTCGGCGCTCGAAGGCATAGGACCCGACAACCTCAGCATCGACCAGCTCGTCCGGCGCGTTTCCGCAGGGGGCATCGACGAGGTCGTGCTGGCCATGAATGCTACGCTGGAGGGGCAGACTACGGCCCACTATCTCGCCGAACGACTCGAAGGATTTCCAATACGTTTAAGCCAGTTGGCGCACGGGCTTCCAGTCGGAGGTGAGCTAGACTATCTCGATGAAGGCACGCTCGCCCAGGCGCTCCGCGCGCGGCGGCCCGTTGCTTGAACGGGTAAGGAACAGGCCCTAAATCCTGCTCATGGCCATTCGCCGCATCTATGAGACGCCCGACCCTGTCCTCCGGCAGATTTCGAAGCCGGTGCAGAAGTTCGACGAGGACCTGAAGACCCTCGTCTCGGACATGTTCGAGACGATGTACGACGCGCCGGGCATCGGCCTGGCGGCGGTGCAGGTGGGTGAGCCCATCCGTCTTCTCGTCATCGATCTCCAGGAGCCGAAGAACCCTGAAGACCCTGACAGTGCGATGATCAGGGATCCGAAGGTGTTCATCAACCCCGAAGTGCTTTGGCACTCGGATCAAGAGGTGCCCTATACCGAGGGCTGCCTCTCCGTGCCGGAGCAATATGCCGAAGTCCTGCGCCCGGATAGAATTCGAGCCCGCTGGCAGGACGAGAAGGGCAAGACCTACGAGGAAGAGATCGAGGGCCTCCTGGCGGTCTGCCTGCAGCACGAGATGGACCATCTCAATGGCGTGCTCTTCATCGACCACCTTTCACGGCTGAAACGTGACATGGTGTTAAAGAAGCTCGCCAAGTGGCGGAAAGAAAATCAGAAGAAGGCTGCCTAAGCGTGAATTGAAGCCGCTGCGTTGCGGCAGTCCTCTGCACATTCCCGGCACATCTGAGCACAAAGCTTGCAATGCTCGTGGTCGTGCGCCTCGCACTCCACCGCGCATGCGTCGCAGGCCCGCGAGCACATCTCGAGCGCTTCCCGAAGAACCTGCTCGTTCGATCCCGTTCGCCGAACTGCCAGCTTGCCGGTGGCCTCGCAGATGTCGGAGCAGTCGAGGCAGGTTCGAATGCACTGCCGCATGTCCATTTCCTCGGCCGCGCAGGCATCGGCGCAGCTAAGGCACATGCGCGCGCAGTACATCAAATGATGTGCGGCATCGCCGAGCGGCTGGTTGACGTGTCCGGCGACCTCCGGATGAAGACTGATCATCTTGCGAATGGACATTGGGTTCTCCTCGCTCCCGACAAACCTGTGGACAGCGCATGACGTTCCCCTTGAGCGCAGGCAACAACGACTTTATTGTTCCCATTCTGTTCCGGGG
>JBJMVK010000094.1:0-16438 GCA_045810725.1 Sphingomonas sp. | reverse complement strand
CGCCCACGCGTACTTTCACCTTGAAAGGTGCGAGGTCGAGCTCGTCATGAAAGACGGTGAGAGCTTCGATATCGAGCTTGTAGAAGCGAAGCGCCTGCTGAACCGCGTCGCCGCTGTCGTTCATGAAGGTCTGGGCCTTGATCAGCAGGACGCGGTGCCTGCCCAGGCGCCCCTCCGCTACGAGGCTCCGGAATTTCTTCTGCCAGGGGCCAAAGCCATGGACCTCGGCGATAATGTCGACCGCCATGAACCCGACATTGTGCCGATGGAGTGCATATTGCGTGCCGGGATTTCCGAGGCCGACCCAGAGTTGCATGCGCGCTCCCTAGCGTGAGCCCAGCGCAAAAAGAAACCGCCCGCCGGCAAGGGCGAGCGGTTCCTCGTGCAGAAGCAGGATAGGGCTTACTCGCCGCCGCCTTCGCCCTGCGTTTCACCTTCGCCCTCGGGCTCTTCGCCCTCCTCGACGGTCGGGACTTCGCCCGCAGCCGCAGTCTCTTCCTCTTCGGCCTTCATCGCCGACGGAGCGACGATCGTCGCGACCGTGAAGTCCTCGTCCTGGTTCGCCGCGGTGACACCCTCCGGCAGCTTCACCTGGCTGATATGGATAGAATCGCCGATCTCCAGCCCATCGAGCGGGACGTGGATTTCATTGGGGATTTTGGCCGCGTCGCAGACGAGCTCGAGCTCGTGCACGACCGCGTTCAAGACGCCGCCGCGCTTCAAGCCCGGCGAGGCTTCTTCGTTGTCGAACCGCAGCGGGACCGCAACATGCACCTTGGTGTGCTCACCGATACGCAGGAAGTCGACGTGGATTGGCCGGCTCGTGACCGGATGGAAATCCACCGCCTTGGGCAAGGTCCGATGCGGTTTGCCGGAGAGGTCGATCATCACGACCGAATTCATGAAATGCCCCGTGTGAAGCATCTTGGTGAGAAGCTTCTCTTCGACGTGGATCGAGAGGGGCTCCTTCTTCTCGCCGTAAACCACGGCGGGTACCCGTCCATCGCGGCGCAGTGCACGAGAGGCTCCCTTGCCAGCCCGGTCGCGCGCCTCGGCGGGCAGCGTCAGCTGATCGCTCATTTCGCTATACTCCGATTGCAAAAATTGCCCGCGTCACGCCTCCAGGGATGACCATGAGCGGGAAGCGGCGCCCCTACGGGAGGACGATCAGAAAAGCAAGGTCGAGCCGCGTCAGTTGACGCGTTGGGATTCGATACCCTTCTCGGCGAGGCGTACGAGGACGCTGTCCTTGCCCGCGAGATGGCCGGCGCCCACGGCGACGAAAACCGTGCCGGGCGTTTGCAGGCGCGCCGCGATCCAGTCAGCCCAGCGCGCGTTCCGCTCGGTGAACATCATTCGATAGGTCTCGGGCGAGGCGGCGTCGAGTTGGCTCAGCATTTGAACAAACACGCTCTGGTCGCCTCGCTTCCACGCCGACTGCATCGCGGCCAAAGCGTGCGACAGGTCCTGCATCGACTCGCCGTCGATCCGCTGCCCCGGCTTCGCGTCCTTTGGAACGGCAGGACCCTCGACCCGCAAATGGTTGAACATGCTCAGCTGGAGCTGCAGCGTCTCGAGGCCCTCGACCGGCTTGCCTTCCGCTTCGGCGACATGGCGCAAGACCATGTCCGCGCCATTATCGATCTGCATTCCCTGCGAGCGCCCGGCGCTGATCGCCATCTTTGTCGTGGTGAGGAACGTCGCAGAAGGCGCCACCGAAGGTGCCTTGATCGACTGCTTCATCTGCTCGGCAGCGCGGGGACCCTCTGGCAGCAGGGTCTCGAGGACAAGCTCGTTAGACTGCTCGAAAGCATCGCGCACGCCATAGCCGAACCATTGCTGGTCTTCGTCGAGCGCGTGGAATGTGCCAAAGAGGTAGATGGTCGTATCCGCGTCGTGGATCTCGAACATCGCCGGCGCGGGCTGCGGCAGCGGCGCAGTCTCGGGAAGCGCGGCGGCGAGCGCAGCAGCGGCGAGCAAACTTACCATCCAACACCCTCCGAGGTGGACGGCACTGTGAGGTGATCAGCCGAAGCCGCGGGCGCAATCCACCCGCTGCGGAAAATGCACCCGCTTTCCAACAACTTCGTGCATCAGACCCCCCAGCCCGATAGCGTCCGAGGATGGTCACCGACTTGTTAACAAATGTCTAGCGATTTCGGCGAAACCTGAGCTTTTTCCGACATATGGAGGGAAATAACCGCAGCAGGTGTCGCCTATTGAACACGTCGGACGCGATAGCCATCCCTCTGCAGCAATGCGATGACCGAGTCCCGTCCTGCCAAATGGCCCGCGCCAACCGCGATCATGACGGCGCCGGGCTTTGCCATGCGCTGCTCGATCCATTTGCTCCAATTTGCGTTACGCTGGTGAATCAGCGCTTGCGCGAGCTCCGGCGAGCCAGCGAGGTCGCGGTCGAACGTCCGTGCGATCCCCTGGACATCACCCTTCGACCAGGCCTTCAGCATGCCGGAGAATTCCTCGTCCGCCGACTTTGAATCATCGAGCGCGCCTTCGAGGAGCGCCTCCTGCGCTTTTTCGGGCAAACGATCGAAAAAACCGAATTGCTGGAGGTTCGTTTCGAGCTCGCCGATCGGCTTGCCCTGCGTCGTAAAGCTTTCCCGCAAGATGGCTTCGACCCCCTCGTCGCTCTTCAGCTTCATGTCCCGATATTGATTGCCAAGGAGAATGAAGGCCGCTGCCCAGGTTTCCATCCTGTCGAAGGCCTGCGGCGGGAAGCCGCTTTTCTTGATCGCGGCAGCGAGCGCAGGCCGTCTCGCAGCAGGCACGCGGTCGGCGAGCGGCGCAATGTTCGAGGTGTTGAACGCGAGGCTCGCCATCGCGGACATGACCTTGGAAGGGTCTTTCGGATCGACGATTGTCTCAACGATGAGCTGCTGCGAGCCTTGGGCCGCCTGATCGAACTTCGTCGTCCGCCACTGAACATTTTCCGGCAGCAGGTGGATCGTCCCGAAGAGGTAGATGGTGGTGTCCGCGTCGGCCACTTCCCACAGTGCCGGGCGGGCTGAGAGCTTTCCTTGGGCGGGTGCGGCGACGGCCAAAGCCGCAAGAACCGGAGCGGCTCGCCGGAAGAAGGAATTCAACATCGACTCAAAAAGCCTTTCGATGAGGCGGGTCGCATGGCGACCTAATCGCCGCAAGCTGAACGTCCACTTGCCCCATGCAGCCGCATCCGCCAAAGCCGCGCCGACGCAAATCCGATGGTGCATTCCGCTTGAGCCTCAGCTTCCAGGACCTGATACTGACGCTCCATCGCTATTGGGGCGCCCGTGGCTGCGTCATTCTTCAGCCCTACGACATGGAGATGGGCGCAGGGACCTTTCACCCTGCTACCGTACTTCGCGCATTAGGTCCGAATTCTTGGAAAGCCGCTTACGTGCAACCTTGCCGTCGGCCGACCGACGGTCGCTACGGCGAGAACCCGAACCGATTAGGGCATTATTACCAATACCAGGTCGTGTTGAAGCCGAGCCCCGACAACCTGCAGGATCTCTATCTCGGCAGCCTCGTCGAGATTGGAATCGACCCGCTGAAGCATGACATTCGCTTCGTTGAAGATGACTGGGAAAGCCCGACGCTCGGAGCCTGGGGTCTCGGCTGGGAGGTCTGGTGCGACGGAATGGAGGTGACGCAGTTCACCTATTTCCAGCAGGTCGGCGGGTTCGAATGCCGGCCTGTAACGGGCGAATTGACCTACGGTCTCGAGCGCCTCGCCATGTACATCCAGGGGGTCGACAATGTCTTCGACCTCCAGTTCAACAGCGAGGGGGTCACATACGGTGACGTCTTTCTCGAGAACGAGCGGGAGATGTCGACCTACAATTTCGAGGTCGCGGATACCGACGCGCTGTTCGACCTCTTTCGCAAGGCTGCAGCCGAGTGCGAGCGATGTCTCGAGAGAGAGCTGCCAATTCCGGCCTACGAGCAGGCAATCAAGGCAAGCCACGTCTTCAACACGCTCCAGGCGCGCGGTGTAATCAGTGTGGCCGAGCGCCAGGCTTATATCGGCCGGGTGCGCGACCTTGCGAAAGCGGCCTGCGGCGCGTGGCTGGAGCGTACCGCCTGATGGCCGACTTCCTTCTCGAACTGCTGTCAGAGGAGATCCCGGCGCGAATGCAGGCGAACGCGCGCAACGCGCTCGCCGGCCTGTTCGCCGAATGCACGAGCGAGGCCGGGCTGCGTACCGGCCCGATTGAAATCCATTCCACGCCGCGACGACTGGTCTTGATCGCGCGCGACGTCGCTGAGGGTACCCAGCCCACGAGGGAGGAGACGAAGGGCCCTCGGACTTCCGCGCCGCCGCAGGCACTCGATGGATTCCTGCGCAAGACCGGCCTCAGTCATGACCAGCTGCAGGACCGGGACGGCATCTATTTCGCAATCATCGAAAGGCCCGGCAGGAATGCTTCGGAGATCCTCGCCGACTGTGTGAAGCGTGTTGTGACGGATTTTCCATGGCCCAAGTCGATGCGCTGGGGGTCGGGGTCGCTTCGTTGGGTGCGTCCGCTGCACGGCATAGTCGCGATCCTCGGCGAGGAAATCGTTCCGGTCGAGATTGACGGGCTCAGCTCCGGAGCGATGACTTTCGGGCATCGCTTCCATCACCCGGGGCCGATTACCGTCGGCGGCGCCGCGGATTATGTTGAGAAGCTTCGAGCGTGCCACGTCATCGTCGACCAGGACGAGCGCGAGCGCATCATTCGCGAAGGTGCTGGGGCGGCAGCAGCCAAAGCAGGGCTGTCGCTGCTGGCCGACGAGGGCCTCGTCGTTGAGAACGCGGGCCTTACGGAGTGGCCGGTGATCCTGCTCGGCGAGTTCGACGAGGATTTCCTCGATGTCCCGCGCGAGGTGATCGTGCTCACCATGCGCACCAACCAGAAATATTTCGCATGCACCGCATCCGATGGCGGCCTTGCGCCGGCGTTCGCGTGCGTTGCGAATGTCGCGACGACCGACGGCGGCCTGGCTATCGTCGAAGGTAATCGCCGAGTGCTCGCGGCGCGACTGTCCGACGCGCGCTTCTTCTGGGAACAGGACCTCAAGATCCCGCTCGAAGAGCAGGCCGAGAAGCTCGACCAGATCGTCTTCCAGGAAAAGCTCGGAACCGTTGCCGACAGGGTCGAGCGCATCGCTAAGCTGGCGCGCTGGCTGGTGGAGAGCGGCGTCGTCACAGCCGACGCCGACCAGGCTGAACGCGCCGCGCGGCTTGCCAAGGCTGACCTCGTGACGGGAATGGTCGGTGAGTTCCCCGAACTACAGGGCATCATCGGGGGATATCTCGCCAAAGCGCAGGGAGAGCCCAAAGACATCTTTGACGCTATCCGTGACCATTACAGGCCGGTAGGGCAGGGCGATGACGTGCCCTCGGCGCCGGTCAGTGTCGCGCTCGCGCTCGCAGACAAGCTGGATTCCATCTCGGCCTTCTTCGGCATTGGATTGAAACCGACCGGATCGAAGGACCCGTTCGCGCTTCGGCGCGCCGCGATTGCATCGATCGACATCATCACTCGAAATCGGCTGAGGCTCTCACTCACCGAGGCACTACGCGGCGCGTTGGCAAACCGCGCAGGGCAGATGAGCGACAGCGCCGCCGCGCATCAGCTCGACCGGACCGCGGACGAACTGCTCGATTTTTTCGCCGATCGCCTCAAAGTCCAGCAGCGCGACGCCGGCGTAAGGCACGACCTCATCGATGCCGTCTTTTCGCTCGGCAACGAGGATGATCTGGTAAGGCTGCTGTCGCGCGTAAGCGCGCTGCAGAATTTCATTGGGACGGACGACGGCAGGGACCTGCTCACTGCCTACAAGCGCGCAGCCAACATCCTGAAGAAGGAAAATTGGGCCGGCCCCCAGGTTATGAGTTCGCGGGCCGAGCAGGGGATACCGCAGACCGGCGAGGAGGATCCGCTGGTACTCGTCGAGGAACCGGGACTGAAGGAGGTAATCGCGGAGATGGCGTCGGGCGAAGCGGGTGCCGCGCTACCCGAGGAAAGGGCGCTGATCGACGCGCTGGAAGCTGCGGAGCCCACGGCTTCGACCGCGATCGACCAGGAAGATTTCACCACCGCGATGGCCGCGCTCGCTTCTCTGCGCAAGCCGATCGACGCCTTCTTCGATCAAGTCACCGTGAACGATCCCGATGCTTCCAAACGCGAGCGACGCCTCAACCTCCTGATGCGTTTTCGCGATGCCGTGAACCAGGTCGCCGATTTCAGCAGGATCGAAGGCTAGCTAGAGCGGCCGGTCGTCGGGGGAGCGATCCTTCGCGGCCGCACCGCGCAGGCTATCGCGCTCGCGCCACTCCTTCTCGCGCTCCGCATGTTCCCGTTCCAGCGTCTCGCGGCGGTCGACCTCGCTCTTGTAGCGGGTCTTCCATTTTCGGCGCGGGCCTGCGGTCAGGAACACGCCGATCAGCAGTCCAAGCACGAAGACGAGGATGCAGATCGCCCATAGGTTCGGGTCTGTCGTGATGTTCATTGCGCTTCCCCAACGTCATTCGGTTCGCGGCGACTACGCTTCAGCGCGCCGCCGCGTTCCCGATTAACCGTGGAGGAAGCTGTCGTTGATCGAGCAGCTGGCGGGCCCGAGAATGACCACGAACAGCGTCGGAAGAATGAACAGGATCAGCGGCACGGTCATGATCGCGGGCAGTCGGGCGGCCTTTTCTTCGGCGCGCATCATGCGCTGGTGACGGAACTCGGCCGAAAGGACCCGCAGCGCCGACGCCAAAGGCGTACCGTATTTCTCGGTCTGGATCATGGTCGTGACGACGCCGCGAACCGCCTCGAGGTCTACGCGCTGGGCCAGGTTCTCGAAGGCCTGGCGGCGTTCGTTGAGGAATCCAAGCTCGATCGCGGTGAGCCCGAATTCGTCGCCGAGCTCGGGATAGGCCTTGCCAAGCTCCCTCGAGACGCGTCCGAACGCCGCGTCAACCGTAAGACCGGCTTCAGCGCAGATGACGAGAAGGTCGAGCGCATCGGGCAGTCCCTTGCGGATAGCGTGGCTGCGCTTGTTGACCTTGTTCTTCAGCCAGATGTCGGGGGCCTTGTAGCTGCCGACCAAAAGGCCGGCGACCGTCATGTAGCGGCGTAACGCCGACCATTGCGGTTCAAAGCCGAGCGCGTAAAGCATCACGACCGCCGTGACGCCGATCACGACCGGAAGAACGAACCGCGCGAAAATGAGGAAGAAGGCCAGGTCCTTCGTTCGGATGCCCGCCTGCATCAGCTTGATCTGGGTCTTTTTGACCTGATCGTCCTGGAGCATCTTGAACTGCGACAGGAGCTGCCGGACGTTGTCCGCGGCCTGGTTTCGGTTCGCGAGCTTCTTGCGCTTGTTGGTCGAGGCGACGATGCCTGCCTTGAGCTGCTCGCGGCGCTCGTTCAGCGCTTTTACGCGGCGCGCCATCGGATCCTTCACCGTCGTCGCGGCGTAGATTGCGAGCATAACGGCAAAGGTGGCGACGGCGCTCAGCATCGTCGCGATCCAGATCACGTCGAAGCCGAGGATGTGCGGTCCGCCTGAGGGAGCCTGCTGCATTTGTCGTCAGTCCCCCGTCAGATCTCGAAGTTGACCATCTTGGCCATGATCAAGGCGCCGATGGTCATCCAGATGATGCCGCCGATGCCCGCGACCATCAGCCGTTGGTCGGTGAAGAAGCCGCCCATGTATTTCGGGTTAATCAGGTAAACGAGCGTGAACACCACGAACGGTAGCGAACCCACGATGTAGGCCGATGCCTTCGATTCCGAGCTCATCGCCCTGATCTTGAGCTTCATTTGCGCGCGCTTGCGCAGCACGTCCGCGAGGTTCGAGAGCGTCTCGGCGAGGTTGCCGCCGGTTTCGCGCTGGATCGCGAGCGTAATGACGAAGAACTGGAATTCCGGCGTACCGAGACGATCGGCGGTTTCCTGAAGCGCCGCCTCCATCGTCCGGCCGATCTTCATTTTGTCCGCGACCATTCGAAATTCGACGCCGACCGGTCCCGGGATCTCGCCCGCGACGATGCCCAGCGTTTCCGTGATCGGAAGGCCCGAGCGGAGGCCGCGCACCATCAGCTCGATGGCGTCTGGGAAGTTCGAATTGAACTTCGTGACGCGCCGCTTGATCATCTTGCCGATGACGAAGTGCGGTCCGCCGATGCCGAAGAACAGTCCCAGGAGGAGCGACAGGATGATGGGGGCTCCGCGCAATGCGAACGCCGCGGTGACAAACACCACCGTTCCGATGCAGACCATGGCATATTTGCCGAGCGAGATGTTCTTGCCAGTCATCTCGAGCCGCTTGCGCAGCAGCGCAGGCTTCGGGATCAGGGTCGAGGCATAGCCTTCCCATTTGCTGGCGCGCTCGGCGAAGAGCTTACGGATCTGCGCCTGGGCATTGCCCGCGATGACGTCGCCATGGCGCTCCTTGATGAGCTCCATGCGCCGCTTGACGGATTTTCCAGCCGATGGCCCGCGCACCGCCATGTAGGCGAGACCCAGGGCACCAACGCCGCCGATCATGAGTAGCCAAAAGAGCATTCGTGCCTTCGCCTCTCAACTCTTCTTGCGCGGCGCGGGGTGCGCCGCCGAGTGCTTACGCCGCCTTCTGTTTCGGCTTCGCGAGCATGGATCTCAAATTGTCGACCAGCGACTTCGCAGCAACGACCGGGGCCTTTTCGGACGACGCACCCTCATCACTCGCGTGGCTGAGGACCATGTTCGAAAGAGCGTTGAACGGCGCCGACATCTTGCCGCCGGCGACTTCCGCCATGGGCTTGCCGAGCTTGGCCGCCTGCGCGGCGAGCTTGGTGTCCACCGGAAAGACAATATCGACCGGACGTTCGATCGATTGCTCGAAGTCCTTGCGAGTGATCTCCAGCGCACCGCCCGATGGTACGCCGTTCGCGACGACGATGACCTTCGTTTGCGGCGCGTTGGACTTCAGCCATGCAAGGACCCGGATGGTGTCGCGGGTGGCCGCGAGCGTAAGCTCGGCGACGACTACGGCGACGTGCGCATCATGCACGAGGTGCGGATGCTGGATCAGCATGTGTCGCGGAAGGTCGAGAACGGTCGATTCGAACGCGTTGCGCATCTCCTCCTGCAGCGAGAAGAAGGCGCTGCCGTCGGTTTGAAGCGGCTGGTGGATGGGTGCCTCGGCTGAAAGAACAGACAATCGCTCGTTCGCGCGGACCATCGCGCGCTCGATGAACAGCCCGTCGATGCGGCTCGGGTTCTCGATCGCGTCGGTGAGGCCTCGGCCCGGTTCGAGATCGAGCGCCAGCGCGCCAGTTCCGAAGTGGACGTCGAGGTCGAGCAGGGCGGTCGAACGCCGCGCCTTCTCGCCAAGAAGCCATGCCAGCGATGTTGCGAGTGTCGAAGCGCCGACACCGCCCCGAACGCCTATGACCGCCGCCATCACGTGGGGCTTGTCGGCCTGGGCTTCGCCACGCGGTCCCGATAGGATCATCTGCGCATGCGCGAAGGTATCGCGCAGCTGATCGACCGTGAACGGCTTCAGCAGATAGTCGTGGATGCCGCTGGCGACGAGATCGCGATAGAGGCGGACGTCATTGACGGTTCCCGCGGCGATCACGATCGTCCCCGGTTCGCAGACTTCCGCGAGCGCGTTGATGTCGTTGAGCGGGTCGGCGGATTCGCTGAGGTCGACGAACAGGATGTTCGGGCTGGCCGACACGGACAGAGACTGTACCGCGTTGCGCAACCCTCCCTTGTTCACCTTCTCCGGGGACCAGCCGTGTTCGACGGCGACGGGCCGCAGCATGTCGGCCGTGGCGTCGTCGCAAACGAAGGCGGTGAAGGGATCGCGAAGTCCCGCCCGTGCCTGGAATGGAGCGTTCATCAATTGCCCCCGCTCTTAGTGTTGACGTCGGTTAGCCCCTTGCTGCCACTTGGCGGCGAGGAGCGGTAGAAGAGAACGGCCTTGGAGGCTGCGTCCACGTCCGTCGTACCGGCCTCGCGCCCGTGGATGAGATCCTCGGGGTTCGCGATCATCGCGGCGATGTTGGTATTCACGCCGCAGCCGAAGTTCGACATGTTCCGATTGTCGTAATTGGGCTGCGAGGGTAGGCTCCAGTTCGGGCAGTGCGGCACTTCTGCGCGGCGGCGGCTCACCACCACTCGCACCGTGCCGGGCTGCACGACGCCGGAAGTCACGGGCGCACCCGCCGACACCATCATGCCATATTGTCCCGCCACCGCGGCAACCTGGCCGCGAGCAGCGTCGGTATAAGGCCCGTCGACGTAGATCGTGTCGCCATAACCAAGGCCAAGTCCCTGGAACCAGCCGTTCAACCGGTCTGATTCGCCAGGCGCAAGCGCGCCCTCGGGAGCGGCGGCGTCGAACACGTAATCGGCGCTTGTCACCACCGGCACGTTGACCGCGGCAACACCCTTGTCCGCAAGGTCCGGCGTGTTGCAGGCGGCCACCGAGGAGGCGAGCGCAATGAGGATGATCTTCGAACGCATCGTCCAATCCTTCCGTGTCAGCCGGCCGTTCACAGCTTGAATCCTGGCGCCGCGGCGCTTCCTGCCGCCGCGGCAGGCAATGGTGCGCCAGTTGGCGCCTGGATCGCCGTCGGTTGGACCGCACCGCTCTTTCCGGTGAAGCTCTGGCCGAGGAAAGCGCGCTGGACGTCATCAGGTGCCCGATAACCGTCCGCCGGCGTCGCCAGCTGTCCCGAGAACGGCTTGACGAGGTACGGGGTCACGATGATGACGAGCTCCGTCTCGTTGCGCTGGAACTTGGTCGACCGGAACAGCGCGCCCAGCACCGGGACATCGCCGAGGAACGGCGCCTTCTCGACGTTGTTCGAGTTGCTGTTCTGGAGCAGGCCCGCGATCATGAAAGACTGACCCGAGCCGAGCTCTACAGTCGTCTCCGCCCGGCGCGTCGTTAGCGCGGGGACGGTGAAGCCATTGAGCTTGACCGATCCGGCATCGCTGAGCTGGCTGACCTCGGGGCGGACGCGCATCGAGATGCGGCCATCGCCAAGGACAATCGGCGTGAACGCAAGTCCGACACCATATTGCTTGTATTCGATCGTCACCGCGCCGAGGGACTGCGAGACCGGGATCGGGAATTCGCCGCCAGCGAGGAAGCTGGCAGTCTCGCCCGACAGCGCGGTCAGGTTGGGCTCTGCGAGTGTCGTGATGACACCGTCGTTCTCGAGCAGGTCGAGCGTGCCCAGCAGGTCCAAGCCGAGGACCTTTCCAAACAATCCCAAGGTCGTTCCGCCGGCCAGGTTGTTGAACGTGACGAGCGTGCTTCCCGCGGTAAGTCCCGTCTTCGGATCGATCGATCCGGGGTCGCCGGGAACAGTACCGATCGTGCCAGGATTGCCGCGGCCGATGCTGCCGAGGATGTTTCCACCGCTATTGTCGCGGCTGAGAAGGTTGACGCCGAACTGCTTCACGAGCGACCGGTTCATTTCCGCAACGCGAACTTTCAGCATCACCTGAAGGGGCGTTGCTACCTTGAGCCTGCTCACCGGAACGATGTTCAGCGCGGCGCCGGGCTTCGATACGTCGACGCCCGGGTTGAGTGCCGCGGCAACGAGCATCTGCGCCTGGGCGGCGTCATCCGGCGAGGAGACCACGCCATTGAGAACCGCGACTTGGCCGACGTTTGTAACGCTGATGTCGGCCTCGGGCATTGCCTGATGCAGGATCTCGTTGATCGAGCTGATGTTCTGGTTCACCCGGACACTCGCCCCGTAAACGACAGATCCGTCCGCAGCGGTCGCGATCACCGTCGCTTCGCCGGCCTTCTTGCCGAACAGGTTCATCTGCCGCGGACCGTTGACATAGACGTCCGCGACTTCGGGGTTCGATGTCCAGACGCTCGATACGCTGCGCTGCAGGTTGAGCATCTGGCCTTCGCCCACGGACAGCAGGACCTGGGTCGAGGGACGATAAGTCCCCGATGCATAGGCTTTGGGCTGCGCGGCGGCTGCCGGGGCGGCGACCGTGGCGATGCCGACGGCGAGCGCCGCAAGGGCGGTGCCGAGCCGCGCTCGGCGGCTGATTACTTGAATATTCATGTTAGCGAGCTCCCACCGGAACGACGGTGACACTATTTCCGCGCGCAACGCGGACCACGGGTCCGACCACCAAAGGAGTGGCTGAGCCGGCATTCGCCGGGCTCGACCCGTTGGCCTGTTCGGCCGGCGCGGTTGGCCGGCTGGGGACAGTGCGGCGCTGGAAGCGCGACACGTCGCCGCCGGTCGTGAAGGTTGTATTGGTATCGGCCGGACGGTCCGAATAGGCGAGCAGCATCTGGCGCTCCTGCGCCGGGCTGGCATTCGCCGGGACCTTGATGTCGCCCGCGGCAACAGCGCGCTCCAGGTCGGCCGTATTGTCGGCAATCGAGCGGAGCGACAGCGACAGCTGTCCCAGGCTCTGCGCGACGGCGATCTTCTCGGCAATCTTTGGAGTGACCTCGAAGGTCACATTCGACGCGGTCTTGACCACGGTCTTGCCGTCCGCGTCCTTGTCGGTGAACCGCTGGTCGGTCGCGAGGACTCGGACATTGCGGACGATCGTCTCGGAGACCTTGAGCGGCGCGCCTTCGCCGCCACCGGTGACCTGCTGCGTGAGCACAACATCAACGTGATCGCCTGGGAAGATGAAGCCCGCGACACCGCTGGACGTGTTCACCGGAACGGTGACTGCACGCATTCCCGGGCCGAGCGCCGCGGCGAGAAAGCCGCGGTCTTCAGGGCCCACCAACGAACCACGGGTGACCGGCTGGCCAGCAGCCATCGCGTAGCGAACGACGGTGCCCGCCAGGCTTTTCGAATCGGGCTGACCCTCAACGTAATAGGCGCCTTGCATCAGCTCCTTGGGCCAGGGCTGGAAGGCGAAGCTGTCCGGATCGATGATCGTGCCGACCGGAAGTGCCTTCTTGGCGACGAGCACCTTAGGCCCGACCGGCACCGCAGGTGCGGCAGCAGCCTGCTGCGCGCCGGCGCCGGCGAACATGTTCTTGGCCATGACAGCAGTGACCACTGCAATGACCAGCGCTCCAACGAGCAGAGCGAGCTTCTTCACATCCATGGCGCAATCGCCTCCCCCAGACGGGTCTTCACAACAGCCTCACAAATCAGACAAATTGGTTAAGAAAGCGTTGGGTGAGAATCGCGAGACCGCCGAATGCGATCGCGACTCCATACGGAATCTCCGGGCGTCCCTCGCGCTTGCGGGCCCAATGCCAGGTGAGGATGACAAGAGTCAGCACGCCTCCGGCAATGGAGGTCAGCACGAGGAACTTGATCGTCGACACCGGCGAAAACCAGAGCGCGAGCGCGGCAGCGAGCTTGACGTCACCTCCGCCCATCATCCCCGCGTAAAACGCGCCAGCGAGCAGCGCGAACACCACCGCGCCACCAGCCAGCTGTACAGCCATGTCCGGCCACGGTGAGAGCGCCACGGAGGCCCAATAGACCGGGGCTAGCAGCGCGACGGTGAGATTGAGTCGATTCGAAATCGTGAAGGTTCGAACGTCAATCACTGCCGCGACGACCAGGATCACGGCAAGTGCGACGAGCAGCAGATCGGTAAATGGCGCGTTGAACATGACGTCATCACTAGACGGCGCCGCTTTCCAATTCGTAACCGGCTCCAGCAATGGTTGATTTTGATGTCGTGATTGTCGGCGGCGGGATCGCTGGGGCGAGCGTCGGCGCCCAGATTGCCACCAGGCGTCGGACGGTGATTCTCGAGGCGGAGGACCAGTGCGGCTATCATGCCACCGGGCGATCGGCCGCCTTCTATCTCGAAAGCTACGGCGGAGCGGACGTTGCCAAGCTCACCTTGGCGTCGCGCGCATTCCTCGCGAAACCTCCCAAGGCCTTCTCGGACCGCGGGTTTCTCCACGTCAGGGGAGACGTGCACCTCACGCGGGCAGAGCTGCCGGAGGTTCCGCCCGGCGTCGAATCGTGGCCCCTCGATCGAACTCAGCTGGAGCGGCTGGTTCCCGGCATTCGCCAAGAGTGGCAGCGGGCATTGTTCGAGCCGACCTGCGCCGACATAGACGTCGCCTCGCTCCATGGTGCTTATCTGCGCAAGTTCCGGCGCGATGGCGGCCGCATTGAAACTCGTGCGCAAGTGATTCGCGCCGAACGCCGGGGGGGAACCTGGAAGATTTCACTCAGCGACGGATCGACCCGAACCTCATCTGTTCTCGTGAACGCGGCGGGGGCATGGGCCGACGCCGTGGCACGGCTTGCTGGCGCATCGCCGCTTGGAATGGAGCCGAAGCGACGCACGATGGTCCAGCTGCGGGTCGGACGCCGCGGTCTTAAAGAGCTTCCGCTTGTCGATGCGGCCGATGGGACCTTCTACTTCAAGGGGGAGGGCGACAATTCGGTCTGGCTCAGCCCGCACGACGAAATCGCGAGCGAGCCGTGCGACGCGGCGCCGGACGAGTCCGATGTCGCGCTTGCGATCGATCGCTTCGAACGCGTCGTCAATTGGCCGATCGAGCGAGTGGAACGCAGTTGGGCAGGGCTGAGGACGTTCGCTCCGGATCGGCTGCCGGTCTATGGTTACGACTTGCATGTTCCAGGGTTTTTCTGGTGCGCGGGGCAGGGGGGGTTCGGAATTCAAACCTCGCCCGCCGCGGCCCTCATGGCCGCGGAGCTTTTGCTCGACGAGACACTCCCAGAGACAGTCGCACGGATCGATCCAGCGGTCTTCTCGCCGGCTCGCTTCCACAACCGCTCCTGAGAGCGGGGAGGCGCGCGTGCCTCGCGCGCCTCCCCCACCAACCTTCTAACAGGGGAACGAGACTGTTGGTGCGGTCACAGGAATTAGGAATTGCAGCGTCAATTCCAAGTGAACTTCTGTTCAATCAAAGCCGGTGGTGGCGGCGCTGGTCGTCGGCTTCGGAGCAGGCGAGCGCATCGACCCGCTCGTTCTCCGCATGTCCGTTATGGGCTTTGACCCAGTGCCACTCGATCCGGTGCGGCGATGAAGCATCCAGCAGCTCCTGCCAGAGCTCGGCGTTCTTCACCGGCTTCTTGTCCGAGGTACGCCAGCCATTCTGCCGCCACTTGTGAATCCAACGGGTGATTCCGTCCCGAAGGTACTGGCTGTCGGTGTGCAGTTCGACTCGACACGGGCGCTTCAGTGCCTCCAGAGCCCTGATGGCGGCCATCAGCTCCATGCGGTTGTTGGTGGTCAACGGCTCGCCGCCTGAAAGCTCCTTTTCCTTGTCTCCGAGCCTCAGCAGTGCTGCCCATCCGCCGGGCCCCGGATTTCCCCGGCATGCACCGTCGGTAAAGATTTCCACGTAAGGAAGATCGTTCACGTCAGCCGACGAGTTCGCGCGGGAGCTTGAATGTCATCCGCTCCGGACTGTGATCCGCCACCTCCTCGGTGACGTCGAATCGCTCGTCGAGCGCGTCCAGGACTTCGCGCACCAGCACTTCGGGTGCGGATGCACCGGCGGTCAATCCGATTGTGGAGGGCTCTCCGACCCAGTCCCAGTCGATGTCCGCGGCACGTTCAATGAGGCGCGCCGGCACTCCCATTCGTTCGGCGACCTCGGCGAGCCGGAGCGAGTTGCTGCTGTTGGGCGCGCCAATGACGAGGATCCGTTCGCATTCGGTCGCGATCTCCTTGACGGCGGCCTGCCGGTTGGAGGTCGCGTAGCAGATGTCCTCGCTTCGCGGCGCGCGGATCGCCGGAAAGCGCGCCTGGAGCGCTTCGACGATGGCGGCAGTATCATCGACCGATAGAGTGGTCTGCGTGAGGAAAGCGAGACGAGCCTGGTCCCGAACTGTAACCCTTTCGACGTCATGCACCGTCTCGACCAGGGTGATCGCCCCTTCCGGCACTTGCCCAAAGGTTCCCATCACCTCGGGATGGCCAGCATGCCCTATGAAGAGAATGTGCCGTCCTTCCTCGATCAACCGTTGCGCCTGCCGATGAACTTTCGATACGAGAGGACAGGTCGCGTCTACATAGGTGAGGCTGCGGCTTTGCGCTTCGGCCGGTACCGATTTGGGAACGCCATGGGCGGAAAACACCACCGGCCGGTCATCAGGCACTTCGTCGAGTTCATCAACGAACACTGCCCCGAGGTCCCGGAGCCGGTCGACAACGAACTTGTTGTGGACGATCTCATGGCGCACGTAGACAGGAGCGCCGAAACGTCTCAGTGCAAGCTCGACGATCTGGATCGCTCGGTCGACGCCGGCACAAAAACCGCGAGGCGCGGCGATCAGGACACGAAGGGGCGGGCGGTTCAGCATTCGGACAGGCACATAAGGCTTCGCTTGCAGCCATAGAAGGGCCTTCCTATGAACGCGCTCAGTCGATTTCGCCCTCGTAAGGACTAACCCCAAAGTGAAGCTTCGCCTTGCCGCCCTCGCAGCCCTCATCCTGCTCAGCGCCTGCCGGCATGCCGG
>JBJMVK010000093.1:0-16764 GCA_045810725.1 Sphingomonas sp. | reverse complement strand
GCCAGCGCGTGACCTATGCATTCGACGTTGCGCTCGCCCACCAGATGTATGGAGAATTGTTCGGTCCCTTCGCTTCCGAAGTTGGTGCGGCGAAGCACCTGATCTTCGAGCCCGATGGCGCCCTGCTGCGCCTCCCTCCGAACCTTCTCGTGATGGACCAGGCGTCGGTCGACGCATACGACCAGCGCGCGAAAGCCAGCGATGAAGGCGCATTCGATTTTCGCGGAATCGCCTGGCTCGGCCGCGACCGCGACATCAGCACCTCGGTCAGCCCGCGTTCCTTCGCGCAGCTCCGGAACGCCCGGCCGTCGGACGGAAAGAAGGAATATCTGGGGCTTGGGCAAAATACGCCGCCGAATGCGGCCACACAGGCGCTGGTGCCTGCTGCAGCCGACCGCGACTGCTCACTCCCGATGTCGAACTGGGAGCACCCAATATCCGCCAAGGAGCTGCAGGTCGCGAGCGCGATCCTCCAACCCTATGACCCTTCGGGTGTCCAGGTGATCACTGGGGACGCGTTCACCGATACCGCCCTGGAGGGAAGGTCCGACCTCGACCAGTACCGCATCATCCATTTCGCGACCCACGGTGTCGTGACTTCGAGGGCGGCGAAATGCCCGGCGCAGCCCGCGCTCCTGACGAGCTTTGGAGGCAGCGGGTCCGACGGCCTCCTGACTTTCAGGGAGGTGTTCGACCTCCACCTCGATGCCGATCTGGTGATCCTCTCGGCATGCGACACCGCTGCGCAGGCGAGCAGCGCTGCGACCCAGGAGGCCGGCCTTTCTACCGGCGGCGACGTTGCTCTCGATGGCCTGGTGCGGGCGTTCGTCGGCGCCGGAGGGCGGCTGGTGATCGCCAGCCACTGGCCAATCCCCGACGACTATAATGCCACGCAGCGCCTGATGACCGGCCTCTTCTCCGCGCCGCCCGGGACCGCGACAGTGACGGCACTGCGAATGTCGCAGCGCCAATTGATGGACGACGTAAACACCTCGCATCCTTTCTATTGGTCGGCGTTCGCGGCGGTCGGCGACGGCGAGATTCCAGTCATCCGGGCAAAGCAGCAGATCGCCGCGGTCTCGAACTAGGAGGCGTTCCTCTCCCTTGCTGCTGATCGGCGCAGCTGCACCGCGGCACGAATAGCCAGCCGATAAGCTGCGTCACCATCCACGGTCATCGCTCGCGGAGACCGGCAGGCCCTCATTTTCGAATGTTTCGGTTCCACCGGCCGCAGAGCTCTCACGCGATCCTGAATATCCCGGCTGTCAGCTCGGATGCGCCCCGTGGAAGTCGTTTAGCCATCGAAAATTCGTGTGCGTGATGGTCACGCTGAAATCGAGTGAACTGACCTGGTGCCACCAGCCAAGCGGGATGAACAGGGCATCGCCGGCATTGAGCGTGAGCTGGTGGACGTGAAGTCCCTCCAACATCGGATAACGTGCGGTGATTCCGGGTTCGAGCAAATCGCGGATCTGGCTATAGACATGATGATCGTTGTAGAGGCGCGGCGTCGCGCCAGGCGCAACCATCAACACTCTTTTCCGCCCGACGATCTGCAACAGCAGATTGTTCGTCAGGTCATGGTGCAGGGGCGTGAACGTGCCCCGACCGCCAATCCACATCATTCCGCGGGGACGCGCGTCTGCTCGAGCCAGAAGCTTGTCGAGAAATCCCAAGTCCTCCTGAAGCGGCGCGAGAGCGGCTTCGTTGGAGGCGCTGTTATAGGCGGTCAGATAAAGATCATTGCCCCCTCTATTGGTGATCGTCTCGATGAAGTCATCGAACGGAAGATTTGTCCGATGCGCGGCCATGTTCCGCTCGAAATCGGGATCCACCGAGCGCGCTGTCTGCACCTCCACGACGGCTTTGCCGATCTTCGCCTTGAGATAATCAGGCGTCCACCGGTCGAGCGCCGGCCAGCTTGCGAGCTCTCCTGACAGGACCACCGGCCAGTTCGCGGCATAATGCTCCTCGAGGAATTGCTCCGCCGTAATCCCAGACCTCGTCCCTATCTTTCGTGGCGATTGACGGCGCAATGTTTCGAGGGACGAAAGAATCCACTCGAACTTGCCCGATGCCGACCGATCTCCATGCCCTTCCGGAGTGGGCATCGATATGGACGGCGACGCCGGAGCCGGTCGATGAAACCGCTCCGCTCCCTCGAACTCAGGCACCCGCAATTTGGATTGATGATCAGCAGCGCCAGGCGCGCCGCACGCATCGACTCCGCGATAATAGAATTTCTGCCATTTTTCACTTGGCTTGTCGGGTGGCGAGACCGCGACCTCCGCCTGGAACTTGTCCCGCGCGGCGCTCCACTCTTCGAAACGGCGCTTGAGTTCCTCATCTTCCTCGATGGGAACGATGCGGGGCCCGACGGACTCGATCAGTCGGCGTTCGAGCGGGAAGAAGAAACAGAAGGGCTCGTTGATCTCGAAGCGGACCGGATGCCCGGCCCGCGTGAACCGCCAATTCATGGTGAAGGTGAATGGCGACCAATCGGTCTCGACGATGCCATTGAGCGGAGCGATTGCGTCCTTGGCGCTATTGGGCGGTCCGCCGACCCACAGATTATATCCTGGCGGCGTGCGGAACAGTCCCTCGACATGGAAGGTGACCGTGCCGTGGCCAAACAAGGAGACCGGCACCTGCTCGGCGGGGGTCCCGCCGTCGACGCGAACAACCACGTCGCCGACGCCAGGTCCGCCGTTCCATTCGGCTTCGAACCCGCAGGGACTTAGGATTTCCCAACCATGCGCATTTGCAATGTTGAGAGGTAGGCAGCGATACGCGAATGATTCCGGAGTTTCGTCCATCCACTCCCGGCGCGGCGAGGCCGCCCGGATGCGCGGCTTCCACGCCGGGTGGATGTAACATTTGAGATCGAAGGACTTTTCGCCGTTCACCACTTCATGCCGAATGACTGACTGTGGCTATCGACTGTACTGTTGAATTGCCCGATCCCATAGGCTGTTGTGTGGCGGCGACGTCGAAGCGCGAAACCGCCGCTTCGGATCGCTGGCGCTTTCTCAACGGCGGAATTCCACTAATTCGCTCAAAGGCAGCGGATAGCCGCCAACGAGGAAGCGTCTATTGCTCGGGCTGCGCCTGCTGGTCGCCGCAGCGACAGGTCGTCACTCGAGCGACCCTCCGCTTCGGTGGTGCCGGCGATTGCTGATCGGGCGCGGTCGGGGCGTGGACGTCTTCAGCGGACGCCAGCACGACCTGCGGCTGCGTCGAATGCTGCGCCGGAGCGGGCGCCGGCGCGGGAGCCCTCGACGGCTCGGCAGCGCATGCGCTCGCGCTCGCAAGTCCAGCAACGGCAATCAAGGTGAAGCGGGCGATCATGACCGGCTCCCTTTCCAACGTGACGCAGGAAATTAAGCCGCTCGTCCTTTCAGGCGTCCTTCGATAACTGGTTAAGACTGCTGGAATATTTCCTCGAAGGTCGCTTTCGGAAATGTTGTATTGTCGCATTTTTTCAAGCTGCTACAGCAGCTTAGCGATGGTGTCGGGATCCCGACGTTCATTGACTTTGCATTAATCGCAGCGCAGATTGGGGGCCTTGACTCAGTCAAGGGGGCAACAATGACAACGGCCGTTTCTACGAAGAACAATCGTAAGATGATTCTAACCACCGCAGGCGTTCTCGCCTTCGGCGTCGCCGCGTACGGGCTTGGTCGGGTGTATCCGCCAATGGGGCCAAGCGAGGGCACGATCGTACCCGCTGAACGCTACGTGTCAGCGCAAGTCGGCGAAGGCGACGTGACGCTTGGCGACACGTCGGTTCCCGAATTGATGCAGACCGACGCGTTCGAACTCGTCGTCCACGACCCGAACTTCCGCTCGCTCGCGGCAAGCCCTGGATTCCAGGCGCTGGCGAGCCAGCCGCAGGTCATGTCGGCGCTTATGTCGAACCCGAAGGCCTTCAGTGCCCTCGCGGCCGATCCGAAGGCCTTCGCAGGGGTCGCGAATGCGGCCGTTAGCGCATCGTCGCTCGCGCCGAACGCGCACAATGCCAACGCGGCGCTGATGGGCGTCGTCGCCGGTCATTCGGCGGCCATGCTTGCGCTGGCCTCGCACCCGGAGGCGCTTTCCGCGATCCTCCAGAACGCAGCGGCCTTCGCGAACTTCGCGTCGAACGCCAGCGCCGGGCACAACGCAGCAAGCGCAGCGCTAAACGCCAACATGGCCAACAACGCGCGCGCGCTCGAGGGCCTTGTCGGCGACAGCAAGGCGATGAACGCGCTCAACGCCGATCCGAAAGTGTTCAGCGCGATTTCAGCCAATGCCGGCCAGTTCAAGGGTCTTTCCGGCCAGAGCGCAGCGCTGTCGGGAATGGTGAACAGCGCCGCGGCCGCCGCGCAGCAGATGCAGTCCGCAGGGCTGTCGAATGCCGGGATGCAGGCGGTGGCGTCGAACCCGTCGGCGTTCGCGGCGCTGGTCGGCCAGCCCAAGGCGCTGGAAGCAATAGCGGGCCATTCGAAGGCCTTTGCGGCGCTCGCCGGACATCCCTCGGCACTGGCAGCGATCATGGCCAATAGTTCCGCGTTCAGCAGCTATGCGAACAATGCAAACGCGTTCCAGAATGCCGCCTCCAAGGCGGCATCCAACGCCAACATGGCGAGCAACGCCGTCGCATTCCAGCAGCTTGCTGCGGACACCAAGGCGATGAGCGCGCTCAACGCGGACCCCAAGGTATTCGCGGTCATGGCGAGCAACTCCCTCGCGTTCGCCAGCCTCGCCAGCAATGCGCACAACCTCAGCCCGAACCTGCTCGCGGCGCTCGGAAGCAGCGGGTCGGCCTTTTCAAACCTTGCAAGCAATGCAGGTCAGCTGAGCGGCGCGGCGAAGGCGTTGCAGGCACTCGACGCTCATTCAATGGTGGCTTCGGCAGGAGCCTCCAAGGGTCTCAATGCTGCGGCGTCCCAGGCAGTGCTCGCGAACGCATCCGCCTTTTCAGCGATGATGGCGAGCCCCAAGGCCTTCGCGTCACTTGCAGGCCAGCCCGCGGCGCTTGCGGCTCTGTCGTCGAACCAGAAGGCGTGGGCGGCGCTTGCGGCGCAGCCGAACCTTGCGGCGCTGATGGCGAATCCGAGTTTCTCGGCGGCGCTCAGCCAGGCTGGAGTCTCGCAGGCGGCCTCTCAGTCGCAAGCGAACTGACCTAAGCGGCTTGGGGGGGCCGTTAATGGGGGGAGAGTGGTTTGACGGGCGCCGTCTCGCACGTGCGAGCGCGGCGCTCGTCCTTTCCACGACCGCAACGGCCGCACTTGCCCAGACACCTGCCAAGCAGCCGCCGCTTCCGCCCCCCGCGGATTCGACCAGCGTTGTCGAAAAGCCCGACGAGGTACCGCCTCAGCCCGAAGGAACACCCCCCTCCGAGCCCGTAGCACCGCCAACGGTGAAGCCTGGCGGGCCGGAGCAGCAGGAGCCGAAGCACGTTCCCGAGGACGCGTCCGGCTTTCATCTCTCCACGCTCGAGACGAAGAACCTGACGCTACTCTATATCGACCCCATCCAGACCTATCTTACGCCGTATATCGGCCGGGCGTTCGAAAACTCCCTCGCGTTCCACGAGAAGAATTTGAACTGGAAACCATGGGAGCCCGTCACGATCCTGCTCAAGGATTTCGCGGACTACGGCAATGCCGCCGCCCTCGGGTCTCCCAGCGACATGGTCCTGTTGGACGTCGCGCCCTTGTCGCTTTCGATGGAAGCCTTCTCTCCGGGCGAGCGCTTCTTCACCTTGATGAATCACGAGCTGACGCATGTCGGTACGATCGACGTGTGGAACTCGCGCGATTCGCGGTGGCGCCACTTCTTCGGCGGCAAGCCCGTGCCGCTTCAGAAGCATCCGATCTCGATCCTTTACAACTATATGACGAGTCCAAGGAACCTGTCTCCGCGCTGGTACATGGAAGGCAGCGCCGTCTTCATGGAGACCTGGATGGCGGGCGGGCTCGGCCGCGCGCAGGGCGGGTATGACGAAATGGTCTGGCGCGCCAAGATCCACGACCATACGCGCATCTTCTCACCGCTTGGCCTCGAGAGCGAAGGGACGCAGGTCGACTTTCAGGTCGGCGCCAATTCTTACCTCTACGGCACGCGGTTCATGTCATATCTGGGGCTGACCTATGGGCCCGAGAAGGTCGTCGAGTGGCTCCGCCGTTCGGAGGATTCCAAGGCTTTCTACGCCAGCCAGTTCCGCCACGTCTTCGGCAAGAAGCTCGACGACGTCTGGGACGAGTGGCTCGCCTCCGAACGCAAGTTCCAGGAACGAAATCTCGCCGAGATCGCAAAATACCCGCTGACGGAGCCCAGACACCTCAGCCAACGAGGCCTCGGCTCCATGTCGCGCGGGTTCGTCGACGAGAAGACGAACAGCCTCGTGGCCGCCTTTCGTTGGCCCGGGAAGATCGGCTTCCTTGGAAAGATGGACCTCGCGACCGGCAAGATCACTCACCTTACGGATCTTGACGGGATGATGCTCTACAAGGTGACGAGCGTCGCTTTCGATCCAGCAACCCGCACAGCCTTCTACACCAACCAGAATTATGCTTACCGCGACCTCAACGCGATCGATGTCGAGACGGGCAAGAAGCGCCGCCTGCTCACGGACGCGCGCATCGGCGACCTCGCGTTCGATCGCGCGGACAACAGCCTGTGGGGCATCCGCCACCAGAACGGTTTCGTTACCCTCGTCCGGATCCCCCCGCCCTACACCAGCTTCAATCAGGTCAAGACTTTCCATTACGGCGAGATCCTCTTCGACCTCGACGTCTCCCCGGACGGGCAGCTCATCTCAGGGTCCTACGGCGGGGTAGACGGCAAGCAGTCGGTGAAGGTGTGGAGGATTTCGGACCTCGAGCAAGGCAATGCCGACGATCCCGTGGCGAGGCTGTCGCTGCCTCCCTCTGTGCCGGAGATGTTCACCTTCACTCCAGATGGAAAGGCGCTCCTCGGCAATTCCTATTACACCGGCGTCTCGAACATCTACCGGCTCGATATCGCCAGCGGCAAATGGGACGTGCTCAGCAATGCCGCAACGGGCTTCTTCCGGCCGCAGCTCCGGCCGGACGGATCGCTGCTGGTCTATGACTATACGGGCGAAGGCTTCAATCCGTCGGTGATCCAGCCCCAAGTGCGACAGGACCTCGCGAGCATTCGCTTCCTCGGAACGGAAGTGGTCAACGCCCGTCCCGAGCTCAAGCAGTGGGGAGTGGGGTCCCCGGCGAAGGTCCCGCTCGACGAGCTCATCACCAACCGGGGCACTTACGATCCATTGAAGCGCATGCGCTTCGATGCCCATTACCCCGTCGTTCAGGGCTACGATCAAAAGGCGGCTTTGGGCTATTACATCCACGTCGCCGACCCGCTTCAGTTCCGTCAGTTCAGCGCGGACATCTCGGTCTCGCCCTACCAGGTGCACGGCGGCGAGCGCCTGCACCTCGATGCCGAATATCAGACCCCCAACTGGAAGCTCACCTACTGGCACAATCTCGCAGACGTCTACGATCTCTTCGGGCCTGTCCTTCGCAGCCGCAAGGGCGATGCCGGGATCATCAACTACACGAAACCTTTGATATACGACCCGCCACGTCAGCTCGATGTCTTCGGGTTCGTCGCCGCCTACTTTGGCCTCGACCAGTTGCCCGGAGCGCAAAACATTCCCAGTCCCAAGAACCTTCGTTCAGGGGAGCTCGGGTTCAGATATACGAACTCGACCAAGGCGCTCGGCGGCGTCGATCACGAAAAGGGTATCGATGCCCGCATCGCTGTGGGCACCGACCAGGCGGAAGGCCACTTCTTCCCGCGGCTTTACGGCGGGATCGACGTGGGGACCGCGCTTCCCTGGTCCAACAGCTCCGTCTGGCTCTACACGCACGGCGGGCTCGTCGGCGGTCAGCATGAGAGCCCGCTCGGAGCTTATTATTTTGGTTCCTTTCGGAACAATTACGTCGATAACCGCCCCGAGAAGAGGTACCGCGAAATGGAATCATTTCCGGGGTTCGAGATCGATGAAATCGCTGCGCGAAAGTTCGGCAGGGTGACGGGGGAGGTGAACCTGCCACCGGTGCGATTCGCCGAGGTCGGAACTCCCGCTTTCTACCTGAGCTATATCCGTCCGGCGCTGTTCGCCGGTGCGATGGCGACCCAGGACCAGGAACGGGAGGGACACCGTTATTACGATATCGGCACTCAAATCGACTTGAACTTCACCATCGCGCTTCGACTGCCGATGGTCTTCTCGGTCGGCGCCGCGGCGGGCTGGGAGGACGGCCACTACCGAAAGACGGAATGGCTCGCCTCGTTGAAGATCATGTAGCCGCTTGATGCCCCCATTCCTCGCCGAAACTGCCCATTGGGGCCTCGCACTCGTTCCTGTTCTCGCGATGCTGTCGGTCTTCGTGTGGCTCGACGCCTTCAAGCTGATGAGCTTGCGTGAAGTGTTTTTCCTGCTCCTCATGGGGGCGATCGCGGCGCTGGCCGCATACCCCATCAGCGGGCAGTTCATCGACACGCTGCCGATCGGCTTCAGCGCTTACAGCCGCTACGTCGCGCCGTGGATCGAGGAGGCTTTGAAAGCGATCGTGATGATCGGCCTCTTCCGCTTCAACCGCATCGGCTACAAGCTCGATGCCGTCATTTCGGGGTTCGCCGTCGGCGCCGGCTTCTCCGTCGTCGAGAACATCATCTATCTCACGATCTTCCCTGACTACGGCGCGGGCACTTGGCTCGTGCGGGGTCTCGGCACCGCGGTGATGCACGGCACGACCGTCGCGATCCTTGCAGGCCTCGCGCACGAGCTTGCCGAGCGCGAGATGCGCGAAGCTGCCTCCGAGTTCGATTTCCACCTCTGGTGGTTCCTCCCGGGCTATCTCATCGCCGTCGCGATCCACACGGCCTTCAACCAATTTCCCGAGCGCCCGCTGCTCGCGATGATCGGCGCTGCGATTTTTGCGCCGCTCGCGATCATGACCATCTTCCAGTTCGGTACCATCGAGGCCGAGAAATGGCTCACGACCGAGCGCGCCGAGCACCGCGCGCAGGTCGACACGTTGCGGGCGGGCAAGTGGCCTGACAGCAGCGCTGGCCGGAGGATCGCCGCGCTCGCCGACCGGGTCGGACCGGAAGCGGCCAAGCGGATGCGCCGCTATTGGGAACTGCAAGCCTGGCTGGTGGCCGAGGCCGAAGAAACAATGCTCGAGGAGGAAGCTGGAGACGCCGAGTTCGACGCCTCGGAAATTCGCTCGGCGCTCGCCGAGCTTGCAGGTCTGAAGCGAGCGCTCGGCAAAAGCTCTTTCGCAGCTATGAATGCACTCCTCCCGTTCAGCCGTAATGATTACTGGGAATTATCGGAACTCAGGCAGCGGCTCGGCCGATCCTGAGCGTCGCGCTTACTACTTGTTAACCATTTGCGTAGCACTCCCTGCCGGACAGGAGACACGCTCGTGTCGGGATTCGCGCACTTCGAAGATCGGCCTCAGGAAGGTGAGCGCCGCCGCGCACTCAGGAGAGTGATGCGGCTCGGGCTCGGCGCAGAGGGTGAGGCCGTAACCGTCAGGGACATTTCATTAACCGGGATGCTGCTCGAGACTTCGGCCGCAATGCTGGTCGGCGCGGGCTTCGAGGTCGAGCTTCCCCACGCGGGCACGGTCGGGGCCGTGGTCGTATGGAACTGCGGCGAATTCTACGGCTGCGAATTCGAGCACCCGATCTCGGTCGCGTCGGTCAGCGCGGCACGGCTGCAGAGCGAGCCTCCGACGAGCCAGAAGACTCCCGCGAAGACTGCCGATCCAATCGCGGAACTGCGCGCGCTCAACGCCGACGTCGAGGAGATCTCCGCTAGGCTTGATCGCGCGATCGACCGCCTTAGCGGCAGATAAGCGGCATCGAAGCGAGTCACTGCGAGCACCAGTCAGCGCTTGGGCCGCGAGGAACAATAGTCTAGGAAGGCCAAGCAAAGGCAGGCCTGTCTGGAGGTGCGGATGCCCGAATATGTGATCGAACGCGAAATGCCTGGCGTGGGTCAGCTCGACGCAAGCGACCTCAAGCAAGCGTCTCAGACCTCATGCTCCGTACTGCGCGACCTCGGGCCGCAGATCCAATGGGTCCACAGCTACGTCACCGACAACAAGATTTACTGCATCTATCGCGCTCCGAACGAGGACGTCATTCGCGAGCACGCTAAGCTCGGGGGCTTCCCCGCAAACAAGATTTCGCAGGTCCGGACAACCATCAATCCGACGACCGCCGAGTAACCCAAGACTCTCCGCCAGACTCCTGATATTCAAAGCGGAAACAGGGTTGAGGGGCCGAGCCCTGATGGCGGATGTTTTCGTGTCTTACGCGCGCAGTGACGAGCAGGTGGCCGCGCGCGTTGCCGACGCGCTTCGCGGCGACGGTTTTCAAGCCTGGCGCGACGATCAGCTGCCTGCGCACCGCAGCTATGCCGAGGTCATCGAGGAACGCCTGAAGTCCGCTTCGGCCGTCGTTGTCCTGTGGTCGGTGGAGGCAGCGAAGTCGCAGTGGGTCCGGGCCGAGGCGGACGCGGCGCGAACGGCGGGCACACTCGTCCAGGGCGCGCTCGACGGGACGATACCACCGCTTCCCTTCAACCAGATCCAATGTGCCGACCTCCGCGGTTGGAACGGCGAGGCCGATGCTCCGGGCTGGCGCAAGCTCAGGGACAGTGTTCATGCGCTCGTCGGGCCGCCGGAGCAGGCCATCGGCCGCCGCCCGCCGAGGGACCGCCAGCTGTCGATCTGTGTGCTGCCGTTCCAGAATATGAGCGGCGATGCCGAACAGGAGTATTTTAGCGACGGCATCAGCGAAGACATCACCACGGATCTATCGAAGATCTCGGCCCTTGGCGTGTGCGCGAGGAACACCGCCTTCACGTTCAAGGGACAGTCCATCGATGTCTGCGAGGTCGCCCGCAAGCTCGGTATCAGCCATGTGCTCGAAGGCAGCGTCCGAAAGGCAGGCGGCCGAGTGCGGATCACAGCTCAGTTGATCGATGGCTCAACGGGCGATCACGTTTGGGCGGATCGGTACGACCGTGACCTCGAAGACATCTTCGCCATCCAGGACGAGATCTCGAAAGCGATCGTCGAAGCATTAAAGCTCAAACTCCTTCCAGACGAGCGCAAAGCGCTCAAACGGCGGGGGACGACCAGCGCCGAGGCCTACAACCTCTACCTGCTCGCGCGCCAATATTGGATCACCGGCAACCACGGAGACCCGCGGCGCGAGGAGCGCGTCATGCGGATCTGCGGCCGCGCGGTCGAGATCGATCCTTATTATGCGGACGCGTGGGCGCTTCTCGCCATTGCCCAGTCAAGCCTCCGCTTCAGCTTCGCGCGCGATGTCGATGATGGCTTCGCCGCGGCCCACGCGGCCCTCGCGATCGACCCGACGATCGCCGAGGCACATCTTCCGATGGTCAAACGGCTGCAGGAGAAGCAGCAACACGACGCTGCCGCGGCCGAGATGCAAGCGGCGATCCGCCTCGGACCGGACTCCTGGGAAGTGAACAAGGAGGCCGGGCGATTCTATCTGCTTCGCCGCGACGTCGAAACGGCAACGCGCCACTATGAAAAGGCGACGGAGGTCATGGAATCGGACTTCCACGCCTGGGCGATGCTCTCGACCTGCTATCGCGCGATCGGCGACCTTCGCAAGCTGCGGTACGCCGCGAGCAAGATGGTGTCGGAGAGCGAAAAGGCGATCCAGAACGACCCGAGCAATGGCGCTGCCCTCGGAATTATCGCCGGCGGGCACGCGCTTCTCGGCGACGAGGAGCGCACCCGGGAATGGATCGCGCGCGCGCTTCTCATCGACCCCGAGAATCTCAACATGCGGTACAATTTCGCGTGCGTTCTCGCGGGCCACCTCGGCGACAAAGAGGGTGCGCTCAGCATGCTCCAGGGCACGCTACCGATCGCGGGCGCGTTCCAGGTCAAGGTCGCCGCCACCGATACGGACCTCGACATCCTTCGCGACGATCCCCGGTTTCAGAAACTTCTCGCGGACGCAAACAAGCGGCTCGGAATCGAAAATGCCGCGCAAACCGCGGCGGCTACGGCCGGGCGAACTGCCTGACCAGCTTGGCGCCGCTCAGTCTCCAGCTCGGTGCCGGCATCGCCGCGGGCATGATGATCGGGATAGAGCGAGGCTGGCGGCTGCGTCGCGAGAAACCCGGTACGCGCGTCGCGGGCGTCCGCACCTACACCTTGCTCGGGACCGGCGGCTCGATCGCGGGGGTCCTCGGCCAGATCATCCACCCGATCGTTGCCGCGATCTTTGCTACCGGCCTCGTCGGGTTGCTCGTCCTCGCATTCGCGCGGGAAACGGACCGGAAGGACGCGACGGGCATCGTCGCCGCCGTGGTCGCTGTCGGGCTTGGCCTCCTCGCCGGCGCGGGGCAGCCGGCGCTCGCGGTCGCCTGCGCGGCGATCGTCACGTTGATCCTCGCGACCCGGACCGAAACCCATCGCCTCGTCGACAAGCTTAATACGACCGACGTCCAGGCGTTCGCCCGCTTTGCCGTCATCGCTGCGGCCGTGCTGCCGTTCCTCCCCAATCGGCACATCGGCCCATTGGGCGCGTGGAATCCTTTCCAGCTGTGGCTCATCGTTGTCCTGATCACCGGTTTTTCATTCCTCGGCTACATCGCGAACCGAACGGTCGGAGAGCGCCGCGGAGTCCTCGCCACAGCGCTCATCGGGGGCGCCTATTCCTCGACTGCGGTGACTGCGTCGTTCGCCCAACGGCTGGGGGCCGGAGAACAGGGGCCGCTGACGGCCGGAATCCTCATCGCCACGGCCGCCATGTTCGTTCGCGTGAACCTCCTTGTCGGCCTGCTCTCGCCCTCGACTCTATTGCCGTTCGTCGCGATCACCGGGCCAGCGGCCGTAATCGCAGCTGCAGCCGCTGCCTTCTCTTGGTTTCGCTCTCCGAAGAACGCCGAGTGCAAAGGCCAGGGGCTCCATAACCCGATCGCGATCCTTCCAGCCTTGGGCTTCGTCGGCATCGTGGCGGCGGGTGCGGTCGCAACGCGATGGGCACAGCAGCATTTCGGCCAGTCCGGCGCTGCCACATCGTTGTTCATCACTGGGACGTTCGATGTGGACGCCGCGATCGTGACTCTCTCAGGGCTTCCTGCTCGGACGCTCGACCGCGAGCTCGCCGCGCTGGCGATCTCCGGAACGATCATCGCGAACACCGCGCTGAAGATGGTCGTCGCCGCTCTCTATGCGCGCTCCCGCAGCGGCGGCGCCTTGATTGGCCTCGCGGCGAGCACGATTGCAGTCGCTGCCGCCGTAGGTCTGGCTATCGCGCGACGGCTAGGTGTTTTCTGATAAGGAGGCCCGTGCCATCCCCCGAGGGTGAGCGTGGCAGGTAGCCAAAATGTCCCGAGGGGGGCGAGTTACAGCAATGACTAGCGGCTCAGCTGCGCGAGGGCCTGGTCGAGAGCTTCAAGGAAGCGCGAACGATCCGCTTTGGCGAACGGGGCCGGCCCTCCGGTAATGCCGGCCCCGGCGCGCAGGTCTGCCATGATCGCTCGAGTCGCGACTGCCGCCCCAATGCTGGAAACTGTGAATGGCTTGCCATTGTGGCCTATCACGATCGCGCCGGCCTTGAGGCATCTGTCGGCAAGCAGGATGTCCCCAGTGATCACCACCGTCCGAGCGTCCGCCACCCCTGCGATCCAGTCGTCGGCAGCGTCGAACTTTTCGGGCACTATGACCCGCTCAACAAGGGGATGGTCGGGCACGCGCAGATATGAATTGGTGACGACCTTCACCGGCACCGCGCGTCGCCACGCGACTTTGTATACTTCATCCTTCACGGGGCAGGCATCGCCGTCCACAAGGATTCGGGGCGGCTCGGCCACGTTGCTCGGCTAGCTGTTCTTGAGATTCTCGAGTCCGCGCTGGCCGGTCTTCTGCGACGGGTTGGACGCATTGGTCTTCTCCTTCGCCTTCTTCGGTTTGCGCGCTTCCTTGTTCGACCTTTGTTGTCCCTTGGCCATGTTACTCTCCTGTTGCCGGCGCGAATGCGCCATCGTGCGACCTACATAGCGGTCCGCGAACTTCGCCGAAACTCCGTTGGCGATGAAGCATATCCCAAGATCAACGCATCGATCGATGCTGATCGTCGCGGCCGCCTTGGCGCGCAAGGGAACACCCCCTGCGCGAAGATGAAAGGGTCTCTTCACACGGGCGATGACGACTAAGCCAATTGACCGGGCGGCGATGGGCGCGGGAAGCCCGATCTCAGGGAAAAACAGAAAGCGGCCCGGCGCTTAGCCGGGTCGCTTTCCACGTTTCCGCGCGCACCCTTCGGGGGGAAGTGAGGGATGACTGTGCGCGCGGTCGGCCCAGTAACGGGAAAGGCTCGTTCCTCGTTCCTGAAGCTGATCTATGTTGGACCCGGAACGACCATGCTCGCGTCGTCCCACGAGACGCAGGCGGTAAAACGCCGCCATGGGCGAGGCGATAGCCACTGCTCTTGGGCAATCCGACGTCTAACTGGCGTTTCGTTCAACCAGGGCGACGCAATCGCTTAATCTCGAGCACCAGGCGTCTTCGCCTTAGTCTCGGCCTCTTCTTCCTCGATCTTGCCCGCCTCGGAATCCAGGTCCTCGGCCATGTCGTTCAGGGTCTGCCGGGACTGATTATCGCGGGCATCCTTCGCCAAATCGCGGCACTGCTTGGCGCGACTGCGAAATCGGTCAGATTCTTGCCCCATGATGTTAAAACGCTTGCACTGCTGTTTGTGTCCCTGGTGGACTGGATAGCCGCGGGGTCCAGATGTCTGAGGCGCGTTTCAACTCCGCGAGTCGCTGAACTTCGAGAAGCCCCAAACGGTTCTATCGGCTCGGCAGCTGTGTTATGCTTCGCGACGGGGATGGGGGAGGCAGCGGTGTTTATCCGAAAACTTCAACCGGGCGAGCGAGCGCCGGATACAGCTGATCGCATCTGCATAAACCGGCTGGCGGATGGGCGAATATCCTGGACCGGGTCGGTTGAAGCGGGTGGAAAAGCCGTACGTGGCGCAAGTCCCGCCGACTTCGCCACCGTTCAGGAAGCTGAGACCGATGCCATTGCCTGGGCGAGAGCACGCGGCACGACCGAACTCCAAATCGAGGGCCCCAACCAGACGCAAGCTTAAGGCGTTGCGCAAAGACGGAGGCGGTCATGGCTAGAGGTCTGTGCCCAGCCAGGAACGATGAGGTCATTGTCTCTCGCCCGCGCCTTCTCGGCATCACCGCCCCATGCCCAAACCTCACCCTGACTAGCGCCACAGCCAGAGACTTAGCGCTCCATGCGATAGAGCAGGTTCAGGGAAACACCCGTTTCCAGCTGTCCCGGAGCCACGACGCCGCCATCGCGCTCAGGCGCAGGCGGCGGCGGCGGGGGCGGCGCGGACATGTTGCTGACCCGGGTGCCAGTAACGATCACTTCCGAGCCCCGATAGGAAACGCCCTCCTCGACGGATAGCAACCGGACAGAATTGTAGCCATTGTTGCGGGCATATTCGGTCGCTTCAGCTTGGCCTCGCGCCATCGCCCTAACCCGCGCTTCCCGCCTCAGCGGTGCTGGATCTGAAATTGCGAAATTGGGTCCGTAAACGGAATCCGCGCCGCCCGTGATGAGGGCATCGAGCAATGAGGTCAGTTTGTCGATGTCGCGTGTTTTTATCTGCACAGAATTGCTTGCGATATAGCCGATGAGCGTCTGCCGCCCTCGTCCGTTCGGCTCGTTGTCCCAGCGATAATCGGGCTGCAGCTGGATTCCCTGTGTCTGGATGTCGCGCTCGCGGATGCCCGCTGCGCGAATGGTTGCCAGAAGCTTTTCGGTCTTCACTTTATTGGCTGCGACTGCCTCGGTCGCGGTTGAAGCCTTGGCCTGGGTTCCGACCGTCATGCTGGCTTCGTCGGGAGGAGTCCTCAGCGCTTCGGAAATGTTCACTCGAACCAGCGGCGTGCTTGCCATTTCAGCGATGCTGGCCGTTGGCGCCTGCTGAGCCGCGGCCACCCCTGGATGAGCCAGCGATGCCGCCACAGCGATTGCCGCACCCAGGGACCGATAACTGCAACCCATGAAACTCTCCTGTCATCGCGAGGAATACTAACCGCGCTAAGCCTCAGACGCCGGACCGAGTGGAATCCTTTGAGCGTTCGGAAAAATCTCTGAAAATCCCGGTCGGGAGGGTTGCTGGCGCCAGAGACCCATTTCGGAGTTTGGACTCCTTCCGCCAAAATCGTCCGCTGGGACGGCGCCCTGCCCGCTTATTCCCCGTCGATGAAGATGATGCTCGTTCGCGTTCCCTCCGCGGAACTGGTCTGCCGCATTTCGCCGCCCACCTGTCGCACAAGAGACTGGAGCAGGCGCGTTCCAGTCCCGCTGCCGGCATCTTCTGGAATGCCGCTCCCATCGTCCGAGACTTCAAGCAAGGCGCGGCCACCACCAGCACCCGCCGAAAGCTCGACGATCACACTGCCCCCGGATCGCCCTTCGAAGGCATATTTGAGGCTGTTCGTGACAAGTTCGTTCACGATCAACCCGATTGGGACTGCCCGCTCCGAAGGTAGCGAGATGTCGTCTGCCTTCACCGTGACGTTCACGTCACTGCGTTGGCTCGCCAGAGCAGTACAAATCGCGCGCAGGTAGCTCGGCATGGTTACCTTCTCGGAGCGACCGGGCGACAGCTGATCGTTCGCGAGGGACACAGCCATGATGCGCTCCGCGACCT
>JBJMVK010000092.1:0-28456 GCA_045810725.1 Sphingomonas sp. | reverse complement strand
TCCTCGCGGAGGGCGATTCGACCGACGAGACCTTCGCCAGGCAATCGAACGGGGCGAACTGGCAGTCCATTATCAGCCGATCGTCCGCGCAGCCGGAGAAGAAATATCGGGTTTCGAGGCGCTGGTGCGGTGGCAGCATCCGACCCGCGGCGCGGTGGCCCCATCGAAGTTCATCCCGCTCGCTGAAGAAGCAGGGCTGATCGGCAGGCTCGGTGAGTGGGTTTTACAGACCGCTCTCGAGGAAGCCTCGCATTGGCCCGATACGGTCCGCGTCGCAGTCAACCTGTCGCCGCTCCAGTTCAATGACCCCGACGTCGTGCCAATGATCGCCAAGCACCTCGGCGAGACCGGCGTTCGCCCGGAGCGGCTGGAGCTGGAGATCACCGAGGGCGTGTTCCTCGCGGAGGGCGATTCGACCGACGAGACCTTCGCCAAGCTGAAGAAGCTCGGAGTTCGCTTATCACTCGACGATTTCGGCACCGGTTACAGCTCGCTCGGCTATTTGAAGAAGGCGCCGTTCGACAAGATCAAGATCGACCAGAGCTTCGTAAGGGGTGCTGCCTCCGCCACCAACCGCAATGCCGCCATCATTCGCGCAATCGTGACTCTGGCGGAAACGCTCGGCATGGACACGTGCGCCGAGGGCGTCGAGACCCACGACGACCTCCAGCTGATCCGCGAGCTCGGAGTCAGCATGGTCCAAGGCTACATCTTCGGAAAACCGAGCGAATCGTCCGTTGCGCGTGAACTCGCCAATAATGTCACGGTCGAGGCTGACGGTTTCGCGTGCAGCCGCGAGCCTCGCCACCGGCTGATGAGGCGCGCCGTCACTTGCATCGGCGGCGTCATGGTCGAGGTAAAGCTCCGGAACATCTCGTCGATGGGATCCCTGGTCGAATGCGAGATCCCCGTCGCGCCGGGCACCAGTCTCGCCATCGACATCGTCGGGGTCGCCCCGGTCCGCGGCATCGTGCGCTGGGCGCAGTCCGGCAAGTTCGGAGTCCAGTTCGAAAACCAGTTCGATCTTGCCCGGCTCGCTCCGAAGAAAGAGCCGAGAAAAGACGTTCGGATGCTGACTCCCTCCTATCTCCTCCAGGAGCAAGGAGGAGGCTAGGACCTAGAACAGTCCCGCGAAGCGTCGCGTCTCGGAACGGTCCTTGCCGTAGAAGTCATCGAAATAGACGATCGAAGTGCCGCTCGGAACGGCGGTCAAATAGGTGATGTACACCGGTACCGGCTGGGGAAGGTTCACCTTCTGCTCGGGCCTCGCTCCCTTCCAGCTGGGCGGACGGCCGTTGAACAGCCAGCGCTCGAGACGCGGCGCATCCTCGAGCCGGACACAGCCGTTGCTCTGGAGCCGCGCCGCCTCGTCGATCTTCTCCTTCTCCGGCGTATCGTGGAGCCAGATCCCTTGCGCATTGGGGAACATGAACTTCATCCGGCCCATGGAGTTCGCAGGCCCGGGCTTCTGGCGCATCCGTATTGGCTTTCCCGCGGCAACGGAGTGCCAGTCGACCGACATCGGATCGATGACGTGGGCCTGGTCGGACCAGTCCGACAGGACTTCGTAGCCATGCGAGTTGAGGTAGGTGCGTCCGCCCTTGATCACTCGGGGAGCGAGCAGCTTCGAGGTGAGATCCGCGGGCGAGTTCCAGTAGGGATTGAGCGCGACGTATCGGATGAAGGCGTTCATCATCGGCGTTTGCGCGACTGGATCGGGGCGACCGGCGACGACCCGCATGGAATCGACGACCCGTCCGCCGTCGTACATGTAGAGGCGTGCAGCGGGCGGGTTCACGATCACGTAGCGGCCGTCCCCCCCGGGAAGCGCCCTTGCCCGTTCAAGATTGACTTCGAGGAGGCGGCGCTCGCCGTCGCTTCGGTATAGGCGGCTGGCGATCGCGGCTCGAAGCTTCGCGTAAATCGGGTTCATCCAGCCCATGTTCTGGACATAGTCGGAAAGCGAGGGCGCTCGTGCCGCTGCGCCGAGGATCTCAGACGCTGAAGGCGCTGCCGGTCTCAGCTGCTGGTCGACATAGATGACCCCGCCCGGGTCGTGCCGCTGGTCACGTGCATAAGCGACGAAGGCGGTGCTCAGCATCAACTCGGCGCGCTGCACCGAGGCCGGATCGCCATTTCTCGCGCTGTCGAGCACCCTGATGAGGCTCTTCACGTCGTAACGCTTCGGGTTGAGATGGTCGGCCTGGGCAGTTTCGAGCAGCGAAATGAGCTGCCGCGCCGCAGGTCCCGCCCTCGAGGAGAGCCACAGCGGCGCTCCGGCGCGGCCGCGATAGAATGCTCCGACCTCGCCAGCTTGCGACGAGCTTGCCGAAGAACGGGCCGATGCAGGCGTCCCACCTGCGATCGGTACAGCGAGCAGACCCGCTGCGAGTGCTAGGGCAAGTGACCCATTCAGCGGCCCGGAGCCGCGCAAAAGCTTACCCATCTACCCACTTCGTGTTTCTGAACGCGGCACGGCGCCCCTCTGGCACCATCAACGCACAATTTCAGCAAAGGGTTTATCCGCACCGGGCATGAACCTGCAATGTCCGAATAATGGTTTGTTTTTCATGGGCTTAGCTGATCCACAAAAAAGAAGCGCCGGCAAACTGCCGGCGCTCCTCCTCGCGAAACAAGCCATTTAGTAGCGGCGGGTTATGTCGACGTTGCGGATATTGCCGCGATAGTCGACGTCGCACCTCCACGACAGGTCGGCGGCATTGTTGTAGCCGTAACCGAGCGCGCCGTAGGCGCCGGCGCCATAGGGACCATAATTGTTGTAGGCATAGCGACCACTGCTCGCGACACCGCGGATGCGCATGCCCATGCGCGTCGGGGTGCTCGACGTGATGCCGGTCACCCGGCCGGTACTGTTGGTCGGAAGCCCGACGAGCGACCCCAGGATCGAGCCGAGGCTCGTGCGATTGTAAAGACGGCTCTGGACGGCCGCCGTGCACTGCTGCGCGGCGAAGTTGGAGTTCACTCCGGCGCCGTAGCCGCCGTAAGCACCGTATCCGCTGTAACCGCCGTAGCCGCCGTAGCCGCCGTAGCCACTTTGCGGGTAATATTGCGCTGCAGCGGGCGTCGCGGCGACAGCGGCGAGGCCGGCTGCACCGGCAAGCATCTTGAACATGGTACGCATGGCTCTTCCTCCTTCCACACGGTTGGAGCCTTCGGAGGTTAAAACGAACCGTAAGGCGCGATGGAGCTACGGCTGTCGCGCGAACAGGGCGGACTGTCGCGCAAAGCTGAACAACCGTTGAACAAAAGTGTTGCCCGGCTGCCAGCCAGCCAGCTTAAGTTACTGACTCGCCATGATTTCACATCGCGATCGCGATGATCTCATGTTATCTTCCCTCCGGGAGCAAATAGGGGAGGTTCTCATGGAGAGCACGTTTGGAAACTGGCGCAACGCGGTGCTTGGACTCAGTCTTACGGCCGTGATTGTCGGGGCGGGACTGGCGCTCGCCTTTTCCTGAAAAGCTGGAGCGGCCCAGATTTGGGCTGGGGTCGCTCGATCGGTTTCGCCACTGATTTTTGCGCCTGGGCAAAGAGCCCTAGGCGGCCTTTTTCGCAGTGGCTGGCCCGCACGAAAGCGCTAGAATCTCATTCTGGAGCGACGAGCAGAGGAAGGCTAGCGCCCCATCTGTGGAGCGATCCGACTGCGGAGGGGGGCAATGGCGGACCGCTCCACAGGCATCTTCCCGGGGGATGGGAAGATGCGCGGCGCGAACAACGCGGCGCGCATTTCGGTTCCACAACCTGATCGACGTTAGTGGTGCGCTGGTTCGCGTTCCGCCGCTGAGGGGGCTGCCGCTCCCACCAGATTGTCGAACAATGCCCTGTAGTGGATCATCGCCTGGCGGAGATCCTCGGTGCTCGCCTTGCCATGCTCGTGACGGAGCGCGATGTCGTGGGCCTTGTGGTAGTGCTCAACGACGATCGGATGGTCCACCGAAATGTCTCCCGCGCGCTGCTCGAAGTTGCTGACGGGGTAGCCGCGGGCCTTCATGACGTCGCCGAGCAGCGCGTCAGCGAAGGCAACTGCGCGCGCCGGGTCGTCGACGAAGCGAGCCTGAACGTCCGTCCAGCGTTGCGTGAATTCGCGGCGCTCGGCTGGTTCGAGCGGCCGGATGTCGAGCTTCTCGACGCGCTTCTCGCGCGCAGCGAGATCGGCCTCGGCCTTCGAACGATCGCCTTTCGCCTCGAGGGCGCGATCATATTCGGGTCCGAAGTGATCGCGCAGATGCTTCGAGCGGGCGCGCCTCGAGAAAAGAATTGCGACGATAATCAGTGCAACGACGATGATTGCTCCTAGAACGATCCAGCTGGTGGGCGTCATTGTTCTTCTCCTGGCGAGAGGTCCGGCGAAAACAACGAACGGCGCGCAGGAAGGTGCATCGATGGCGGCTCTTTCTGAACCGGCCACCCGAAGTTCATTAATCCGGATCGTACCTTGCAGAACCCATCGGCGGCTTCGTCGAATGATGCTTGCCCGAACCGCTGAGGGGCCGAACGATGGAGGAGCACCGAAACGGGGGAGAACGCCCGAATGCGTCGCTTCGCATCACTCCTGATCATAGTCGCGCTCACCGCATGCAACCACCGTGAAGCGCAGCCGAGCCAATCCGAAATCATCGCCGCAGCCGTCGCCAATCCGGCGAGGCCTCAGGGCTACCGGGCTGCGGACGAGTTCCGCAAGCCCGCCGATACCCTGGCTTTCTCGGGCATCCGCCCGGGCATGAGTGTGGGCGAGTTCTATCCGGCCGGGGGCTATTTCACGCGCATGCTGAGCGACATCGTGGGCCCGAACGGCCATGTCTACGCGATTGAGAATGCGGGCTGGAACGACTCGGTCAAGGACGACGAGGCGATGCTCAAGGAGGGAAAGTGGAAGAACGTGTCCCTCGACGTTCAGCCGTTCGGAACCGTCAAATTCGCGCAGCCCCTCGATCTCGCCTGGGTCACGCAAAATTATCACGACATGAAGATCGCCCGCTATGGGAACGTCGACACCGTCGCGTTCGACCGCGACGTCTATAGGTCTTTGAAGCCGGGCGGGATTTTCTTCGTCCTTGATCATGAGGGCTGGGCGGGAATGTCCAGGGAGGACATCGCCAAGGTCCACCGGATCGACAAGGCGCAGGTCATCAACGAGGTCACATCCGCGGGATTCAAGCTCGCGGCCGAAGGCCACTTCCTGGAGCGGTCCACCGACGACCATCACCTGCCGATCTTCGACCCCAAGGTCCGCGGGCACACCGACCAATATGCGCTGAAGTTCGTGAAACCGGAATAATAGCGGGGCTAGAAGGCCTCGGCCGGTATCTTCATCAACGTCTCGGCGCCGGCTTCGACCTTCCGGCGAAGCGCCGTCGAGAGGGGCAATTCACGCTGCGCGTAAAAGCGGGCAGTCGTGAGCTTTGCGTCGTAGAAATCCTGGCCTTCCTTGCCATCGCCCGACGCAAGTGCCTCGCTCGCCGCGCGCGCCATCTTGAGCCACATCCAGCCGAGGCCAACGAGGCCCATCAGGTCCATGTAGGCGTAAGCGCCGGCGCCCGCGTTGTCGGGGTCGCCGGGAGCATGCTGCGCCAGCCAGATCGTTGCGGACTGAAGGTCTTGCAACGCCGGTTCGAGCGCTTCCGCAATGCCTCCAGGATCGCCCGCTGCGCTCGCCGCCGCGATATCCTTGGCGACCACCTCGAAGAAGGTGCGGATGCCGCGCCCGCCGTCGCGCGGGAGCTTGCGGCCGACGAGGTCCATCGCCTGAACGCCGTTCGTTCCTTCGTAGATCTGGGTGATGCGAGCGTCGCGGACGAACTGCTCCATGCCATGCTCACGGATGTAGCCGTGCCCGCCGAGTATCTGCTGCGCATGAACGGCGGCCTCGAAGCCCTTGTCCGTGAGGTAAGCCTTGATGACGGGGGTGACGAGACCCAGGAGATCGTCCGCCTGACGGCGTTCGTCCTCGTCGGGCGAGCCGCGAAGAAGGTCGACCAACAGCGAGCCCCACAGGCAAAGCGCCCTGCCGGCCTCGTTCCAGGCCTTCGACTCCATCAGCATTCGGCGCACGTCGGGATGGACGATGATCGGGTCGGCCTTGGCGTCCCCCTCCTGGTCGGAACTGCTGAGCGCCCTACCCTGCCGGCGCTCGCGAGCGTAATTGGCAGCGTTCTGATAGGCGACTTCGCCCTGGGCGAGGCCCTGGAGCCCGACGCCGAGGCGCGCGGCGTTCATCATGATGAACATCGCCTGGAGGCCCTTCTCGCCCTCCCCGACCAGCCACCCCTTTGCTGCATCGTAGTTCATGACGCAGGTGGCATTGCCGTGGATGCCCATCTTCTTCTCGAGGGCTCCGCAGGAGAGCGAATTGCGCGCCCCCAATGAGCCGTCGTCGTTCACCAGGAACTTGGGAACGACGAACAGGCTGATGCCCTTCACGTTGTCGGGCGCGCCAACCCGCTTGGCGAGCACCAGATGGATGATGTTTTCGCTAAGGTCGTGCTCACCCGAAGAGATGAAGATCTTCGTTCCGCTAATCGAATAGCTCCCATCCTCGTTCGGTTCGGCCCGGGTCTTGAGGAGGCCAAGGTCGGTCCCGCAGTGCGGCTCCGTAAGGTTCATCGTGCCGGTCCATTTGCCGGTGGCCATGGTCGGCACGTACTTGCGCTTGATGTCCTCGCTCCCCTTGACCAGCAGCGAGGCGATCGCTCCAGCCGTGAGGCCCTGGTACATCTCGAAGCTGTGGTTGGCGGAGAGGATGAATTCGCTGACGGCGGTGCCGATGACCTGCGGCAGGCCCTGGCCACCATAGTCTTCGGGCACGGTCAGCGTCGGCCAGCCTGCATCGCAGAATTGCCGATACGCTTCCTTGAAACCGGGCGGGGTTGTTACGGAGCCATCGTCCGCGCGCTTGCAGCCGACCTCGTCACCAATGCGGTTGAGGGGCTGGAGCACCTCTTCGCAAAAGCGACCGGCCTCCTCCAATATCGCCTCGATGAGGTCGGGCGAGGCATTGGCGAAGCCGGGAAGGTTCGAATAGCGACCGACATCCAGCACTTCCTCGAGAATGAATCGCGTTTCCCGGACCGGCGCTTTGTAGGTCGGCATTCGCTTACCTCCGTGTCAGCAACGTCCTATTGTGCAACCGACGGGTCGTCCAGCCGGTGTAAATGTTGAATGCGCCACATCAGATCGCTTCCGAAAGGACGATCATGAAGGCCTTGCTGATCCCGATCCTGCTATTGACGACTACGCCCGCCGCGGCTGCGCCCCGTGCCGAAACCGCCGTGCTCGCCGGCGGCTGCTTCTGGGGCATGGAGTGGGTATTCGAGCATGTGAAGGGAGTGACGCGCGTCGTCTCGGGCTATGCGGGCGGGAGTGCCGCCGACGCCAGCTATGACAAAGTGAGCTCCGAAGCCACCGGCCATGCCGAAGCCGTGAAGATTACCTACGATCCCGCTCTGGTGAGCTACGGCAAGCTGCTCGAGGTCTATTTCACGGTTGCGCACGATCCAACCCAGATCAATCGCCAGGGCCCCGACGTCGGCACCAGCTACCGTTCGGCCATCTTCCCCCAGTCGCCGACCCAGGAACGTTTCGCACGCGGCTACATCAACCACCTGAATGCGTCCGGGATCTGGAAAAAGCCGATCGCGACCCGGATTGAACATGGCGGATTCTATTCCGCCGAGGGCTATCACCAGAACTTTGCAGAGAAGCATCCCTACTTCCCGTACATCCTCGTGAATGACCGGCCCAAGATCGCAGCGCTCAGGCAAAAATTCCCCGCCCTTTACAAGGGCTAAGTGTCCTAAGCAGTTAAAATTTCACGCTTTATTCAGGCTGGGGGCGACAAAGCGCAGTCCTCGCCTTATATGATGCGCCTGTTACAGGAATGCGGGTAGTCGGGGACCCAATTCGATGCTGACCACCAATCCGTTCGATGACGACAAGCTGCGCGAAGAGTGCGGCGTTTTTGGTATCTGGGGTGTCGACAACGCGGCGAGCTTCGTCGCCCTTGGACTGCACGCGCTCCAACACAGGGGCCAGGAAGCGGCCGGCATCACCAGCTTCGACACCAAGCATTTCCACTCGCACCGGGCGATGGGTCACGTAGCTGGCAATTTCGACCGCGACGACATCATCCGCAAGCTCGCCGGGTGCTCCGCGATCGGCCATGTACGCTATTCGACGACCGGCGAGACGGCGCTGCGGAACGTGCAGCCTCTTTTCGCTGAACTCGCCGAGGGCGGCTTCGCCGTGGCGCACAACGGCAATCTCTCCAATGCAATGAAGGTCCGCCGGACGCTGAACCGACGAGGCTCGATCTTCCAGTCGACGAGTGACACCGAGGTCATCATTCACCTCGTCGCGACCTCGCATTGCACCAACATGCTCGACCGGCTGACCGATGCGCTGAAGCAGGTCGAAGGGGCTTATTCGCTGGTCGTGCTCACCAACGAGGGGTTGATCGCCTGTCGCGATCCCCTCGGAATCAGGCCGCTGGTGATGGGCAAGCTCGGAGAGGCGACGATCTTCGCGAGCGAAACCGTCGCCCTCGACGTGATCGGGGCGAGCTTCCTGCGCGACGTCGAACCCGGAGAGCTCATCCTCGTCAACGACAGCGGCATCAGGTCCTTCCGCCCGTTCCAGAAGGTCAATCCGAGGCCGTGCATCTTCGAGCATGTCTACTTCTCGAGGCCCGACAGCATCGCGGAAGGCGTGTCCGTCTATGAAGTCCGCAAGAGCATCGGCGCCGAGCTCTCGCGCGAAGCGCCGGTCGATGCCGATTATGTGGTGCCGGTGCCTGACAGCGGCGTGCCGGCGGCGATCGGCTTCTCGCAGGCCAGCGGTATCCCGTTCGAGCTCGGGATCATCCGTTCGCATTATGTTGGTAGGACCTTCATCCAGCCGAGCCAGGAGGTCCGGCACCTAGGGGTCAAACTGAAGCACAATGCCAACAGCGCACTGGTCGACGGGAAGAGCATCGTCCTTGTCGATGATTCGATCGTCCGGGGGACGACGAGCGTCAAGCTGGTGCAGATGATGCGCGATGCGGGTGCTCGCGAAGTGCACATGCGCATAGCTTCCCCTCCGACGCGCCACAGCTGCTTCTACGGTGTCGATACGCCGGAACGCGCCAAGCTGCTCGCAGCGCAGATGAACGTCGAGCAGATGCGCGATTACATCAACGCGGACAGCCTTGCGTTCATCTCGATCGAGGGCCTGTACCGGGCGCTCGGCGAGGAGCGCGACAATAGCCAGCCGCAGCGTTGCGACGCCTGCTTCACCGGCGCCTATCCAACCACTCTCACGGACGTCACCGAAAAGGAAAAAGGGACGCCTCTCGCGCTGGTTGCCAGCCGCTAGAGCCGGGCCAACCGCCCATTGTCCCTGACCCACGCGATAAGACCGCGCATCGCTCTCCCCACGGCTTGAAGGGAGTGTTAGGGCCGGCAAATGGCCAATAACGAACATCTTTCCGGCAAGCTCGCCCTTGTCACCGGCGCGTCTCGCGGAATCGGCGCAGCGACGGCCGAGGCTCTCGCCGCCGCTGGCGCGCACGTGATCCTGGTCGCGAGGACCGCGTCTGCGCTCGAAGAGATTGAGGAGCGGATCCACGACAGAGGCGGAAGCGCGACCATCGCACCCCTCGACCTGACGGATGGCGAGAGCATCGGCAAGCTCGCCGGTGCCGTGGCGGAACGGTGGAAAAAGCTCGATATATTGATCCTGAATGCGGCGATGCTCGGCGCCCTGACGCCCGTCCAGGACATCGACCCCAAGGAATATTCGCGGCTTTTGAGCCTGAACCTGCTCGCCAACCAGGCCCTGATCGCCGCTTTCGATCCGTTGCTCAAGGCGGCGGAGAAGGCGAACCTGGTTGCGCTCACTTCCTCGGTCGGAGCTGAGCCGCGGGCCTTCTGGGGCGCCTACGGATCTTCGAAGGCGGCACTGGAAACGCTGCTTGGGGCCTATGCCGATGAGACCGAGTACAGCGGTCGAATGAAGGTGCACATTGTCGATCCCGGAGCGACTCGCACGCGCATGCGAGCCCTCGCCTTCCCCGGCGAAGAGCCGGAAAGCGTCAAGCCTCCCGAGGTGGTCGCGTCGGCGATCCTCGAACGCTTGACGATCGAGGCTCCAACGGGAGAAAAGTTGCGAATCGAGGCGTGATCGGCCGATGAGCCACGGCAGTAATCGTATACAATGTCCCGACGCGCTCATGGCGTGGGCTGAAAGGGGAAGTTGAAATGGTCAGTGCAATGGCAGCGCTCCTGTTGAGCAGTGCGAACCCTGTGGCCGCGGATTTCGCCGCTTCGCAATTGCCGCAGGTCTTCGAAGCAGCTTGTCTCGATGGACAAGCCAAGCTGGCGCCGGGGAGCGCCACGCCGGTGACCTTCGATGCGCTTCCGCCTGAACTTCGCCAAAGCCTCGGCAAGCCGACGTCCGCCAAGATCTGGCGCTTGAGCGGCAGCGGCCAGGCGTTTCTTTATCTCCTGGATTACCAGGCTGATCGTAACACCAGCCCGAGGATCTGTGGTCTCGCGTCCGACGGAATGGACTATGCCTCAGCTGCCGACGCGGTCGAGATGCGCGTGACTGGCGAGGTTTCGCCCAAGACCATGCAGACGACCGAGTGGCTGAACGCGACCGATGGCTACAGCGCGCTCGCGACGACGACCGGGGCGTTCAAGGTCCTGCAGGTCAACTGGCTGAGTGACTCTCAGCGTGCGGCGATAATGAAAGCACAGTCCGTAATTCATTGATTTTTTCGGCTGGGCGCGGGAACCCTCCGCCGGCAGGCGTCATCAAAGTCCTCGCAACAGACGGGAGGACTTTCCAAAATGACGCGCATTCTTTTATTCGTCGCAGCCGGTTCTGCGCTCGCGATTGCTGCTCCGGTTCAGGCCGCCGGACCGACCGACCCCCAGATCGCGCACATCGCCTACACGGCGGGAAGCCTCGACATCGCGGCGGCCAAGCAGGCGCTGAAGATGTCGCACAATTCGGCCGTCCGAGGCTTCGCGCAGGAGATGGTTCGAGACCATGAAGCCGTGAACAACAAGGCGCTCGCCCTCGCTAAGAAACTGAAGGTGACACCTGAAGCGAACGCGACCAGCGCGGGCCTGACCAAGGCGGCCGACGCTGAACGCGCAAAGCTCGGCAAGCTGAAGGGCGCGGCGTTCGACCGCGAGTATGTCAGCAACGAGGTCGCCTATCACAAGACCGTCAACGGTGCTCTGAAGTCGACTCTGATCCCTTCGGCCAGCAATCCCGAGCTCAAGTCCTTGCTCGAGACCGGCCTCAAGCTCTTCCAGGAGCACCAGGCTCACGCGGAGCACCTTGCGGCGAAAGTAAAATAACCTTGTCGCCGCGGCGATTCACCCTGTGCGCCGCGGCTGCCGCCGTCCTGCTGTCGGTCGCGCTCGGCGGGCCGGCAGCAGCCGCGACCCATGTCGTTACGATCGACCAGATGAAATATGGCGACGTTCCTGAGCTCAAGGTCGGCGACACCGTCATATTCGTAAACAAGGACATGTTCCGGCACACGGTGACGTCCTCGAGCAAGAGCTTCGAGCTGGATCTCGTGCCGGGTGCCCGCGGAAGCCTCCACATCAACTCCCCGGGACATGCTGCATTCTACTGCAGGTATCACCCCGGAATGCGCGGGAGTATGAGCGCGAAATGAGGAGCCTGGCACTCGACTATGGATCGCTTGCGGACGTGGAGCTTGCCCGCCGCTGCGCCGAGGGCGAAGTGGCGGCGGTACGTCATCTCGTCAGCGCCAACAACCAAAGGCTATTCAGGGTCGCCTGGAGTGTTCTCAAGAACCGGAGCGAAGCCGAGGACGTGCTCCAATCGAGCTACGCGAAGGCGCTTGCGGCGATCGGTGCATTCGAAGGGCGTTCGTCACTCGCGACCTGGCTGACGCGCATCGCGATAAATGAAGCGCTGGCACGCAGGCGCGTGCAGGAGCGGCGGAGAAAGCATCTCGAAGCGGAGGGTGTGCAGGTGCTCGAAACCTATCGTGAGCAGCTTGCCAAGGGGTCGCAGGCGCCCAGTCCCGAGGCGGAGGCTGCACGGCATCAGCTTCGCTTGATCCTCGAGCGCGCCATTGCCGACCTTCCGGAGAATTTCCGGACGGTCTTCGTCCTTCACGAGATTGAAGGCGTGTCCGTCGAAGAGGCCGCCGCCGCACTGCAAATCCCCGTCGGCACCGTGAAGACGCGGTTGATGCGGGCACGTCGAAAGCTGCAGCAGGCCCTTGCCCCCGAAGTGCGAACCGCGCTCACCGGTACGTTCCCGTTTGCCGGCCTCGACTGTGCTCGACTGACCGAAGCGGTGGTTCGCGATTTCATCGGATCGCGCAATCTAGGCTAGCGAGAACCTGGTCAGCCGTCTCACTGGGTCGGCTTCCTCCAGTCGGAGCCTGATCGAGGTACCAATCTCCAGTCCATTCACGGGCACGCGGGTAATCACTGCTGGGTCTTGAAGTTGGATCCTTGCTCCCCGCTGGTCCATGTCGGTGACGGTCCCATCGAAGGTTTCTCCGACGCGGCCTGAAAGAACGGCCGCCTCGGCCAACTCCATCACTGCAGCATCGACTTGCCCGGCTCTCGAGTCCGCACGGTTCATGACGTCCGGCAAGCGCTCGAATGCCGCAGTCACGCTGTCCGCTACGCTGCGGGCATTGGCAATTGCGAGTGCGGCCTCGGTGACGAAGCGATCCGCGAGTCTACGGAGTGGAGCGGTGGCATGGGCGTAGGTCGCTCGCATCGCTGAATGCCATGGCCGTTCGCCTTCATGGAACGAGGCATAACTCGCATGGGCGCCAGCTCGGCGGATGGCGAGCATGAAGGCCGCCTGCTTGGGATCGTTGGGGTCGAGCTCGCGCTGTCTTTCCTCAAGACCCATGGTGCGTGACCATTCAACTCCGAACGCCTTTGCGCTGTGACGCAGTCGCCGGATCGCCCAATCATCAGGCTCAGGCATGACGCGGAATAGGCCGGTGCCGTGCCGAAATAGAAGCTCGGCGATCGCGAGGTTCGCAGCAAGGGACAATGTGGCGTTGGACCGCTCGGCCGCACGCATTGGCCGAAACTCGAGACGGAAACGGCCGCCGTCGGCCACGACCTCCTGCTGCGGCGGGTCAACGCGCGATGCGCCGCGCTCCACCTCCGCAGCCTCGACCCGTCGGGAGAGGTCGTCAAAGCCGTCCGGCAGGTCTTCGGGCCGGACGGTCGCGTAGCCGAGCTTCGCCCTGCTTCGGACGATTGCTCGTTCGGCGCCATCGAGCGTTGCAATCCCATCGCTCGCGACCCGCACCGTGAAGATGATGGCGGGCTTGTCGGCGTTGGGAAGCAGGCTCGCCGCGCCCTCGCTCAAAACCCGCGGATACAGGCTGACCTTCGCGTCCGGCATGTAGATCGTTTCACCGCGCTTCCAGGCTTCGCGGTCGACGGGGCCTTCTTCGGCGACAAACCATCCGATGTCCGCGATCGCATATTGGAGGATGAGCTCGCTTCCCGACCGCTCGATCGCAAATGCCTGGTCGAGGTCCGTCGAGCTTGTCGGGTCGAGGGTGACGAAGGGCACGGAGGTACGATCGACATGATCGACCGGCGCCCGCCGTGCTGCGGCAGCGGCTGCAGCCTCCATGTCGAGCGAAAAGCCGCTCGGCAACTGGAATTGGGTCCGGATCGCCAGGAGGCCGTCGCCAAGCGCTTCCTGGCGGTCACGGATCGCTTTCAAGACTTGACCATCGTCACCTGCGCGACATCGATGGCGCCGCCCCTGAATCCCCCTTCGCAATACATGAGATAATAGCGCCAGAGGTCGTGGAACTGTTCCGTGAAACCCTGAAGGGCGCCCTGTTCGATCGCGTCACTGTACTGGTCACGCCAGCGTTTCAGAGTCTCGGCATAGTGGAGGCGAAAGCCCGCGCGATCCTGCCACGAAAGCCCGCGCTCAATCGCCAGAGCGGCAAATTGGGGCTCGTCGAGGAGGCAGCCGCCGGGGAAGATGTAAGTCTGGATGAAGTCCGCATTGCGTGCGTAATTGTCGAACAGCCGGTGCTCGATGCTGATAAACTGAAGGGCCGCCCGGCCGCCGGCCTTCAGGTTACGAGCGATGCTGTCGAGGTAGGCGCCCCACCAGCGCTGGCCGACGGCTTCGACCATCTCGACCGACGCGACGGCATCGAATTGTTCAGCTGTTTCGCGATAGTCCTGGAGTCGGATCTCTATTCGATCGCTGAGGCCGGCATTCGCGATTTTACGCTCCGCCCACGCCTTCTGCTCGGTGGAAAGGGTAAGGCCGACGACAAAAACGCCGCGCCTGGCCGCCTCGATCGCCAGCGTACCCCAGCCACAGCCGATCTCGAGCAGGCGCTGGCCCGGAGCGAGGTCAAGCCGGTCGAGCAACTTCCGGACTTTGTGGAGCTGGGCCTCTTTGAGCGTGTCGGCGGGGCTTGAGAACCAGGCCGAACTGTACGTCATCGTGTCGTCCAGCCAGGCCGAGTAAAAATCGTTGCCGAGATCGTAATGGGCAGCGATGTTCTTTCGCGCCTTGCCTGGAGCGTTGTCGCGGAGACGATGGGCAAGCGCGTTCATCCATCGGAACGGTCCCTTCGCCCGGCCGACTTCGCCAAGCGCGGCGGCGTCGGCTGAGAAGATCTCAAAAATCCTGACTGGATCGGGGCTCGACCATTCACCCGATGCCCAGGCCTTGTACCAGCCGACCGAGCCCGAGGTCGCGAGCCGCACCAGGGCCATCCAACTCGACAAGTGCACGATCGCCGTCGGACCGTCGGCTCGAAATCCAAGGTGCCGCCTCGAGCCGTCGGGAAGCGTCGTTTCGATCCCTCCGGTGCTAAGCCGCTTGTCGATCTCATCGAGCACGCGGCTGATCGCGGGAGCGCTGAGGCGCGCGACGAGTCCACCGCCGGTAGCGAACCGGCGATCCGCGCGCACCAGATGTTCGCCGCGCGTGCTCATGGGCCGCGAGTATGAACTCAACTAATGATTGTCGAGCGGGATGAGGAAATTGGTGCGTGGAGTGCGGCGATATTCGAAGAAGCGCTGGTCCGTCAGATAGGCGTGCCCGCCTTCGAGGTAGACCATCGGCATCCGTGACCAATAGAGAAAGGCGCGGACGTGCCGATCGCGCGCTTTGGCGGCAGCAAGCCTCGGATCGTCGAGGTTCAGGGAAACGATCCTCGGATCAAGGTCTGCGTGATTGAGACCTGCCAATGGATTGTAGGTGCCGGAGCCGCCGAGCCCGTCGCCGCGCCAGATCATCCCGCGCTTCCAGAAGGTGAGTGGGACTTCACCCGCGACGACATCGACCGGCTCAGAAATCTCGCTGACGAGCGGCCGAGTGACTGCAACCGCCCGCGCCGAGATCGCGCTGTTAAGTCCGATATAAAGAAGCATCGCAGTGAAGGCCCAGCCCGCCGGGCGGCGCCAGTCCCTGCCGAGCCGCTCGGCGCTCCACGACATCTCGAGGCCCAGGATCAGAATGATCCAGATCCACGGGTCCATGATGAACAAAGTGTCGGCATAGAACCAGCGGCTCGAGAAGGGATCGAGCACGCGGGTGCCGTAGGTGTTCATGAGGTCAAGCAGCGGGTGGCTAAGCCCCGCGAGAAAGCAGGCGACGAGCAGCCCGCCGAGCTTCAGCGCCCCTTCCTTCCCCGGACGCAACTTTTCGAACAACCAAATTATTGTGACTGCGACAAAAGGCATGACAAGGTCGCCCGCCAGGCCGTGCGTGAAGCCACGGTGGGCGGCGATCGGCTCGCAGCCCAGTCCCCGCGCCACGAAGCTGTCGATATCGGGTAGGTTCGCAGCGATGACCATCGCGGGCATTGCGCGCGGGCTCAGGCGCTTGAGGCCCATCCGGCCCATCACGGCGCCGACGAGGCTGTGCGTCAGATTGTCCACTTACGAGCCGTGGATCAAATCGTGTGCGGCTCCTTTTCGACCATCCACGTCTGGCCTTTCGCGACCAGCTTCTGGAGGTCAGCGGTCTTGCCCGACGCCGCGGCCTTGTTCTGCTCGATGATCGCGCTTTCAAAGGTTGCCCTTGGATCTTCGTAAATGACCCCGAGCGCGATCGGGAATTCATCGGGATCCATGAGGATCAGCATGGCGGCCAGCTGGCGGTTCGTGGGGTCGTGCGTGATCACCGAGGGATCATCGCCGGCGACGACCTTCAATGCCAGTCGCTCCGTGTCCAGGGCGATCCCCTTCGTGCCGCCGGCGAACAGCATCTTCTCGCCCGTTCTCAGCCACAGCTGCTTCTGGTCCGCGGCCGCCTTCTGGGTGAAGGACGCGAAGACGTCGTCGTTGTAGACGATGCAGTTCTGATAGATCTCGACGAAGCTTGCGCCGCGATGGGCATGCGCTGCTTTCAGGACGTCGGGCAGGTTCCTGTGAACGTCGATCCCCCGCGCGATGAACCGCGCGCCCGAGCCGAGAGCGAAAGCGCACGGTGTCACCGGCCGGTCAACCGAGCCGAACGGTGTCGAGGGGGAACGCGTGCCGACCCGGCTGGTCGGCGAGTACTGGCCCTTCGTCAGGCCGTAGATCTCGTTGTTGAAGAGCAGGATCTGGCAATCGAGGTTGCGACGAAGCACGTGCATCGTGTGATTGCCCCCGATCGACAAGGCGTCTCCGTCCCCGGTGATGATCCAGACGTCGAGTTCAGGGTTGGCGAGCTTGACCCCGGTGGCGATCGCGGGAGCTCGGCCGTGGATCGTATGGAAGCCGTAGCTCGACATATAATAAGGAAAGCGGCTCGAGCAGCCGATGCCGCTGATGAATACAGTCTTCTCGCGCGCGACGCCGAGGTCCGGCATCGTGCGCTGCACCGCTTTCAAGACGGCATAATCGCCGCAACCGGGGCACCAGCGAACCTCTTGGTCGCTTGCCCAGTCCTTGGCGGTAGTCAGGGTCGTGATGTCATTCATCCGTGGGGCCTCAGCCAAATAACGAGAAGGACAATGATGACGAGCATGATCGCCATCGGCCAGACGTTGATCGGTCTCATGTCAGGACACGTCCTCCTCAGCGACGTGCGCGGCAATGTCGGTCGGGTCAGGCGAGCCTTGCATCGATCGCCGCCTCGATCTCTGCGATCCGGAATGGGAGCCCGCTGACCTTCGTCAGCGACTGGGCGTCCACCAGGAACTGGTCGCGAAGCACGGTCTTGAACTGGCCCATGTTCAGCTCCGGTACGAGGATATTTCGGAAGCCCTTCAACAGAGCACCCATGTTGTCCGGCATCGGCCAAATGTGTCGGACATGGACGTGGGCGACGTCCTTGCCGGCCCCAATCGCCCGCCGGACGGCCTGGTGGATCGGACCGAAGGTCGAGCCCCAGCCGACCACCGCAAGTTCCGCGCCAGCGCGGCCGAGGCAGACCTCCTGGTCGGGGATAGACTGGGCAACTCCAAGGACCTTGCCGACGCGGGTGTTGGTCATCTCCTGGTGGGCGGCGGGCGAGTAGTCGATGTTGCCGGTCCCAGGCTGCTTTTCGATACCGCCGATGCGATGCTCAAGCCCGGGGGTACCAGGCTTGATCCACGGCCGTGCGAGGTCCTCATTGCGCGAATAGGGGATCACGCCCTCGCCCTCCGCCGGCGGAGTTTCGAAGAAGGCGACGGGGAAAGGCTGGTAGCTGCTCATGTCCGGCACGCGCCACGGCTCGGCGGCATTGGCGATATAGCCGTCCGTGAGGAGCATGACGGGAGTCATGTAGCGGGTCGCGATGCGACATGCTTCGATCGCGCAGTCGAAGGCGTCGGCGGGCGAGCGGGCGGCGATCACCGGCACCGGCGCGTCAGAATTGCGCCCGTAGACCGCCTGGTAGAGATCCGATTGCTCGGTCTTGGTCGGCAGGCCCGTCGAAGGGCCACCACGCTGCGAGTTGACAATGACCAGCGGCAGCTCGGTCATGACTGCAAGACCGATCCCTTCAGTCTTGAGCGCGATCCCCGGTCCTGACGACGAGGTGATGCCGAGATGGCCCGCATAGCTGGCGCCGATTGCAGCGCAGATCGCGGCGATCTCGTCCTCGGCCTGGAAGGTCGTGATGTTGAATTCCTTGAGCCGCGCCAGGTGATGGAGCAGCGGGCTCGCGGGAGTGATCGGATAGGAGCCGAAGAACATCGGCAAACCGGCGAGCTGACAACCGGCAACGAGCCCGAGCGCGAGCGCCTCTGCGCCGGTGACGGTTCGATAAAGGCCGGGCTCCGCGGGAGCAGCTGCAATATGATGCTGCTTGAAGGGCGCGCCCATTTCGACGGTCTCGCCATAGGCATGGCCCGCGTTCAGCGCGGCGATATTAGCCTCGGCGAGCTCCGGCGCCTTGGCGAACTTGGCCTTCAGCCAGTCGACGATCGGCTGGCGGTCGCGATCGAACATCCAGAGCGCCAGCCCCAGCGTCCACATGTTCTTGCAGCGGAGGGCCTCCTTGTTGCCGAGGCCGTATGGCTTCACCGCGTCGAGCGTCAGCTGCGAGATGTTGAAATGAACAACCTGCCACCTGGCGAGGCTACCGTCCTCCAGCGGGTTTTGCTCGTAGCCGGCCTTGGCGAGGTTGCGCTGTGTGAACTCGCCCTCGTCGGCGATGATCAACCCGCCGTCGCGAAGCGCCTCGGCATTGGTCTTCAGCGCCGCGGGGTTCATCGCGATCAGGACGTCCGGCTGGTCACCCGCGGTGTCGATGGCGCAGGAGCCGAAATTGATCTGGAAGGCCGAGACGCCGAAAGTCGTGCCCTGCGGCGCGCGAATCTCGGCGGGGAAATCGGGGAAGGTCGCGAGGTCGTTGCCTGCAAGCGCCGTCGACAGGGTGAATTGACCGCCGGTCAGCTGCATGCCGTCGCCGCTGTCGCCGGCAAAGCGAACGACGACTGCTTCCTGCGGCGGGTTCGCGGTGGCTTCGTTTTCGGTGAGAAGATGGGTGGCTGTCGCCACGGATGAGTCCTTCACAAACGCGAGCGATGGTTTCCGCCAGTTTAGGCCGGTGAAGGAGCTTACGCTACCTTTCTGTCAACACTGGAGCGAGCGACAAGCCGTGCGGGGGCCTAGCCATTGTCCGCAACCGCCTTAAGTGCGATGCTTCCTGGTGGGGGCACCAATGCCAAGACCAGCGGTGTGGACCTGTCCGACCTGCTCGACGCGGCGCCGGATGCGCTTCTGTCCACGATGCGGTGAAGAGCGCCTTCGAGCTGACGACCTCAGCGTGCGCTACCTGTTCTCTCAATTCATCAAGCATGCGAGCAGCGTCGACGGCAAGTTCATGCGGAGCTGGCGGAGCCTGCTCGGCATGCCGGGGCAACTGACCGCCGCATTCGTGAGCGGCGAGAGGCGGCGATACATTACCCCCCTCGCCTTGTTCTTCATCGGCAACGCCGCCTTCGTGGGCGTCCAGTCGCTCACCGGGACGAACATTCTAGCTTCGCCGCTGGCCTCTCACCTTCATTCGCAGGATTGGAGTTCCTTCGCGCAGGATCTCGTCAGCGACCGGCTCGCCAAGCGCCAGCTTTCCCTCGACGCCTATGCCCCGGTTTTCGATCGGTCCGCGCTCTTCAACGCGAAGGCGCTCGTCATCCTCATGGCGCTCTTGTTTGCGCCCCTCCCGGCGATCCTGTTCCGGGGTAGAGACCGCCCAGGCGGAGCCCATATCGTATTTGCACTGCACCTCTATGCATTTGTGCTGATCCTTCTCAGCGTCTCGGTCCTGCTTGCCTGGCTCGACGAGCGTTTTGGCGGACAAGGCCTCAGTTCCGGTCTCGTCGACAAGACGCTTTCGTTGTTCAACTTGGTGGTCTGCGGCGGCTATCTCTATCTCGCGATCGGAAAGGTTTATTTGCGATCTGGGTGGGCTAGGTCGCTGTCTGCGTTATTTTTGACGATGTCAGTCGCCATGCTGTTCATCGGTTATCGGTTCGCGATCTTCCTCATCACCTTCTACACCACGTGAGCGGTGCTGATCTTCCATCCCGTCTTGACTTGTTCGTCCTCATTGGGCGGCTCGTTTGTGTCTGCTAGCCTGACAAGCAGGCCCCCGGCGGAGCGCCGACGCATAAGTGGAGCGCGTTCGATAACGTCAGGTAGCAGGAAAGCGCCATTATCCGCGTTGCTTCGCCGCTTTGCGGCCCGCATGGACAGCATATGACGAAGAGTGACCGTTATCGCCGCGGAGTTGGCGTGATGCTGCTCAGTCGCGAGGGCAAGGTATTCGTCGGTGCCCGCATCGATAATACCGATGAGGCGTGGCAGATGCCGCAGGGCGGGATTGACGGGGGTGAGAAGCCCTGGAAGACGGCCCTGCGCGAACTCGAAGAGGAAACGGGGATTTCACCGGGCCTCGTCGAGCGCATCGCACGCTGCCCGGAACGAATGAAATATGACCTGCCGCAGGATATTCGCGGCAAGCTCTGGGGCGGAAAATATGCCGGCCAGGATCAGGACTGGTTCCTGGCTCGCTTCCTTGGGTCGGATAAGGACATCAACATCGCGACCAAGCACCCGGAATTTCGCGAATGGAAGTGGATCGAGCCGCAGCAGCTTCCCGACCTCATCGTGCCCTTCAAACGCGACCTTTACAGGCAATTGCTCCTTGAATTCGCCCAATATCTCTGAGGCTCAGGCCCTGCGGCGCGGCTCGGCGGTGAAATAACCTATTCCGCCGCCGACGAGTGCTCCAATTATGGGACCGACGAAGGGCAGAGGGACCGCGACGACCGCGCCGATCGCGGCGGCGATGGCGGTTCGCTTGACTACGGGATTTTCGAACATCGTGGCGCTCCTTAATTGGTGTACTATAGTCATAATACACTGTGAAGTCCATGCCATTCGGAGCCGCTGAGGTTCGCCCGCATTGTGGGTATCGGCGCCGAGAGATTAGCTGCATGGAGGCTCGTCTCGCCTGGAGGACCTCATGCGCAATCTAGTCCCAGTCGCCGTCGCAGCACTCCTCGCCGCCCCGGTTTGCGCCGGCGCCGTGTCCCCGAAAGCCAGTCCGACGATCGCGGGGGCAGTCGCGGATCCGGCACGGCCGAAGGACCAACGCTCATTCGACCCGCTCCGGAAGCCCGGCGAGACGCTCGCCTTTTCAGGTGTGCGTCGCGGCATGATCGTCGGGGAATTCTATCCGGGCGGCGGTTATTTCACGCGCATGCTTAGCGACATCGTCGGCCCGACTGGGCACGTCTACGGGATCGAGAACGCGGGCTGGAAGGGCGCCGTCAAGGCCAACGACGAGATGCTGGCGGAAGGCAAGTGGAAGAACGTGTCGATCGAAAGTGACCCGTTCGGCACGGTGAACTTCCCAAAGCCGCTCGATCTTGCATGGGTCACGCAGAACTACCACGATCTAAAGATCGCCGAATATGGCAAGGTCGACACGCTCGCCTTCGACCGGGCGGTCTACAAGGCGCTGAAGCCGGGCGGCATCTATTTCATCCTCGACCACCAGGGTGCTGCGGGCATGAACGACGCCGAGATCGCCAAGATGCACCGGATCAATCGCGACGTTGTTGTAAGGGAAGTAACCTCGGCCGGATTCAAGCTGGTCGCCGAGGGCAAGTTCCTGCGCCGGCCCGGCGACGATCACAGCAAGCCGATATTCGATAAATCGATCCAGGGTCACACGGACCAGTATGCGCTCAGGTTCGTGAGGGCAGCGCGATAGCCGACGACGCACCGCAGTATAGAAACCTTTACCCTCGCTCCACCGCTTGCAGCTTAACGCTCTTGGGCGCACAAGAGCGACTGTTTCGGGGGTGAGTGCTTGGCGCGCATATTCCTAAGCTATGCAAGAGACGATGTTGAGGCGGCAAAGCAGCTGGCGAGCTGCATTTCCGAAGCGGGACATGACGTCTGGTGGGACCGGCACTTGCACGGAGGATCCCGCTTCGCCTCGGAGATCGACAAGGCACTGAGGGACGCGCAGGCGGTGATCGTCCTTTGGTCGCCGCAATCGATCGAATCTGCCTGGGTCCAGGATGAAGCGGCGGAAGGGCGCGATTCAGGACGGCTCGTGCCGGTCTCGGTCCAGTCGGCCAAGCCGCCACTGGGATTTCGTCAGTTCCAGACGATCGATCTCGGCAAATGGGACGGGCGCAGCGTTCCCGATGGGATCGACGACTTGCTCGAAGCGATCGCACGCACATGCGGGATCAAGGACAAGTCTCCGAGCGCGGACAGAGGCGACCAGTCAGCTGCAGCCGGCAAGAAGCGCGAGTCGGTCTGCGTACTTCCATTCTTCAACATGAGCGGCGACCCCGAGCAGGAGTATTTCAGCGACGGGATTACCGAGGACATCATCACGGACCTTTCCAAGGTCTCGGCTTTGTCGGTCGTGGCCCGGAACACGGCGTTTACGTTCAAGGGCCAGACAGTCGACGTGAAGGAGATCGCGAAAACTCTCGGCGTCACCTACGTCTTGGAAGGGAGCGTGCGCAAAGCCGGCAACCGGGTTCGGATCACCGCTCAGCTCATCGACGGCGCCGAGGGCGATCATGTCTGGGCCGACCGGTATGACCGCGACCTCGACGACATTTTCCAGATCCAGGACGAGATCTCGAAAGAGATCGTGCGTGCGCTTCGATTGAAGCTGATGCCGGCCGAGGAGCTGGCGATCGAGAAGCGCGGGACCGACAATGCGCAGGCCTACAACCTCTACTTGATGGCGCGCCAGCAATGGATCTGGGGCAGCTGGGGCAACAGTCGCCGGGATGAAGCGATCGTTCGCATCTGCAAGCAGGCCACGACCTTCGATTCCGGCTATGCGGAGGCATGGGCGTTGATGGCGCTCGCGCAGGCGGAGTTGCGCTTCTGGCACGGCAAGGACGATGATCCGCTGCCTGCGGCCGAACGCGCTCTGGAAATCGATGCCAGGCTCGCCGAACCCTATTGCGTCAAAGTGAGGCACTTCGAGCAGGCGGGCAGCGAGGACGAGGCTGACAAGGCGCTGAAAGAGGCGCTGCGGCTCGGACCCAACTCATGGGAAGTGAACCGTGAGGCGGCGCGGTTGATGTTCCGCCGCGACCGGATGGGCGATGCGATCCGCTATTTCGAGAAGGCCTCGCAGCTGATGGACACCGATTTCCACAGCTGCCTCATGCTGCAGACCTGCTACTTGGGCGAAGGCAAGGAGCCGGCAGCGCTGCAGGCGGCGCAGCGAACCCTCGAGCGCGCGGAAGTCGCCCTTTCGAAGGATCCCACCAATGGAGCCGCGCTGGCGGCGGGGGCGAGCTCGCTGATCATGATCGGCGAACTCGACCGGGCCAAGGACTGGCTTCAGCGGGCCCTGCTGCTTGATCCCGAGAACCTGATGGTCCGGTACAATGTCGCATGCAGCCTCACCTTCAGGAATTCCGACCTCGATGGCGCCCTGGACTTGCTGGTGCCTTATTTCGAGCGGATCGACAGCCCGGGCCAGATCCGGCACGCCGAGATCGACCCGGACATGGACCCGCTGCGCGACAATCCCCGCTTCGTCTCGATGCTGACAGTGGCGAAGCACCGGCTGGGGATGGCCGAAGCGTGATCGGGAGCGATACCCGCGACGTCTTCATTTCCTACGCTCGCCCAAGCGAGGAGCAGGCCCACCGAATCGCCGAACAGCTGCGAGAGGACGGGTTCAGTGTCTGGCGCGACGATGAATTGCCGGCGCACCGCGCTTATTCCGACGTCATCGAGGAGCGGTTGAAGTCTGCCAAGGCGGTGGTCGTCCTGTGGTCCTCTGAATCGGCCAAATCGCATTGGGTGCGCGCGGAGGCGGACACTGCACGCGAGGCTGGAACACTCGTCCAGGCGACGCTCGACAGCGCCCTTCCGCCGATGCCCTTCAACCAGATCCAATGTGCGGATCTGAATGGCTGGACCGGCGACACGGGCTCGGCGGGGTGGCGCAAGCTCCACGGTAGTGTTGCCGCGCTCGTTGGAGGAAGCTGGGAGGAAGCGCGCCCGCCCGCTTCGAACGCTCCGGTGACGCAGGCGGTGCGCGCTTCGGTGTGCGTGCTCCCGTTCGTGAACATGAGCGGTGAGCCCGAGCAGGAGTATTTCAGCGACGGCATCAGCGAGGACATCACCACGGATCTGTCGAAGGTTTCGGCGCTCGAAGTGGTCGCGCGCAACACGGCCTTCAGCTTCAAAGGTCAGAGTCCGGACGTCCAGGAGGTCGCGAAGCAGCTGTCGGTCAGCCACGTTCTTGAAGGGAGCGTGCGCAAGGCAGGAAACCGGATCCGGATCAATGCGCAGCTTATCGACGGCGCGACGGGCAAGCACCTGTGGGCCGATCGCTTTGATCGAGATCTCACCGACATTTTCGAGATCCAGGACGAGATCTCAAAGGCGATCGTCGACGCTTTGAAGGTCAAGCTCCTCCCGACGGAGAAGAAGGCAATCGAAAGCCGCGGAACGTCGAACGTCGACGCCTACAATCTCTACCTGATGGCGCGCCAGCAATGGATTACCGGTACCTTCGGCGACCCCCGGCGAGAGGAGACGATCGTTCGGCTGTGCAAGCAGGCGACCCTGCTCGACCCGGATTACGCCGAGGCGTGGGCGCTCATGGCGCTTGCCCAGGCCGAGCTTCGATTCTGGCACGCACGGGGCGATGAGGATCCGCTTCCGGCGGCCGAAAATGCGCTGAACGTGAACCCCAATATCGCCGAGGCTTATTGTATCAAGGCCCGCTACCTCGAGGAGGAGGGCCGGGCCGAAGAAGCCGAGGAACAAATGCGCATGGCGCTGAAGCTCGGTCCCGACTCATGGGAAGCAAACCGTGAAGCTGCCCGAATGCTGTACCGCCACGGCCATATCCGCGAGGCGATACCCTTCTTCGAGAAGGCCGCGTTGGTGATGGACGGCGACTACAACAATCCAGGGATGCTCATGAGCTGCTATCAGTCCATCGGGGATCGGGAAGGTGTGCGGCGCGCCGCCAGGCTCTGCCTCGAGCGGACCGAGCGCGCGATCACGAAAGAGCCCGCGAATGGGCCTGCCCTGGCGATGGGCGCCAATGCCTTGTCGGTGTGCGGCGACAAGGACCGCGCCCGCGAGTGGGTGCGCCGGGCTCTCCTCCTCGACCCTGACAATCTTTCGATGCGCTACAATGTTGCCTGCTCGCTGGCTCTCGATCTTGCCGACCAGGCGGGTGCGATGGACGCTCTTCAGCCCTATTTCGAAAAGGTCCAGAGCAGGACGCATATTCGCCATCTCGAAGCCGATCCTGATTTCGATTCGATCCGCGAGGAACCCCGCTTCAAGGAGATGCTGGCTTCGGCGAGACAGCGCCTGGGAATGGCGCAAGCGGCGGAATAACAGCCCTCGCTCGACGCCAGTGCACCGTTCCATAGGCGGCAGCTCAATTGCGCTCGCCCAATGACTGACTGCTCTAGCGGTGTGGCCTTCCGCGACCGGCGCGGCTAGGAGCGCCAGGGATGGGGGGAATGTCGTCCAGGGAACTTGAGGCGGTCGAACGGGCCTCGGCCGAGCCGATGCTCGACCAGCTGCTCAGCTGGGCCGGGATCAACAGCGGTTCGCGCAATCTTGGCGGCCTCGAGCGGATGGCGGAGCTGCTTGTCGATGCATTCACCGCCTTGCCCGGCGTGCTTCGGCTTGAAGATCCAGAGCCAGTCGATGCGATCGAGCCGGATGGCAAAGCGGTCAAACTGAAGCACGGGCGGCACCTTCACCTGACGGTGCGGCCCACTGCGCCAATCCAGCTGCTTTTCACCGGGCACATGGACACGGTGTTCGGTGCCGATCACGCCTTCCAGCAGGCGCGCTGGCTCGAAGAGGGCGTGCTCAACGGGCCGGGCGTCGCCGACATGAAAGGCGGCCTCGCGGTAATGCTCGCGGCTTTGAAGGCGATCGAGCGCAGCCCCACTTCGGATCGCCTCGGCTATGAAGTCGTGATCAACAGCGACGAGGAGGTGGGCTCGCTCTCTTCGGCAGCGCTGCTTGCCAGAGCAGCGCGGGGAAAGAATGCGGCGCTCACCTATGAGCCGGCCGCGCTTCCCGATGGAACGCTGGCAGGAGATCGTCCGGGGAGCGGCAATTTCGCCATCGTCGTGCGGGGCCGCTCGGCTCACGCCGGACGCAATCCCGAGGACGGGCGTAATGCGCTGCTCGCCGCGGCCGACCTCGCGCTTCGGCTCGACCAGTTGAAACGAGACGGACTTAGCGTGAACCCGTCGCGGATCGAGGGCGGAAGTCCGAGCAACGTAGTCCCGGACCTCGCCATCCTGCGCGTGAACCTAAGGCCCCGCACGCCCGAAATCGAGGCATCGGCCAAGCGGGAGATCGACGAGGCGGTCGTCGCCGTCGCGGCCGAGCGGGATGTCGAGATCAGCCTCAGCGGCGGGTTCGCCCGTCCCCCGAAGCCGCTCACGGCCGACGCTGAAGCCCTGTTCAACCTGGTCAAGCAGGCCGGTTCCGACCTCGGCCAGGCGATCGCATGGAAGCCCTCGGGCGGCGTCTGCGACGGTAACAATATCGCCGCCTGCGGCGTGCCCGTGGTGGACACGATGGGGGTTCGTGGCGGCAAGATCCACAGCATGGAGGAATTCCTAATCACCGAAAGCCTCGCCGAGCGGGCTGCATTGTCGGCGCTCACCATCCTTCGGCTGATCGGGCAGGCCCCATGAGCTACCGCGTACGACCGGCGACCGGCGAGGATTTCCGGGCCGTTTACCAGATGGCGAAATTGACGGGCGGCGGCTTCACCAATCTTCCGCCCGATCGGCAGACGCTCGTCGGCAAGCTCGACCGGTCGCAGAAGGGCTTCACCCGCGACGAGGACTCCCAGATCGGCGATCTCTACATGTTCGTCCTCGAGGATCCAAAGGCCGGGAAGATCCGCGGCACCTGCCAGGTGTTCGGCCAGGTCGGCGTCACCCAGCCCTTCTATTCCTATCATCTTAGCACGCTGACCCAGACCAGCCCCGAGCTCGGCAAGACCTTCCGCAACCAGCGCCTGTCGCTGACGACCGACCTCGAAGGATCGTCCGAAGTAGGCGGTCTTTTCCTGCACCCCGAGATGCGAGCGACTGGGCTCGGCGCCTTGCTTGCGCGCAGCCGGTACCTGTTCATGAAATTACATCGGGGCCGTTTCGGAGATCGGACCCTCGCCGAGCTCAGGGGCGTGATGGACGAAGCTGGTCACGCACCATTCTGGGATGCGCTCGCGGGCAAGTTCTTCGGGATGAGCTTCCCGGAAGCCGACGAATTCAATGCTGTGCACGGCACCAAGTTCATCGCCGACCTGATGCCCCGCTCGCCGGTGTACGTCGCGCTTCTCACCGAGGAAGCCAAGGCGGTGATTGGCCTCCCGCACCCAAGTGGACGTGCCGCGCTGAGGATGCTCGAGCACGAAGGTTTCGTATTCGAACGCTACGTCGACATTTTCGATGGCGGACCAACCGTCACCGCGCGGACTGATGACATCCGCACCATGCGGGAATCGCGGGAGGACAAGATCGCCGAGATCGGCGAGGGTGGTACCCAGAAAGTGCTGGCCGCTGCGGGGCGGCTCAAGAACTTCCGGGCTTGCTGCGCGTCGGTCAAGAAACTGCCGAAAAAGGGTCTGCTGATCGATCCGGTGGCTGCTCAGCTGCTTGAAGTCGAAGTCGGCGACACCATTGTGACAGTTGCGAAGTGAGCCTCCAGGAAATCAATTTCGACGGCATCGTCGGGCCCAGCCACAATTATGCGGGCCTCAGCTTCGGCAATGTCGCATCGATGAAACACGCCGGCCAGTCGTCGCAGCCGCGCGCGGCCGCGCTTCAGGGCATCGCGAAGATGCGGGCCAACCTCGCGCTTGGACTTTCCCAAGGCATCTTTCTTCCCCACCCTCGCCCTCACCGGGGCTGGCTTGCCCGCCTCGGCACGACCATCGAGAATGCCGAACCGGCCCTTGCTGCGAATGCAATGTCCGCGTCCCCCATGTGGGCAGCGAACGCCGCGACCGTCTCGCCTGCGCCCGACACCGCCGATCACAAATGTCATCTCACGGTGGCGAACCTTCGGACGATGCCGCACCGAAGCCTCGAATGGCGCTCGACACTAAGCCAGCTGCTGATCGCTTTTCGGGACGGTGCGCATTTCCAGATCCATCCATCCATTCCTCCAGCCTTTGGCGACGAAGGAGCCGCGAACCACATGCGCCTCGCGTCGGCACACGGCGAGCGCGGCGTCGAGATCTTCGTCTATGGCGTTTCGGGAGGTGCGTTCCCGGCCCGACAGCATGTCGAAGCATCGAAAGCGATTGCACGGCTGCATCTCCTCGATCCCGAGCAGACGATCTTTGCCGAACAGTCGGAGGAAGCGATCGCCGCCGGCGCCTTTCACAATGACGTGGTGGCGGTCGCGAACGGAAATGTCCTGTTCGCGCACGAACAGGCGTTCGAGGAGCGGGACCGCTTCTACGT
>JBJMVK010000091.1:0-11012 GCA_045810725.1 Sphingomonas sp. | reverse complement strand
GCCTTCGCCTCGCCGAGACCAAGACCCGTGATCGCGCGGACTTCCTTGATGACGTTGATCTTCTTGCCACCGTCGCCGGTGAGAATCACGTCGAACTCGGTCTTCTCTTCCTCCGCAGGCGCGGCGGCGGCGGCAGCGGGGCCGGCAACCGCGACCGCAGCCGCGGCCGAAACGCCCCACTTCTCTTCGAGGGCCTTGGCGAGATCCGCAGCCTCGAGAACGGTCAGTTCGGAAAGCTGGTCGACCAGCTTAGCAATGTCAGCCATTTGATACTCCTTGGTGGGCTTTTCGCCCGTGTTGTCGTGCGTTGTGAAAGAGGTTCGCTTACGCGGCCTGAGCCGCATAGGCGCCGAAGATCCGGGCCAGCTGTGCGCCAGGCTCGTTGATCGTGCGGGCGATCTTGGTCGCGGGTGCCTGAATGAGGCCCACGAGAGTCGCACGCAGCTCGTCGAGCGAGGGCAGCGCAGCGAGTGCCTTGATCCCGTTCACGTCGAGGACCGTGTCCCCCATCGCTCCGCCGACGATCTCGAACCTGTCGGTCGTCTTGGCGAAATCGACCGCCACCTTGGCGGCAGCGACGGGGTCTCCGGACGTTGCAAGCGCGGTCGGGCCCTTGAGAAGGTCACCGATCGGCTTGTAGCGCGTGTCCTCGAGCGCAATCAGGGCAAGTCGGTTCTTCGCAACTTTGAACTGGGCTCCGGCATCGCGCATCTTCAGACGCAGTTCCGTCGACTGGGCGACGGACAGACCGAGATTGCGGGTGATGACCACCACGCTCGTCTCGTTGAAGACCTGCTTCAGCTCGGCGACCAGATCGGCTTTTTGCGAACGATCCATGCCAACTCCAAAAATTCGTCCGGAACCTTCCGAACGAGCTTCAACAAAAGCTCGAGGCAAGCCTCGAGCACGAATGTCCGTGGGGCATTGGATCTAAGCACGCTGCATGCAGCGCACGACGAAGCGGTAGACCGCTTCGAGTGATTCCTGTCCCCGTCTAGGCCGCAGATTAAGGGGGGAGCCCCGGCAGCTGTCTCGGACGAGCGCGACCGACAGGGCCGACCGCGAACGGGCCCCATACCGGGGCATGAGAGAAAGTCAATGTTCGTTCCCAGGGGCTTGGACAAGAGCCGCGGGTTAAGAGGTGCCGCGTTCGAGCGCTCTCCGGCGGGACGTACGCGGCTTTTGCGTCCCGCCGTTCCTGGTCAACCCTGTGGGTGCGCCATCAGCCACGCGGCAGTCTCGGAGCCGATGCGGGGAATCTGAGCCGATTGAGAACGAATACGGTCGATCGTCTGGTCGATCGGTTTCCGATCCGGTGCCGCGAGATGCGCCTTGGCATAGGCGTCGAGCACCGGGATCAGTGCAGCGTCATGGCTCGCGTACGCGAGCCGCCGCATGAACGCCGAGCGCCCGGAGATGTCGATCAGCTGGTTCACCTTGTCGAGGTGGGCGAGCACGAAATCGACCGCGAGCTTCGGGTGCTGGGCGGCGACCGTGCTGATCATACCGGCGCTGATCGTCTTGCCCGGCTCGCTGGTGAGCGCGAGATCGAGCGCGCGGCGCGCAAGGGCGTCGTCCTTGGCCCGCCCGAGAAGCTGGTAGAGCGCGGTTCGCTCGGTGGTCCCCGGCGTTCCCTTCGCTCGTTCGTGGATGGCATTCCACATGGCGCCATCGGCATTGCGGGCGATCACACGCAGCCAGACGGTCTTGAGGGACCCTGGAATGGCGTTCGGATTTTGCTTCCATGCGGCAAACAGGCGGTTGGCCTCCGCGAGCACTGCTGGATCCTTATATTTGCCGAGAGCCCCGATGAGCGTCGGGCGCAGCACTGCGTCGGCGACCGGCTCGCCAGTCTTGGGGGCAAGGCCGAGCTGCTGCAGCCGCGGACCAAATTTGGTGACGACCCTCTGTGCAATCGCCGCCTCGACGGCGGGATCGGAGTCGAGCAGGTCGTAGAGGCCGTCCCATTCGCCCACGACATTCTGGATGACCTGCGCGCTTCCATTCGCCGGCACTGCATCGAGGAAGCCCAGCCCGATCGTCATCGGCTGGTAACCGACGCTCGAGAGCCTCATGGCATTGGCAATGAGGCCATATTGGTCGGCTTGGGGAAGCTGCGGAAGGACCCTGGTGAGCGACGCCGCTTCAGCCGGAGTGTAGAGGGTGCGATAATAGCCCGTCTGGCCCGTGTTCACCAGGAGCGGCCCGCAGCCAGGAACGGTGAACTTCGTCGTTCGGCCGTTGGTGACGACCTGCGCAACGGCGCTTCCGGCGGTTGCCCGAACGGGGACGTGCCAGGAGAGCGGCCTTGCCGCGGCCTCGTCCTTTCGATCAGCTGAGAATTGAGTCTGCGTGAGCGTCGTCACGGTTGAACCGTTGACGCACTGGGCTGGTCCGAGCGTGACCAACGGGATGCCGGGCTGCGTCGTGAAATCCGTCGCGATGGTCGTCAGTCCCCTGGCGCCGGATTGCTCGACGGCCGACCAGAGATCCATGGTCCGCGAGTTCTGGTAGGCGTGCGTCGCGATGTAGCGGCGGATGCCATCGCGCCACACCTCGGGGGTTGCGAACGTCTCAAGCATCGAAATGACGGACTCGCCCTTTGAATAAGCGATCGCGTCAAAGGACTGGTTGGCCTGCTCGACCGTACGGACGTCCTGCACCACCGTGTGGGTCGAATTCAGAGCGTCGAGGCTCATCGCGCCTTCCCGCGCCCCGACCCGGTCGACGTCGGCCCCCCAGTCGGGATGGAAGTGCTGCGTCGCCTTGTTCTGCATCCAACTGGCGAAGCCCTCGTTGAGCCAGAGGTCGCTCCACCAGCCCATCGTGACGAGATCGCCGAACCACTGGTGCGCCATCTCGTGCGCCTCGGTGTCGAAGATTTCGTGGCGCTGTGCCTCGGTGGTGATCGCTGGATCGTCGAGGATCGCATATTCGAAGGTGAAGATCGCGCCCCAATTCTCCATCGCGCTGAAGAATTGCGACTGGCCCGGGCCCGCGACGTTATCGAGCTTCGGAAGCGGGTAGGGCGTTCCGAAATAATCATTGTAGTAGGGAAGGATCTGCGCCTCGTCGTCGAGTGCGCGGTGCGCCTTGTCGGCGTTTCCACGCCCCATGACTATGCCGACCTCGCGTCCGCCGGCAGGCTTGCTGATCCGGTCAAAGTCGCCTTGGGCAAAAAACAAGAGGTAAGTCGACATGGTCGGCGTCGTTTCGAAACGCACCTCCTTAAGCCCGTTTGCGATCGGCTTCGTGGAAGCCGCTGGCATGTTGCTCACCGCCATGAGCTTGGAGGGGACGCGCGCTATAAGGTCGAACGTCGCCTTGTAGTCAGGCTCGTCCCACCCGGGGAAGAACCGCCGCGCGTCGGCCGCTTCAAACTGTGTGAAGAGCGAACGGGCATCCCTGCCTTGCGCATTCTTGTAATCGAGCGCGAACAGGCCGTTCGCCTGTGTGTGGATCACCCCGGAATAGGTGATCGCGAGGTGATAGGCGCCCGGCGAAAGCGTGCGCTGGAACGTCAGTGTCGCTGTCTGCGCATCGGCATCAAGGCTGATCTTGGCGGGTAACTCGGCCCCGCCGCTTGCTGGTCGCAAGGCCGCGGAAGCAAGCTTGAGATCGGCCGCGTTCAGGACGAGCTGGCGGGTGGGCTTGGTGATGTCGAGGTCAATGCCGACGCTGCCCTCGAACGTCAGCCGTTCCGCATGCGGGGTCACGCTGATCGAATAATGGTGTGGCACCGCGGTACGCGGCAGCTGCGTTGGCAAAGTGAGATCGACGGTATCGACCTGTGCCTTGGCGGCGGCGGCGGAAGGAAGTGACAGGGCGAGCGACGCCGTCGCCATGAGAGCGGCAACGAATTTCATGGATTCTCCTCGGGGGCTTTGGAGAGATCGCTAGCTGGACGGTGCGCGCGGGCGCGTGGAACCTTCGACGTAAGGGACTGTGTTCTCGACGAAAAGAGGCCCGGACGAGGTATCCCCCGCCCGGGCCGATCTCGCTCCCCTGTTCGAGCGAGTTAACGCGTGCGCTTAGCGTCCGCGCTCGCCGCGCTCAACCGGCGGCGGGGGAGGCGGAGGCGGCGGAGCCGGGCATGCGCTCGTCGCCAGGATCACCGACCCATCCGGGCAGGTCTGCGTCGCTGGAGCCTCAGGCGGCGGCGGCGGCGGAGGCGGCGGCGGCGGCGGAGGCGGCGCTGCGACCCCGCCGAAGCTGTACACCAGGCTCGCCAACAGGCTGTTCGACGTGAACTTGCTGTTATTGGCGAAGGTGACGACGCCAGGCGAGCAGGCGAACGGAGCGTCGACCGGTCCGCAGACCGCGCCGCCGGTCGCGAATGCGACGTCATGCGAGGCACTGTTCGAGCCCGCATGGAAGAAGCGGTACTTGAGGCCGATATCGATGTTCGGGCTGACCGGCGCATAGACGCCCGCGATCAGCTGCCAGGCGAGCTTGCCCTTGCTGTCGCCGAACTGTTTGACGTTGGCGTAGCCGACACCGCCGCCGGCATAGCCGCCGAGATGCCCGTTCCCGCCGAAGTCGAGCAGGCCGTTGATCATCGCCGAATAGACGCTGGCCGAGTTGTTGAGGCCAAAGTCGCTGGTCGTGGTGAAGGTGGTGCCTGCACCGGTGTTGATCGAATTGATGATCGATTCACCCGGGTTGAAGCCCTTCGACTTGGCGTGCTTGTAGCCGAGCTCGCCTTCGACCTTGAACATGCCAAAGTCGAAACCGCCGACGAAATCGAGGTCCAGGCCCTTCTTGTACCTGTAGCTTCCAAGGTTCGTCCGGGTGAAGTCCACCGGACCAGTGTTCGTGAAAAGCACCTCGCCCGAGACGCTCTGCGATTTCGGGAACAGGATGCCGCCCTCGAGGCCGGCATAGCCGTTGTTGTCGTTCGTCGCCGCGGCCGGAGCTGCGATTACGAACGCGGCTGCGCCCGCAAGGAGATATTTGCGCATTTGGAATGACCTTTTTCTTGTGATGCCCGCCCGCCGAACATGCGCACCCACGAGAAGGTTGCATGAATTGAGGGTTTATGCGGACGACGCTGGAAACTGTTGCATTCACGACACAGGCCGTTCGTTGCTGCACTGCGGCAAGCTGAAAACAAGAAGGCCGGGCATCGCTGCCCGGCCTTCGTTTTGTCACAAGAATTTGAAGGGGTTAGGCGCCGGAGATCTGTTCGAGGTCGACCTTCACGCCCGGGCCCATGGTCGAACTTACCGAAACCTTGGTCACGAACTTGCCCTTCGCACCCGACGGCTTGTTCCTGATGATGGCGTCCATGAAGGCGCGGAAGTTCTCGGCCAGGTCCGCTTCGGAAAAGGATGCCTTGCCGATGCCCGCGTGAACAATGCCCGCCTTCTCGACGCGGAACTCGACCTGGCCCGACTTGGCGTCGGTGACCGCCTTGGTCACGTCCATCGTCACCGTGCCGAGCTTGGGGTTCGGCATCAGCCCCTTGGGGCCGAGCACCTTACCGAGGCGTCCGACGATGCCCATCATGTCGGGCGTCGCAATGACACGATCGAAATCGATCTGGCCGCCCTGGATGGTCTCCATTAGGTCCTCGGCGCCGACCACGTCAGCGCCGGCCGCCTGCGCCTCGTCGGCCTTTCCGCCCTTGGCGAACACCGCGACACGGACCGACTTGCCGGTGCCCCTGGGAAGGTTGACGACACCGCGGACCATCTGGTCGGCGTGGCGGGGGTCAACGCCGAGGTTCAGGGCGACCTCGACGGTTTCGTCGAATTTGGCGGTCGCGTTGCCCTTCACGAGCGCGAGCGCTTCATCCACGCCGTAGAACTTCTCGCGGTCCACCGCTGAAAGGGCCTTCTGCCGCTTCGAAAGCTTCGCCATCGGTTCAGCCCTCCACCACGTTGAGGCCCATCGCGCGCGCGGAGCCTTCGATGATCTTCGTCGCCGCTTCGATGTCGTTGGCGTTGAGATCCTTCATCTTGGTCTCGGCGATCTCTGCGAGCTGCGAGCGTCGGATCGTACCCGCGCTCGATTTGCCGGTCTCCGACGATCCCTTCTGGATCCGCGCCGCCTTCTTCAGGAGGAACGATGCGGGCGGAGTCTTGGTCGTGAACGAGAAGCTGCGATCCGCATAGACGGTGATCACCGTCGGGATGGGAGCGCCCTTCTCGAGCTCCTGCGTCGCGGCGTTGAAGGCCTTGCAGAATTCCATGATGTTGACGCCGCGCTGGCCGAGGGCCGGGCCGATCGGAGGCGCGGGGTTGGCGGTGCCAGCTGGCACCTGCAGCTTGATATAGCCGGTGATTTTCTTTGCCATTTCACTCTCTCAATGGTCCGCCGTTGCAAAGCTCGAGCGGAGCGTTTCAAGTTTAGCGGTCCAAGCGGCGCGCCGAGGCGTGCCTCCCGCAGACGTCCAGTTTTTTGCTGGAGGCGCGCCACTACACCAAGTGTGCCAGGCTCGCAACTCGTGGTAATAGCAGCAGCGGGGAAGGTGGCGAACGGGGAGAGTTCGTCATGAAGCGTCTTTTGTTGCTGGGATTTCCGCTGCTTATCACCGGATCGGCGTTGAACTCGAAGCCCACACCGGCCGAGCTGAAGTGGATGAACGCGCCGCCTGCGCTCCCGCCGGGGGTCCAGATGGCCGTCGTTTCTGGAGATCCGACCAAGTCGGGCAGGTTCGTCATCCAGCTCAAGATGCCGTACAACTATGCGGTCCCGGCGCACTGGCATCCCACCGATGAGAAGGTGACCCTGGTTTCAGGTAAGCTCGCCTACGGGATGAGCGACCGGCTCGACAAGGGCAAGGCGCAGGCCCTGGCGCAGGGATCAAGCGTCGTGATGAAAGCGAAGCACAACCACTGGGTCTTTACCGGCGATGGAGCGACCGTCGAGGTCACCGCGATCGGACCGTTCCAGATTACCTACGTCGACCCAAGCACCGATCCGCGCGGGGCGCCCAAAGCGAAGTAGGAGTTCCCGGCCTCTCGGCGGGAACCGCTATTTGACGCGTTCGACTTGCTCGAATTCGAGCTCCACTGGCGTCGCCCGGCCGAAGATGCTGACGCTGACCTTCACTCGGCCGCGGTCGAAGTCGAGTTCCTCGACGACGCCGTTGAAGCTGGCGAATGGGCCATCGAGGACCTTCACCGCGTCACCGATCTCATAGTCGACGTTGATCTTCTGCTTGGGAGCGCTGGCGGCCTCCTGCTCGCTCGAGAGCATGCGTGCGGCCTGGGCATCCGGAATCGGCTGCGGCTTGCCACCGGGACCGAGAAAGCCGGTCACCTTGGGTGTGTTCTTGACGAGGTGATAGACCTGGTCGTTCATCTCGAGCTTCGCTAGGACGTAGCCGGGCATGAACTTGCGGTCCGTCTGGACCTTCTTCCCACGCTTGATCTCGGTCACTGTCTCGGTCGGCACTTCGATCTGTTCGACGAAGCGGTCGAGACCCATGCGGTTGGCCTCGCTGTGGATCGCGTCGCGGACCTTGTTCTCGAAGCCGGAATAAGCGTGGATGATGTACCAGCGAGGCATAATATTTGGACCTAACCCAGGAAGCTCAGCAGATATCTGACGCCGAGGTTGAAAGCGGCGTCGACGGCAAAGAAGAAAAACGCCAGCAGGAGCGACATGATGAGGACCATGATCCCCGTCGCGACGGTCTCCTTGCGGCTCGGCCAATAGACCTTCGAGGTCTCGGCGCGGACCTGACGGATGAATTCGCCGGGGGAGACTTTCGCCACGATGCTGAGCTTCTTCTTCGAGGTTGTGGATAGAAAAGCGCCCCGCGGGCCTGAGCGGCCGGCGGGGCTGCGGGTCACTTAGCGTTGGCGATCGGAGTCTTCAAGGTTGCTCGTGTCAATCGCGCCACACCCCTAACTTACGATAATCGCACGAAGCTTCGAAAGCTCGTAGCACGTTACTGCCGAGGATTGCTCGAACAGGGGGACGGGCACGCTCAGGGGGTTGTGCCCGCTGATATCCGCGCAGTCCTCGGCCACTTTCACGAAAGAGCCGTCGATGATCGCGCTGGGTCGCTTTTGAAGCGGCGTGGCAGGAGTGGAGGGACTCGAACCCCCGGCCCTCGGTTTTGGAGACCGATGCTCTACCAACTGAGCTACACTCCTAGGCCCGCGAAGGCGAGGTAGCGACGGCTCTCCAGCCGCGCAAGGCTAGTTCGTCGCGAGCGGGAGGCCGATCCAGGTGCCGCCGTCCCCCGTGAACACCTTCTGCGTCGCGGGTCGATAGTCGCTCGCCCTGGCGAAGAAGATGTTGGGGACGAAGGTCTGCGGATTGCGGTCGTACAACGGGAACCAGCTCGACTGGACCTGGACCATCAGGCGGTGACCTGGCTCGACGACATAATCGACGTTGGGCAGCGCAAAATCGTATGTCACCGCCTGGTTCGGAGGGAGCGGGGCAGGGTGCGCTGGATCCGCATGGTAGCGGCCCCTCATGACGTCCATGGCAATGGCCAGTTCGTAGCCACCCATCTCCGCCTTTTGCGGATAATGAGCCGGGTAGACGTCGATGAGCTTCACCACCCAGTCGCTGTCGGTGCCGCTCGTCGACGCGACGAGGTGGACCTGAGGGGTGCCCCTTAGCGTAAGCGGCTGGCTGAGCGGTTCGGTCTCGTAGGTGAGCACATCGGGCCGCGCCTCCGCGAAGCGCTGGTCGTCTTCCAGCCAGAAACGCCATGTGGAGCCGGGTGACCACGGGGATGTATTTGGCCGCGCGCGGTAGGTGACGGGCTTGGCGGGATCCGAGACATAGCTGTCGGCGGCCGTTGCCGCCGGCGCGGTGAAGCTGAGGCTCTTGCCGGGGGCAAGGTAGAGCGGGGTGAGGCCCGCGGGGCAGCCGCTCGCGCACGCCAAGGGCCAGTCGTTGAGCCGCTGCCACTGATTGGGGCCCACCTGGAATGCAGTGACCCGCGCGATGTTCGCGCTCCCGGCGTCTTTCAGATGCTGGTTGAGAAAGGGCAGAAGCACGTTCTGGCGGAACCATTTTCCGGTGTCGGAGCCCCAGTCGAGCGGTCCCAGAGTGCTTGCGGCGGCGTTCGCCTCGCCATGGTGCCACGGCCCGAGCACGAGATGGGCATTGCCGTTGTCGTTCGCCTTTACCGCGTTGAATGCGGCTGGCGCGCCGTAAATATCCTCCTGGTCCCACTCGCTGTCCACGAAGAGGGTGGGGACAGTGAGCGGCTTTTGAGCGAGGATCCGGTCGACGGCCTGGTATTGCCAATATTCGTCATAGGCCGGGTGCTCGGTCAGCCGGACCCAGAAGGGCAGTTGGTCCATGCCCATCGCTTTGCCGTAGGCGCCCGCCGAGCCGTACCGGAGATAGGTGGTGTAGTCATCGTAGCTCGCGCTGAACCAGTCCTCGTCGGAATCCTTCGTCGCGGTCTGGCTGTAGACGTAGCTGATCATCTCCTGCCTGAAGGCGCCGTTGTGGAACCAGTCGTCCCCCTTCCACACATCGACCATCGGGTTGATCGGAACCGCGGCCTTGAGCGCCGGGTGCGGATTCACGAGGCTCATGAGCGTGGTGAACCCGTCGTAGCTGGTGCCGATGGTGCCCACCCGGCCGTTGCTTTCGGGCACGTTCTTCACCAGCCAGTCGATGGTGTCGTACGCGTCCGTCGAATGGTCGACCTGGGTCGGGTTGAGCGGCCCACGCAGCGGCCGGTTCATTACATACTCGCCCTCGGACCGATATTTGCCGCGAACGTCCTCGAAGGCCACGATATAGCCGGCACGGACCAGCTCCGACGATAGCACGCTGAGGATATTCTCGGGCAAGGGCCCGAAGTTGCGGCCGGTCGCCTTGTCGGCAGAGTAGGGCGTGCGATCGAGCATGATCGGCGCCCGAGTGACACCCTTGGGGATGATCAGAACGGTATAAAGTTTCACCCCGTCGCGCATCGGGATCATCGCTTCCCGGCGGACGTATTGGAACTCGCCGCGCGGCGCATTGAAGCGCTGGGGGATGTCGCCACCCCTGGGAATCGAGGCGACCGGGTGGAAAGTCGGCGGGATGTCGCCGCCCGGCTGGACGGCGGGCTGGGTCTCGGCGGAAAGCGCGAACAGCGCAGCGGCCAGAAACGCAAACCTGTGGATGCTCATCGGGACTCCGTCACGCGGCACATTACATCCGGGCCATTAGCCAGCAAGGCCCGGAACCGCCAGCCACCGCGCGAATTGAAGTCGTCAATCAGCGGAGCTTTCCTGCAGTGAACGTCGCCAATGAACCCGGCTTTGCCGCCGCCACCCGAATCGTGGCCGGCGACGACGGGACCAATTACGACAAGGTCGCGATCGCGCTCCACTGGACGACCGCGCTGCTGGTGCTGGTCCAGTTCCTCAATGCGGTGACCTGGGACTATTGGAGCAAGCCGACGCAGGAAAGCCTGCAGAGCCTGCACGTGTCGCTTGGGGTGCTGCTGGCGGCCGTGATCATCACGCGGCTGGTGTGGCGCTGGATGCCCGGGCACCAGGTTTCATCTCTGGAGATCGGTTGGGTGCGCACCGCGTCCAAGGCGGTGCACTATGTGCTCTATCTGCTGCTGGTCGCGCAGGCGGTGTCGGGCTTCGTCTGGCGCTGGGGGCAGGGCCACCCGGTCGGCTTTTTCGGCCTGTTCGCCATCCCCGGGCCGTTCGGTGCGCTGGCTCGCCCCACTCGGCACCAGCTGCATGACATCCACACCTGGATCGGCTGGTCGATCGTGATCATCGCCGCCGCGCACGCGTTTGCGGCCCTCTATCATCATTATGTGCTCAAGGACCGCGTGCTCGCGCGGATGCTGCCGATCGCGGGTCGTTAGCTGACGCGTCTACTTCGGCGTGTCCGCCGGGTGCTCCATGATCGCGCTGGTCTGGCGAATCTGGCGAAGATAGGCGTCCGCCAAGCACGCGTCGGAGCGGCACGCTTTGCGTTCTGCAGCCGAGCGCTCGCGGGCCGCGACCAACAGCTGCTTCTTGGCGCCGGTGGCATGGGCCATCGACTGGCTGAAAAACCCGTATGACATGCGATCG
>JBJMVK010000090.1:0-10657 GCA_045810725.1 Sphingomonas sp. | reverse complement strand
GCGTCATATTCGTCGAACACCAGCGCGACCGGGTGCTGCAGCGCCCACGGCAGCAGGCCCTCGCGGAACTCGGTCACCTGCTGCCCGTCGCGAAGCACGATCGCGTCGCGGCCGACGAGGTCGATCCGGCTGATGTGAGCATCGAGGTTGACCCGGATCATGGGCCAATTGAGGCGCGCTGCGACCTGCTCGATGTGCGTCGACTTGCCGGTGCCGTGATAGCCCTGGACCATCACGCGCCGGTTCTTGGCGAAGCCAGCGCAGATGGCGAGCGTCGTGTTCGGATCGAAGACGTAGGTCGGGTCGAGGTCCGGAACGCGCTCGTCCGCTTCGCTGAAGGCTGGCACCTCCATGTCGGAATCGACCCCGAACGCCTCGCGCATCTTCACGATCTTGTCGGGCGCGGTCATGAGCGTCTCGGAGCGGCTTTCCGGGTCGGCATTGGGAAGATCGGTCATCGCGACGGCCTTAGGGGAATGGCGCGCCCGCCTCAACGTATCTCCACTTTGGCGGGCAGCGGGAAGAGCGTCACGAAACGCTTGGCGACGTCCATGTCTCCCTCGACCCGGATCGTCCCGAACGGGGCTCCGCCGTGAATGACCGCTGCGACTGCCGTCGGCGGCCCGGTGAACGTGACATCGCAAGCTTCAGCTTCGCGGCGGGCCACGTCGAGGCACCCGTCGTGAATGGAGGCGACGTATGAAGCTTCGCCGAGTCGAAACCCGATGCGCGCGTCGAGGCCTTGGGCGCGCTCGGCCGAAAAGAGAGTCGCGAGCGACATCACGAGCGAGACATGGCTCATCCGCTGCGCCGGATTGTGCGACGGGCTGCGCGCTGCCCAGCGGCCGAGCGAAGCGATGACCGGAATTACTTCGAGGCCCCAGTCGCTCGCCTCGTAGACCTGCACCGAAGCCGGTGGCGGAAGCTTCGTTTTGCGGAGGAGACCCCGGGTTTCGAGTTCCGTCAGCCGCTGCGTCAAAACATTTGCGCTGATCCCCTGGAGGTCGCCCTTCAACTCCGAGAACCGCCGAGGCCCGTAGGCGAGCTCGCGAAGCACCAGCATCGCCCAGCGTTCCCCTAGCAACTCAAGGGCGTGCGCCAGGCCGCAAGCGTCGTCGAACCGCCGCTTCTCCTCATCTTTCCGGTATTTAGTTATGTTTTCTAACTCCACGGTTGTAATTTATAACTTATGGGCGCAAAAAGCAAGCGAATCGGATCGCGGCAGGAGGAAGAAGTGGCGAGCGCGGCAATCACCGAACATGCCCGGCCAGCATTCCCGGCCGCGAGGCTCGGCTGGGCAATGAGCGGTGCCGCGATCCTCTTTTTGGGGGCCGACGCGGGCGCCAAGCTGCTGATGCCGGAGATGATGGCCGCCTACACGCCGCCCGAGCTGCGGATCCCCGGCGATCCGGCCTTTTACCGGCTTCTTGGAACAATCCTCGCACTCTCGGCGGCGCTTTATGCCGTTCCGCGAACCGCGTTCCTCGGTGCGCTTCTATTGACCGCCTACCTAGGAGGCGCCGTCGCCACTCACTTGAGCGCCGGAAGTCCGCTTTTCAGCAACACCTTCTTCGGAGTCTATCTGGGCGTCGCGCTCTGGGGCGGGCTGTGGCTGCGCGAGGCCCGGCTCCGCACTCTTCTTCCGCTTCGCAGCTGACATTCGAAATCTTTCAGGAAAGGACAAAGCCATGACCCAGATGATCTTCGTGAACCTGCCAGTCACCGACCTTCAGGTCTCGCGCGCCTTTCTCGAGGCCCTTGGCGCGGTCAACGAGCCGAGGTTCACCGACGAGACCGCCGCCTGCATGACGATCAGCGAGAGCATCCACGTCATGCTCCTGACCCATCAGAAGTTCAGCCAGTTCACGCCGCGGCCGATCGCGGACGCAAAGGCCGCGTCGCAAGTGCTGCTGTGCCTCTCTTCAGAGAGCCGCGAAAGCGTCGACTTGACGATTGAGCGGGCTGTAGCGGCCGGTGGCACTGCTGATCCGAGCCCCAAACAGGACTATGGGGTCATGTACGGCCGTAGCGTTGCAGACCCGGATGGTCACATCTGGGAGGTCATGTGGATGGACGCATCCGCTGCCGAGCGCGGCGCCGAAGCGGTCCAGGAAGCCATCGCGACGGCGATTTGAAGGGAGCTGACGATGCCCATCAATGCCGACGCCGATATCGAGATCAGCGCGTTCCGCTGGGTGCCGGAATTCGCCCAGGGCGTGGTGCGCGACCTGCGCGCGCGCTGGGCCTTGGAAGAAGCAGGCCTCGACTATCGCGTGCGCCTGCTCGGAGATCCCAGGCCCGACGGTTACGTGAAGGAACAGCCGTTCGAGCAGGTGCCGATACTGTCTGACAGCGAGGTCCGCATCTTCGAGAGCGGCGCCATCGTCCAATATATCGGCGAGAAGAGCGACAAGCTGCTTCCGCGCGACCCGCAGGGACGATTCCGGGCGATCCAGTGGACCTATGCAGCGGTGAACAGCGTCGAGCCGGCACTGATGAACGTCGTTCTGGTGGACGTCTTCTACCAAGGCGAAGAATGGGCAAGGCTCCGCCGGCCGGGCGCGGTCGACTTTGCCAAGCTCAAACTGAAACGCATTTCCAATTGGCTGGGCGATCGCGAGTGGCTCGAAGACCGGTTCACAATCGGCGACTTGATGATGGTGACGGTGCTCCGGCTGCTCCGCCACACGGATATCGTCCAGCAGTTTCCCAATCTCGCAGCCTATCTCGAGCGCGGCCAGGAAAGGCCCGCGTTCGAACAGGCTTTGTCAGACCAGCTCGCTGCGTTCCGCGAGCACGAACCGCAAGGAGAGGCAGCATGAGCTACATCGACGGATTCATCGTTCCCGTCCCCGAAGGAAAGAAGGAGGAATATCGATCGCTCGCCCAAAAGATGGCCGGCAAGTTTACGCAGCAGGGCGCGCTGCAGGTGATCGAGGCGTGGGGCGACGACGTGATGCGCGGCAAGAGCACCGATTTCTTCATGGCCGTAAAGGCCGAGGAGGGGGAGAACGTCGTCTTCTCCTACGTCCTGTGGCCGTCGAAGGAAGTCCGCGACACCGCCTGGCAGAAGATCATGGCGGATCCTGAAATGCAGCCCGGCGAGCAGACCATGCCCTTCGACGGCAAACGGATGTTCTGGGGTGGATTCCAGCCGATCGTCGAGGAGCGCGCGACCGCGCACGCCTGAACAGGCCTCAACAGCTGAACCACTTTTGATGGGAGGTCACGATGACTGACGTCCGTACCCAAGACGCACCCGCAATGAACCAGCACAATCGAACCGGCCCGAACCCCGAGGGTGACTTCATCTGGTACGAGTTGATGACCACCGACGCAGAAGGCGCGAAAGCCTTTTACGACGCGGTCGTCGGATGGAAGTTCGGCGAAGCGGCCGCGGAGTACAACGGCTATCGGATGATCAGCACGAGCGATGGCGGCTTTGCAGGCGGCGTCCTTCCCTTGACTGCCGAGATGCAACAGCACGGAGGTCGCCCGACCTGGCTCGGTTACGTGAATGTCGGTGACGTCGATTCAAAGGTGGAGTCGATCGAGGCCGCAGGCGGCAAGACGCTCATGGGGGCGACCGACATTCCCAACGTCGGGCGGATCGCCATGGTCGCCGATCCTCAGGGCGCCCCTTTCTACGTCATGAAGCCGATCCCTCCTGCCGGTCATGAAAACGAGCCGAGCACGGTCTTTTCGCCGACCGACCAGGGCCGCTGTGCCTGGAACGAGCTCTCGACCAGCGACAGCGGCGCCGCGCGAGCATTTTATGGCGAGCAGTTCGGTTGGAGAACCGACAATTTCATGGCCATGGGCGAGCAGGGCGAATATCGTTTCATCGACCATCACGGACTGACGCTTGGCGCCATTGCCGGAACGGCGGCCGGCCAGCAGCCACACTGGCGGTTTTACTTCAAAGTCGGCTCTGTGAGCGAAGCAAAGGAAACCGCCGAGGCCCGCGGCGGCCGCATCGTCATGGGGCCGATGGAGGTGCCGGGCGGCGATCACATCATCGTCGGCATCGACCCGCAGGGCGCCGAGTTCGCGCTCGTCGGCAAAGCGTAAGGAGAAGAACCATGCCCAGCAACAAGATGATCACCTGCCTGTGGTTCGACCACGGCGAGGCGCGAGAAGCGGCGAAATTCTACGCCTCCGTCTTTCCCGACAGCCATGCGGGCCAGCCGCACCACGCGCCGTCGGATTATCCGGGGGGAGAGGAAGGCAAGGAATTGACGGTCGAGTTCACGCTGTTGGGCCGGGACTTCGTCGGCTTGAACGGCGGCCCGAACTTCAAGCCCAACGAAGCGGTCAGCTTCATGGTCCTTACCGAAAGCCAGGAAGAGACGGACCGTTATTGGAACGCCATTACTCAAAATGGCGGCGAGGAAAGCGCCTGTGGCTGGTGCAAGGACAAGTGGGGCTTTTCGTGGCAGATCACGCCGCGCGTGCTCCTCGAAGCGACCGGAAGTTCGGACAAGGCGGCTGCCAAGCGCGCGTTCGAGGCGATGATGACGATGCGCAAGATCGACATCGCCAAGATCGAGGCGGCGGTGAAAGGCGACAGCGTCAATGCGTAAGCTCACCGGGGCCGTGATGCTGTCGGTCGATGGTGTGATGCAGGCTCCCGGCGGGCCGGAGGAAGACCCTTCGGGAAGGTTCCAGCTCGGAGGGTGGGTTTGGCCCTTCTGGGACGAAAGCGGCGATGCACAATTCGACAAGTTCCTCGTCGAACCCGACTATGACCTCCTGCTCGGAAAGCGAACCTACGACATCTTCGCAGCTTATTGGCCCTACAACCAGGACAATCCGATCGGGGAGCGTTTCCAGCGCATCAACAAATATGTGCTGACCCACTCGGAGGAAGATCTATCTTGGGAGAACAGCAAGAAGATCTCGGGCGATACTGCCGCGGCAGTCAAGGAATTGAAGAAAACAGAAGGCCGCGACCTTCTGATCCAGGGAAGCAGCACGCTCTATCCTTCGCTGATTTCGCACGGGCTCATAGACCGGTTGATCCTGATCCGCTTCCCCCTGGTCCTCGGCACTGGCAAGCGGATCTTCGAGGGATCCGAGCGCCCGGGCACGCTGAAACTCATCGATCATTTCGTCTCGAACAAGGGCGTCGTCTTTGCGACCTACGAGCCAGGCGGCGAGGTCGAAACCGGGACCTTCGCCGCGAAGGAGCCGAGCGAAGCCGAGCTCGATCGGCGCAGGAAGCTTTTGGAAGAGAACGCATGAGCGAGCTCCGTCCTGCGCGCGAGCTTGCGCAAAAAGGCAGCAGGCCCTTCCCCAATGAAAGCCCTGAATATCGCGAGGCCCGAACCCGCCTCCTCGCCGAAGAAATCGAGCTTCGCCGACATATCCAGCGCGTTGCTGCGATGCGCCGCGAGCTTCCGGACGGAAGCGAGGCGGGCGACTATCGCTTCCTCGGCGCCGACGGGAAGGAGCACCGCTTCACCGACCTCTTCGGTCGTCACGAGACGCTGGTCACCTATTTCTGGATGTACGGACCGGAGCGCGAGCGGCCGTGCCCGATGTGCACGTCCCTCGTCGGATCGCTCGATATTCCCGCGAGGGACATCGAACAGCGAGTAGCGCTCGCGATCATCGGCCGCTCGCCCGTCGCCCGGCAGCTAGAGTTCGCGCGCGAGCGCGGCTGGAACAACCTCAAATTCTACCAGAGTGTCGGCGACGATTTCGCACGAGACTACCGGGGTCTCCACGATGACGGGAGCGAGTGGGCGATTTGCGCGAGCTGGAAGCGCGAGGACGACAAGGTCCGGCTGTTCTGGGCGGCCGAGGGCGACTTCGAGACCGCTGATCCGGGCTTCGACCCCCATCTCGCACCCGATCCGACGCCGCTTTGGAACATTCTCGACTGGACGCCCGGCGGCCGCGGCAGCGACTGGTACCCCAGGCTCGAGTATGGTTCATGAGCCTCCAGTTCTTCGGACACCCGTTCAGCAGCTACACCCAGAAGGTGCTGATCGTCCTGTGGGCGGACGAGACCCCGTTCGACTATCGGATGCTTGACCCGGACCACCCTCAGAATGGCGAGGAACTGAAGCGGCATTCGCCGTTCGGCCAATTTCCGCTCTTGATCGATGACCGCACGGCCGTCTTCGAGACGACGCCCATCATCGAGTATCTCCAGGCCTGTCACCCGGGCCGCAACCGCTGGATCCCTGACGGTTCGCTCGGCCGCCGGGTGCGGTTTCTGGATCGCTTCTTCGACCTCCACGTGATGAACAACATGCAGGCGGTCGTCGGCGATGCGCTTCGCCCCGAAGCATCCCGGGATCCGTACGGAGTAAGTCGAGCCCGCGAACGCCTGCACATCGCTTACGACTGGCTCGAAACCGAGATCGGCGAGGCCTGGGGTGCGGGCGATTCGTTCACGCTCGCGGACTGCGCGGCAGCACCATCCCTCTTCTACGCCGACTGGGTCGAGCCGATCGGAGAGGAGCGACCGAAGCTCGCAGCCTATCGGGCACGGCTCCTCGCGCACCCGACCGTTGCTCGTGCGGTCGACGAGGGCAGGCCCTATCGAGGTTTCTTCCCGCTCGGAGCGCCCGACCGAGACTAGGCGAGGGCGGTCGACTTTCTGAGGAGCTGATAGGCTCCGATCACCTCGCCCAAGCGTCCTTCGTGCGAACGGTCTCCGCCATTCTTGTCGGGGTGGTAGCGTCTGACGAGGCTCGAATAACGTTCGCGAAGCGCATGCCGGTCCGCATCCTCGCCCAATCCCAGCACCGAAAGCGCGCGTTGTTCGGGGATCGAGAAGCGCGACGGGTTCGCTCGTGCACGGATCTCGCCAAATCGGCCCGAGATCGCTTCGAGCGGGTCGGTGAAATCGCTCCACCTGGGCGGCGGGTCGGAACCATTGGCAGCAAACTTGCGGCTCGGCCGCTCCCACCCGGCGAGCGGGTGCTGCGCCCGTGTGATCTCGTCCGGGCTCATTCCTTCGAAGAAATTGTACTTGGCGTTGTGTTCGCGGACATGCTCGAGGCACAGGAAACGCCAACTGCCCGGCCCATCGAAACTCGCGGCCTGGAACGGTGCCTTGAATTCGCCGGGCTCGCCGCAGCCAGCGACGGCGCACTTCGCCCTCGCTCCTTCGACCCGCCCGTGCATCCTATATTGCTTCGTCGCCATTGAACCCGCCTATATAAGGCCCATGGACGATGAGAGAACCGGCCCGGTCGCGACTGAAATGCTCCGCCGGCTCAATTCAGCGCTTTCACCGACGAGCATCGAGCTCATCGACGACAGCGAGCAGCATCGTGGGCATGGCGGCTACAACCCTGCCGGCGAAAGCCACTTCACCCTGAAGATCGAAAGCGCTGCATTCACAGGGAGGAGCCGTGTCGAACGGCAGCGGATGGTCTATGCCGCGCTAGGCGAGCTGATGCGCGAGCGCGTCCATGCACTGTCGATCAAGGCGTCTGAACCTGGAGAGCAATGATGGCGACGATGGAAAGCTGCGTCCTCGAGACAATCATGCCGGTCACTCACGACCTTGGCGATTTCAAGGTGAACCGCGCTCTTCCTGCGAAAGAGCGCACGATGGTCGGCCCCTTCATCTTCGTCGACGAATTCGGGCCCGCACGGCTCCGCCCTGGCCAGGGCATGGATGTCCGGCCCCATCCGCACATCAACCTCGCGACGGTCACGTACCTGTTCGAAGGCGCCATCGAACATCGCGACAGCATCGGCTCGCACCAGGTGATCGAACCCGGCGCAATCAATCTCATGACCGCAGGCAGCGGCATCGTCCATTCTGAGCGATCGCCGCAGGACGATCGGACCCAGGGACCGAGCCTCTACGGCATGCAGACCTGGCTCGCTCTCCCCGATGGACGAGAGGACATCTCGCCTGCATTCGACCATGTTGCCACGCCGTCCCTTCCGCTGGTCGAAGACGAGAGTGCGCGCGCAAGAGTGCTGATGGGGACTTTGTGGGGATCGACCGCAGGGACCCCCCAACATTCTTCGACCATCTATGCCGACATCGAGCTCGGGTCCGGTGGCTCCTTGCCAGTCGAGGCCGGGGCTGACGAGCGGGCACTGATGCTGGTTGGCGGCGAAGCCGAGCTCGACGGCCTGCGCATGGACCTTTTCAGCCTGTACGTCCTGAGGCCCGGCCATGAGGCACGCCTTTCGAGCGGGAGCGGCGGGAGAGCCATGCTGATGGGCGGCGAGAGCTTCGCGACGCCCCGTTTTGTCTTCTGGAATTTCGTGTCTTCCTCGCGCGATCGGATCAACCAGGCGAAGGAGGACTGGAAGGCAATGCGCTTTCCCCTGATCCCCGGCGATGACCAGGAGTTCATCCCCATTCCAGAGGTGCCGAAGACGGTCAGCTATCCGTGACTAGCTTCCGGCGGACCAAGCTCTCCAGCGGAATAACGCTCAATGTCGCGCTCGCTGGAGACCGTTCGAATCCGCCCGTCATTCTCCTCCATGGCTTTCCGGAATCGCACCGCACCTGGCGCGAGGTCGCACCGCGGCTCGAAGATCGCTTCTTCCTCGTCATGCCCGACCAGCGAGGCTTCGCGGGTTCCGACCGCCCGCAGGACGTGGAGGCCTACGACACCGACCTGCTCGTCGATGACATTTTCGCACTCGCCGACGCGCTCGAGCTCAAGCGCTTCGCCCTGGTCGGTCACGACTGGGGTGGGGCGATCAGCTGGACTGCGGCGCTTCGCGGCGATGCGCGCCTTTCGCGTCTTGCAATCATCAATGCCCCCCACCCGGTCATCTTCCAGAAAAGCCTGATCGAGGATTCGAGCCAACGTGCCGCTTCGCAATATATCAGCGCCTTTCGATCTCAGATGTTCGAGAAGGCGGCGGAGGCGATGGGCTACGATGCGCTCTTCGAGAAGAGCTTCTCGCGCCATGGCGTCCTCGAGCTCATCAACCAGGCGGAACGCGAACAATATATCGCTGAATGGTCCCAGCCTGGCGGCCTCACTGCAATGGTCAACTGGTACCGGGCGTCGAAGGTCAAGGTCCCGCCGCCGGGGGTCACGTTACCGCTCCCCCAGTGGGTCTTGCGGGCTTTCCCGAAGGTCGAGATTCCGACGCTCGTCATCTGGGGCATGAAGGACGAGGCGCTGCTCCCCATCCAGCTTAAGGGCCTCGATCGCCTGGTGACTGATCTCGAGATCGCCGAGATCGCGGACGCCGGCCATTTCGCCCCCTGGGAAGCGGCGGACGAGGTTGTCGCCGCGCTCCTGCCCTTCCTTGCGGCGGAGGCAGGCGCTAGTGCGACGCCAGGATGACGAAGACCCGCTCGCTTTCGCGTTCCGCGGCCCGGCTCGCCGCAGTTCAGGCGCTCTACCAGCAGGAGATGGAAGGCACGCCCGTTGCGCGGCTGCTCCACGAGTTTCACGAACATCGCCTCGGCGCGACGATCGGGGACGAGACCTATCACGAGGCCGAACGCGACTTCTTCGACGATATCGTCGCCGGCGCCGATGCGCGACGCGACGAGATCGACGCGCTGATCGCAGGCCGGCTTGCACGAGGTTGGAGCCTCGAGCGACTGGACCGCCCAATGCGGGCCATTCTTCGTGCCGGCGCTTATGAGCTGATCGCGCGGGCCGACGTCCCGGTTGGCTCGGTCATCTCCGAATATGTCGACGTCGCCCATGCCTTTTACGACAAGCGCGAAAGCGGCTTCGTGAACGGCCTTCTCGACGCCGTCGCGAAAGAGGCGAGGCCGGCCCGCGCCTGAGGATGCGCGAAGTTGACGCCATCGAACGCCTGCGCCGCATCGCGACGACGCCCGAAGCAAGAGGCTTGCTCGACGATGTGGCGGTCCTCGACGGCCTGGTGATCACCCACGACAGCATTGCCGAAGGGGTTCACTTCCTCAGCAACGATCCCCCGGCGAGCGTCGGCTGGAAGCTGGTCGCAGTGAACCTTTCGGATCTTGCGGCCAAGGGCGCTGCGCCGGCGGGCGCGTTGCTCTCGCTCACGCTCTCGGGGGACGGCAGCTGGGACAGCGAATTCCTGAATGGGATCGAGCATGGCTGCAAGAGCTACGGGCTCCCGCTCATCGGCGGAGATACGATCGCGCTGCCTGAAGGCACGCCGAGGGTATTCGGGCTGACCGCGATCGGCCGCTCCGGCGCGCATGTGCCCGGCCGCTCGGGCGGCCGCCCGGGTGACGCCTTGTGGCTCGTGGGCACCCTTGGCGATGCTGCCGCGGGGCTCGCTCAGCTCATCGCCGACGCCGGTGCTACGGGGCCCCTCGTCGACATTTACCGGCGACCGGTTCCCCAGCTTCGAGCCGGCCAGGTGGTCGCGCCTTTGGCGCAGGCCATGATGGACGTGTCCGATGGCTTGCTTCTCGATGCGAAGCGGATGGCCGAGGCGAGCGGATGTGCGGCAATCATCGAGCTTGACGCGCTCCCCCTCTCCAGCGCCTTCGTGGGAGCACGGGGATCCGACTTGAAGGCCCGGATGTTCGCAGCAACAGCAGGCGATGATTACGCGCTTCTGGCGGCGCTTCCCCCCGAGCTCGACCCGGCAACGCTTTCTTTACCACAAGGGACGAGGATCAGCCGCATCGGCACGCTGGCCGCTGGTGAGCAACCCCTTTCACTCACCAGCGGCGGCGAACCCGTCACACTGCCGGAGAAGCTGG
>JBJMVK010000089.1:0-15081 GCA_045810725.1 Sphingomonas sp. | reverse complement strand
GACCGATTTCAGGGCATCAACGCCCGTTCCGTACGTCTTCCTGAGACCGCGGATGGAGAGGATTGGATCGCTCATTCGATAGGTCCTGGTTCAGCCGGAACGGCATCGTCCTTCATCAGGCCATGTCGAAGCAGCATCGGAATATTGGCAGCGGCGAAGAGGAAGGTGAGTGGAAGAGCGCCCCAAAGCTTGAAACCGATCCAGAAACTGGTGGAGGAGTTCCGCCATACAGTCTCATTGAGCACGGCCATAAAAGCGAAGAAGAAGGCCCAGTTGCGTGTCAGCTTCGTCCAGCCACCCTCGTCGAGGCCGGGATAAGTGCTTCCGAGCACGCGCTGGAGGAGCGGCCGGTCGGTCGCGAGGCCGAACCAGAGGAGGGCGGAGACCAACGCGTAGTAAAGCGTCGGCTTCATCTTGATGAAGGCCTCGTTGTGCAACCAGATGGTGAGGCCGCCAAGGATCACCACCATCACGCCTGAGAACCAGAGCAGCGGCGAAATCCGGTGGTAGCGGATCGCCGAAAAGAGCATCGCCGCCACCATCGCGATCATGAAGGCGCCGGTCGCGACGAAGATCTTCAAAACCGACGGCACCGGCGCGAGAAAATTCGCGAGGAAGAAGACCAGCAGCGGCCCGAGATCAATCAGCAGCTTGGCGCCGCCCTGCGGCTCGGACTTGCCGCTCATTCCGACGGCAATCCGGCAATCGCGCGAGCGACGGCGCGCGCGTCGAAGGGACGCAGATCATCCGTCTTTTCGCCGACGCCGATCGCATGGATCGGAAGTCCGAACTTCTCGGCCGCTGCAACGAGGATTCCTCCGCGCGCGGTGCCGTCCAGCTTGGTCATGATCAGCCCCGTCACTCCCGCGCTCTCGCGGAACACTTCGACCTGGGCAAGCGCGTTCTGGCCGGTGGTGGCGTCGAGTACGAGAAGGACGTCCTGCGGCGCCTCGGGATTGAGGCGGCCAAGAACCCGTCGGATCTTGGAGAGCTCCTCCATCAAATGCGTCTTGTTCTGGAGCCGCCCGGCTGTGTCGACGATCAACACGTCGATGCCCTCGGCGGTCGCTTGCTTGACCCCGTCGTAGACGATCCCGGCAGCGTCGCCGCCCTCCTTGCCGCTGATTACCGGCGCGCCGATCCTGTCACCCCAGATCCTCAGCTGCTCGATTGCGGCGGCGCGGAAGGTGTCTCCCGCGGCAAGGAGCACGCCATAATCTTCCTCCTTCAGCCAACGCCCGAGCTTGCCGATCGTGGTCGTCTTTCCCGAGCCGTTGACGCCGATCACGAGGATGACGTGTGGCCGCGGAAAACCCCAGACTTCGAGGGGTTTGGCGACCGGGGCGAGGATCTTTTCGATTTCCTCGGCAAGGATCGAGCGGAGGCCGCGCTCATCGAGGCGCTCGAACTTCTGAGTCGCGATTGCCTCGCGAATCCGGTGCGAAGCCTCGGGCCCCAGGTCTGACGCGATCAGCGCTTCCTCGATATCGTCGAGCGTCGAGGTATCGAGTGCTGCCCGGGTGGTAAGACCCGTCAAATTGTCAGCGACGCGCTCCGCAGTCTTCTGAAAGCCGCCGCGAAGGCGGTCGAGCCAACTCATGCCCACACCGCTTTTAGTCGTTCGCCTTCACGGCCACAGATGCGCGCAAGCCCGGTATCGCCGCGCAATGCATGTTCGACGAGGATCGGCGCGAAATTGTCAGCGTGGCCCTTGCCACCTGCCTCGACGAGCACGCGTTGCTCTGAACCAATCAAACGGTCCAGCCAGCGACCCCGCCGTTCGGCTGCGGCCTCCCGCAGGCGAGCCGCACGGGCTTTCACGATGCCGCGCGGAAGCTGCGGCATTCGCGCTGCAGGCGTGTTGGGGCGCGGCGAGAAGGGAAAGACATGGACTGCAACGATGTCGCAATCGTCAAGGAGATTGAGGCTATTCAATGCCATCTCTTCATTTTCCGTGGGAAAACCCGCGATGAGGTCTGCGCCGATCGTGGCGTCCGGTCGCGCTGCCTTGATGCGCTCGACGGTCCGGACCGCGTCCGCGCGACTGTGCCGGCGCTTCATGCGCTTAAGAATCAAATCGTCACCGGCCTGGAGCGATAAATGGAAGTGCGGGAGAAGTCGGCGCTCGCCGGTGATCAGTTCATAGAGCGGCTCATCCATCTCGACGCCGTCGAGCGACGAAAGCCTCAGCCGCTGAAGCCTTGGCTCGGCCGCGAGGAGGCGCTGCGAAAGCGCTCCGATGCCGCCCTCGTAATCGGTGATATCGACGCCGGTCAGCACGATCTCCTTTGCGCCGCGATCGATCTCGCGCGCTACGGCATCGCGGATCAGCTCGAAGGGAAGCGATCGGCTGGCTCCGCGCGCCTGCCAGATCGAGCAGAAGGTGCACCGATGGTCGCAACCCGTTTGGACCGCAACGAAGCTTCTCACGTGGCCCTGGAATCCAGCTGGCGCCATGACGTCATTCATTGCGAAGCTATTGATCTTGTTAGAGTTTCCAACGACTCGCGTGACCTGCGGCATGGTCTCGAACGTCTTCGGATCAAGCTCGGCAGCACAACCTGTGACCAGGATCTTCGCAGATGGCCGACGCCGGCGGGCATTCCGGATCGCCTGTCGAGTCTGGCGGACCGCCTCGTTGGTGACGGCGCAGCTGTTGACGACGATCCAGTCTTCGCCCGGCGGCGCGGAATGGGCGATCGTTTCGCTCTCGGCGAAATTGAGCCGGCATCCCAGAGTCACCGTCTCTACACTCATTGAACTGCCTCGAGGTCGAGTTCGCCCTCGAATATGTGCGTTGCACTGCCCCGCATCCGAATGGCCGCGCCCGGCTCCCACGAGATCGTCAGCGAACCTCCCGGCATGATTACCTTGACGGGCGAAGTCGCGCGCTTGGTCCTGATTGCCGCTACTGCCGTCGCACAGGCCCCGGTCCCACAGGCGAGCGTGAGCCCGGCTCCGCGCTCGAACGTCTTGAGATAGATGTCGTTGCCCGCCACCTGAGCGACGTTGACGTTGATGCGCTCCGGGAATGCGGCGTCGTGCTCGATGCGGGGGCCGAGCTCGTCAAGGTCGATGTCGAGCGGGTTGTCGACGAAGAAGACGAGGTGCGGGTTGCCGACGTTGAGCGCCATGGGAGCCTCGAGGTCATCCCACGCCATCGGCAGCGCGGCGGTATCCACGGGATAGGCGAGGGGAATGTCGTCCCAGCCGAAGCTGGGCTCGCCGATGCTGACCTCCACCTCGCTTCCGACGCTTTCTCCCGCAAGGAGGCCTCCGTCGCTGTCGATCGCCTTCGCACCGGTCAGCTGGACGACGCAGCGGGTGGCATTGCCGCAGCTTTCGACTTCGCCGCCGTCGCTGTTCCAGATCCGCATCTTGAGGTCGGCTCGCTCGCTCGGCTCGAGCACGATGAGCTGGTCGCAGCCGACCCCGGTGCGCCGGTCGGCAATGGAACGCGCAAGCGATTGCGTGACATCGAACGGCTCCTCGCGAGCATCGATGATCACGAAATCGTTGCCGAGGCCGTGCATCTTGTGAAAGCGCCGTTTCACTTCGCTGGAACCAGCTCCGGGCTGCTCGCGCGCATGGGCTCGATCACCTGCGCAGCGAATCGGTCCATTTCCTCGGCCTGGGGACTCATCTGGAGCAACAGGAGATCGAGCCCCGACGCTTCATATTCCTCGATCCGCTCGCGGACCTGCTCAGGAGTGCCGACAAGGTTCGGGCGCAGCCCCCTGTTCGAAACGGAATATTCCTGCAGCTTCAGCTCGCGCTCCAGCTCCGTCCCGGAGAGCCACTGCTCGAAATTATCGAAACCCTTCGGCGGCGTGGGCGGCATTTGGGTAATCCGCGCCAACTCCTTCTTCGCCTCCGCCTCACTATCCCGGACGATTGCGAAGGCAGCCATGCCAAATTGCATTCGACCCCGGTCGATGCGCGCTCGGCGCTCGGTCATGTCCGTGATCTTCGGAATGATGGCCTCGACCGGGTCTCCGTGCATCACGTAAGCATCGCAAAGGGCAGCGATCATGGTTTTGGCAGCTTCGCTTTCGCCGCCCGCATAAATGATCGGCCATGGCTTGCGGACCGGCTTCGGCTCGCAAATGGCGTTCTTCAGCCTGTATCGCTCACCCTCGAACGTGAACCGACGCTGCGTCCACAATCCCTGAACCACTTGGAGCCACTCGGTCGTGCGGGCGTAGCGGTCGTCGTGCTGGTCGAACTGCAGCCCGTACTGGGTGGCTTCGTCAGCCCACCACGACGAGACGACGTTGAGGGCGAGCCGCCCCCCCGAAATAGTGTCGATGTTCGCGGCGGCCTTTGCGAAGAGTGCGGGCTGATGGAAGTTTGGCCGCACTGCGACCATCAGCTCGATGCTCGAAGTGACGGCAGCGAGCGCCGCTGCGGTCGACCAGGCGTCAAGAGCGGGCTCGTTCGTGCCCTTGATATCGTTGAGGTTGAGCTCGGCAATCAATGTCAGGTCCCAGCCCGTCTCCTCGCTGCGCTTCGTCAACTGCTTCACATAGTCCCAGCTCGCCTCCATGCCCTCGTCGGGAATGTTGCGGAGCCAGCCCCCGAACACAGGCATCCAATATCCAAATCTCATGCTGCCTCCTTTCCTCGGAGCATCGGCTCGAGAGCGTCGATGAGGCGATCATGCGGATCCCAGCCGAGCACGTTCAGCGGGTCCGCGACGAAGTTCGACATGGCGTTGATGTCGTAGAAGCGCGCTGTGCCGTCTCGATCGTCGGTGATCACCTCGACACCGCCGACGAAAAGGTGCGAGGCAAGTGCGATTCGTTCGGCGGCGCGGATCATCTCCGGGGTTGGAATCATCGCTCTCATCTGGATGGCCTTGCGCCCGGGCTGCGCCAGGCAGGCGTCCGCGGGACATAGGTCGAAGCTTTCCCCGCCGCTCTCCACTTCAAGGGCATAGAGGAAGCGGCCACGAAGGGTTTCGATGCGCAGGATCTTGCCCTCTCGTGCCGGGACATAATCCTGCAGCAGGAGCACGTTATCGACCGATTTCGGAACCGTGCCATCGGCGATCGACGAGCGCAGCTCTTGCTCCGAAGAGTAGCGCGTAATTCCCGCGCCGGAACCGCCGATGTTCGCCTTAACAAGGAGAGGGTAGGTCATGCCCTCGGCAGCCTCGAGCAGGTCCCGGGCGCGATGAACGACCCTCGTTGCGGGGATGTCGAGCCCCAGCGTCGAAATGAGAGAGAGTTGCCGCGCCTTGGAAGAATCGATCGCGAGGCTCGCGGCGCCGTTGAGCACCGTGGCGCCGCACCGCTCCCACTGATCCAAGAGCGAAGCCGCGTAGAAGATCGGGTGTTCGGGTTCGCGCAGGAAGCTCGACTGTGCGACGCGGCTGAGGATGACAGGTGCGGGCACCTCTCGGCTTGCCGGATCGAAGCTGTGGTGGCCCACTTCGATCGGCAGATAAGGCACGCGACGGCGCTCCAGCGCTTCGAACAGGGGTTGAAACCACTGCGGGTGCTCGTAGAGGACGCCTAGCTGCGCGCTGCTGGAACGGGGAACGCTCATTGCGGCGCGGACTTAAGGAGCGGCCGGGCGCAAGTCCACAAGCGAGGGTTGAAGTTGATATGGCGAGAGCCGCCAGCGAGGTCATGCAATCGATCATATTCTCCGCTGTCCTCGACGGGATCGCGGCGCTGAAGCGCGGGTCCGGCGGACTGCCGAACCAGCTTCTTCGCGATGTTCAGGCGATCCACCCCAACGTGACCTTCGCCGACCTCCCGAAGGACCTTCAAAGTGCGATCGTGGAAAGCACTCGAGCGGCTTTCACCCAGCTTCTGAAGGAAGGCTATGCGGTCGGTCCTCGTCAGCAGATGCAGCAATCGAGGCCGATGGATCGTGTTCCCGAGCGCGACCGGCGCGGACCGGCGCGCGGGCCAGCGCAGGCGCACCGGCGCGACGGACGCCCTCCGAAGGGAAATGGGCCGGATAGCCCGAGAGGAGGGCCGGGAGGGCCTTCGCGCCCGCGAAAGCCGCCCAAGGGCAAGCCGCGGCTGGGTTGAACTTCGGCCGATGAGCGGCTAAGCGCCGCCGCGTCTTAACGGACATACATCGATGCCGAGCGCTCGCGGGCGCACGCTGGCCGACGAGGTTTCGTCAGCCGGCGTGCTTTGCGTTCCGGCATGGAGTTTCGAGGAAAAGTCCCCATGTGCCGGGGAAAGTTCCCTCAGTTTTGGAGTGATTGAATGTTCGACACGTTGAGCGATCGGCTCGGCAGCGTATTCGACAGGCTTCGGGCGCGCGGCGCGCTCACCGAGGCCGACGTGCGCTCGGCGATGCGCGAGGTGCGGGTTGCCTTGCTCGAGGCCGACGTCGCGCTCCCGGTCGCCCGCGATTTCGTCGAACAGGTCACCGAGAAAGCCGTCGGCCAGGAAGTGTTGCGCTCGGTCACGCCGGGCCAGATGGTTGTCAAATACGTCCATGACGCACTCGTCGAGACGCTCGGCTCTGAGATTTCCGAGCTTAACCTCAGCGTTGCGCCTCCCGCCGTGGTCATGATGGTTGGCCTTCAGGGCTCGGGCAAGACGACAACGACCGCCAAGCTCGCGAAACGTCTGACAGAGCGCGACCGTAAGAAGGTATTGATGGCCTCGCTCGACGTCGCCCGACCGGCGGCGCAGGAGCAGCTGGCCATTCTTGGGCGGCAGACAGGCGTCGACACGCTCCCGGTCGTCGCCGGGCAGCAGCCGGTCGACATCGCGAAGCGAGCGCTCCAGTCGGCGAAGCTTCAGGGCTACGACGTCGTCTTGCTGGACACCGCCGGCCGCCTACACGTCGACGACCAGCTGATGGCGGAGATGAAGGCCGTCGCCGGCGCGTCCGATCCGGCCGAGACGCTCCTCGTGGTCGACAGCCTGACCGGGCAGGACGCCGTCAACGTCGCCAAGGGCTTCGCCGGTGAAGTTGAACTTACCGGCGTGATCCTGACGCGCCTGGACGGCGATGCGCGCGGCGGTGCTGCACTGTCGATGCGCGCCGTGACGGGCAAGCCGATCAAGTTCGCTGGCGTCGGCGAGGCACTCGACAAGCTCGAGGCCTTCCACCCGGATCGGGTCGCCGGCCGAATCCTTGGCATGGGCGACGTCGTGAGCCTCGTCGAGCGCGCCGCGGAGACGATCAAGGTCGAGGAGGCGGAGAAGCTCGCGGCCAAGATGGCCAAGGGCAAGTTCGACCTCGACGATCTCTGGGCCCAGCTTCGCCAGATGGAGCGGATGGGCGGCCTCGGCGCGCTTGCTGGAATGATGCCAGGTCTCAAGGGCATGAAGGGCGCGATGGACCAGGCCCAGAACGGCAAAGCCCTTCTCCACATGGAGGCAATGCTCTCCTCGATGACGGCCAAGGAGCGGTCCAAGCCCGAGGTCATCAACGCCAAGCGAAAGATCAGAATCGCCAAGGGCAGCGGAACGACTGTCCAGGAGATCAACAAGCTTCTGAAGATGCACCAGGAATTGTCGAGCGCCATGAAGCGCCTCAAGAAGATGGGCGGCCTCGGCAAGCTCGCCGCGATGTTCAGCAAAGGCGGTCTTGAAGGAGCGCTGGGCGGACTTGCGCCCCCGGGCGCGCTCCCTCCCGGCGGGATGCCGGGGCTTGGCGGGGGAGCCGCAGGCCTCCCTGGCCTTGGCGGAGGCTCGCCGTTCAACCTCCCGCCTGGTTTCGACAGATTCTCAAAAAAGTAATAGAACTCACTGAAAGGAAGTACAAATGGCTCTAGCAATTCGCCTCTCGCGCGGCGGCGCCAAGAAGCGGCCTTATTACCGCATCGTGGTTGCCGACAGCCGTTCGCCCCGCGACGGTCGCTTCATCGAGAAGGTCGGCACCTACAACCCTCTCCTGGCGAAGGATTCGCCAGAGCGCGTGAAGCTCGACAATGATCGCATCTCGCACTGGCTAAGCGTTGGCGCCCAGCCTTCGGACCGTGTTCTCCGGTTCCTGGATGCGGCAGGCCTTCGTGAGCGCCCAGCGCGCAACAACCCCGAGAGGGCGGAGCCGGGCGAAAAGGCCAAGGAGCGGCTGGAGCAGCGTGCAGCGAAGGAAGCTGAAGCTGCTGAAGCCGCTGCTGCTCCGGCGCAAGAGGCCGAGGCGGTCGTGGCGGACGAGGTCGAAGCTGCGACAGCAGAGCCGGCCGGCGAAGCCGAGCAGGTGGTTGAGGAGCTTGCCGAGCAGACACCGCCGACCGACGCTCAAGAAGTCGCAGCGGAGGAAGCTCCCAGCGACACGTCCGATCAGCCTGCCCAGGAGCCTGTCGGACAAGAAGTCGTCGGCGAAGCGGCTGAGGGCGAAGAGGAGGTCGTCGAGACGCCGGATACCGGCGGCGCTCCTGCCGAGGAAGCTGCCGCTGAACAGCCGGAGGAGACGGACCAGGGTCAGTCCGCGGACGCGCCCGTCGAAGGTGCCGACGACGTTGCCCCGCCGACCGAGGGATCGCCTGAAGCTGCCGAGGCGAACGCCGAGATTGGCCAGTCGACCGAAGAGCCCGCGGAGGGCGCGGCTGAGGACGCCCAGGGCTGATCATGGACCATGGCGGCGAGCGTAGAGTCGCGCTCGCCGCGGTCGCTGGCGCGCACGGCATCAAGGGCGAGCTCCGGCTGAAGCTGTTCAGTGACAGCCTCGAGAGCTTGTCGCGCCACGATGAGCTCTACGTTGCTGGCGCCAAACGGCGCCTCGTCGTCATTCGGGAGAGCGGCAGGACTGCTGTCGCGCGCTTCGAGGGAGTTGACGATCGATCGGCAGCGGAGGCGCTAAGGGGTGCTCTCGTCGAGGTCGATCGGTCCGCGCTGCCGCCGCTCGAGGACGGCGAATATTATTATTCGGATCTCGTCGGCCTCGCTGCAGTCGACCCAGACGGCAAACCGATCGGGAAGGTTGCCGCCGTCGAGAATTATGGTGCTGGAGACCTCCTGGAAATCGAAACACCAGCTGGAAAGAGGTCATTGATCCCGTTTCGCGACGGCATCGCCGACCTTGAGGGAGGCAGGATTGTCCTCGATCCGGACTTCCTCGCCTAGCTGCCGCTACCGGCGTCTTCGATTTCCTGGGGCGCTTCTCGCCACAACCGTCGCCGGGAGCAAAGGTCATTGCGAATAGTGGTCGCGGCGACGCCGCCCTGGCCCATCGCGTGACTGATCTGGTCGAGGCCGATGACCACGTCTCCGGCTGCGTAAAGACCTGGCACGCTGGTTCTCATATGATGCTCGACGATGATCGACTGTTCGCTCGCAAGCTTCGCTCCGACCATCTCGGCGAGCTGGGTGTGCGTATCCGATCCAAGCGCGGGATAGATGCTGTCGAAGGCGTGGTGGCCCTCGGCAGTGTCGACGACGATGCAGTCGTTCGAAATCGCCACTGCTTCCGCGGGCCCGTCCACGCAACTTATACCGGCTTCGCGTAACTTGCGCTGGTCCTCGGCGCTCAGTTGCAAGGCCTTGTCAGGAGCGATCAGAGTGATGTTGGCCGTGAAGGTGCGGATGAACAGCGCCTCGGCGACACCGTGGCTGTCACTGCCGATGACGCCGACCTTCTTGTCGGTCACTTCATAGCCGTCGCAGATCGGACAATAACGAACGAGGCCGCGCGCAAGTGCATCCGCGTGGAGATCCTCGTCCATGGGTGGCCGGCGATTGGTGACGCCGGTTGCGATCAGCACCGTTCGTGCTCGTGCGCAGCCCGATCCCCAGGTAGCGATGAACAGGCCGTCCTCGTCCTGCTCGAGCTTGGTCACGACCTCCGTTTCGATCTTCGCGCCATATTTGCAGGCGTGGTCGCGCATGCGTTGGAGGAGCTCGGTGCCGTTGATGCCGTCCGGAAAACCCGAGACATTGCGCGTGCAAGGAATCCACGAAGCGCGGCTCTTGCCCGCATCGACCACCATGATCTTCAGGTGGAAGCGCGCGAGGTAAATGGCGGCGGTCAGACCCGCGGGTCCGCCACCGATGACCAGGCAATCGAGAATTGACTCATCCATGTGTCGCCCAATGGATTGTGATAGCAGCGGTTCCCGACTAGCCCCCGCGTCCATGAGCTCCACGCTGATCCTGCTCGGATTTGCACTGGCGGTGCTGATGGGTGCGGGAATCGTGTCGCTGCTTGCGACGATCCGCCCGGAATGGAGCGTTCGGCGCCGGCTGCTCACTGCCGCGTCGGTTCTTCCGATCGTGACTGCCGCGGCGACCCTGCTCGGCATCCTGTTCATCTCGGCGTCCGAACACGGCCAGACCGAGCGCATGGAAGGGCTCGCGATCGCGGCAGTCGTCACGGTCGGAGGTGGATTCACGCTTCTCGCCCTCGCTGGCGGCTTGATCGGTGCGCTTCTCGGCGGACGAAAGCGAGGCTGATGGCCTTTCGTGCCTCTGTCCTGACGCTCTATCCTGACATGTTTCCGGGGCCGCTCGGCATCAGCCTTGCAGGCCGGGCTCTGGACGAGGGCATCTGGACTCTCGAGGCGAGAAACATCCGCGACTTCGCTGCGGACAAGCATCGCAGCGTCGACGACACTCCGGCAGGTGGCGGCGCCGGGATGGTGCTCCGCCCGGACGTCCTTGCAGCGGCGATCGACAGCCTCGCCGACAGCCGTCCGCTCCTGGCTCTTACCCCCCGCGGAGCGCCGCTTACGCAACACCGCGTAAGGGAGCTCGCAGCCGGCGAGGGCGTCATTCTGTTGTGCGGCCGCTTCGAGGGTTTCGACGAGCGGATCTTCGAAGCCCGGTCCCTGGAAGCCGTGTCGGTTGGCGACTATGTCCTTTCCGGTGGCGAACTGGGGGCGATGGTCATCCTCGACGCTTGCGTAAGGCTTCTGCCCGGGGTAATGGGCGCGGCCTCCAGCGGAGAGGAGGAAAGCTTCGAGACGGGGCTTCTGGAATATCCGCATTATACCCGACCTGTAGAGTGGGAAGGGCGCACGATCCCCGAAGTGCTGCGATCGGGGGATCATGCGAAGATCGCGGCGTGGCGACACGAGCGAGCGGTCGAAGACACACGGCTATGGCGGCCGGACCTGATCGAGCGCCACGGGGGCGCATCGCAGGCACCGCCCTCTGGCGCGCAGGGACGAGATACGAAGGCTGATTGAAATGAACTTGATCGAGACTCTCGAGCGCGAGGCCATCGAAGCGCTCACCGCGGACAAAAAAGTCCCCGAATTCCGCCCCGGCGATACGCTTCGCGTCGGCGTGAAAGTCATCGAAGGCGAACGCAGCCGCGTCCAGGCGTTCGAGGGCGTTTGCATCGCTCGCGCCAACAAGGGCGTGGGCTCGAGCTTCACCGTCCGCAAGATCAGCTTCGGTGAGGGCGTCGAGCGCGTCTTCCCGCTTTATTCGCCGATCATCGATTCGATCGAGGTCGTGCGCCGCGGTGATGTCCGTCGCGCAAAGCTTTATTACCTGCGCGGACGCACCGGCAAGGCCGCCCGAATCGCCGAACGTCGCGAGGTTCGCCGCGACGTGCCCGGAGGCCAGGGCGCCGAGACCGAGGTCCAGCGCGCCGAGAACGCGCCGGAATCGTAAAGCTTCACCCATTAGTTGCAGCGAGGGACGCAGTCGCTACGACAGCGCCATGCGTTTCCTTGCTGTTGCGGCTTTAGCGCCGCTTCTCGTCGCCCTCGCGCCGCCACCGGGTGTTCCCCAGAAAAAGCTCACCATCGAGCGGATCTTTTCAAGTCCGCCGATCTCCGGCGCGACCCCACGCCTGCTCAAGCTCTCGCCGGATGGTCGCTACGCCGCGCTGCTGCAACCGCGCTCCGAAGACCGCGAGCGCTTCGACCTGTGGGCGATGGACACGTCCACGGCCCAGCTGAGGATGCTGATTGATTCGACGAAGATCGGCGGCGGCGAGATCAGCGAGGCCGAGAAAATGCGGCGCGAGCGCGCGCGCGTCGGTGGAAGCAAGGGCATAGTCGAATATGAATGGGCGCCAGACGGCAAGTCGGTGCTCGCTCCCGTCGACGGCGACCTCTATCTCGCAACGGTAGCAGACGGTGCAATTCGGCGCCTCACCAGCACACCACAAACCGAAATCGACGCGCACGTCTCCGAAGGCGGTCGATTCGTCAGTTTCGTTCGCGACCAGAACCTCTACGCGATCGACCTTGCCACTGGCGCGGAACGCCCGCTGACTAGCGAAGGCAAGGATAGCCTCACCTGCGGGACCGCCGAGTTCGTGGCGCAGGAGGAGATGGATCGGCACACGGGCACGTGGTGGGCGCCCGGCGACAGCCGGGTCGCAGTGGAATGCTACGACGAGTCGAACGTTGCGACCGTCACCCGCGCCGCGATCGGAGCCAACGGGACAAAGGTATTCGACCAACGCTATCCCGCGGCCGGGACTCCGAACGTGACCGTGGCGCTGTGGATAATGAAACCCGACGGCAGCGCCCGCGCCAGGGTCGACCTGGGTACCAACGCTGACATCTATCTCGCCCGTGTCGACTGGTCGAAGGACGGGCGAACCCTCTACGTGCAGCGCGAGAGCCGTGATCAGAAGAAGCTCGACCTGCTCCTCGTTGATCCCGCCACCGGCGCTAGTCGCACAATGTTTTCAGAGAGCGAGAAGACCTGGGTCAATCTCAACGATGACTTCCACCCGCTCGAGGATGGAAGCTTCATATGGGGATCGGAGCGAAGCGGCTTCCATCACCTCTACCGCTGGGCCGATGGAAAGCTCGTGCCAGTTACGCGCGGCAATTGGGTGATGACCGGACTTGTAGGCGTGGACGAGGCGCATCACCGCCTCTTCTTCACCGGGAACAGGGACGGAGTTCTCGAAAGCCATGTCTACTCGCTCGATTATCTCAACCCCGGTGAGCCACGGCGGCTGACCGAAAGAGGGTTTTGGAATAGCGCGGAGATGGACAAAGCGGGGACGCGGCTGCTCGTCTCGCGCTCGTCACCAGAACAGCCGCCACAAACCTACCTCGCCGATGCTTCGGGGAAGCGGTTGGCCTGGGTCGAAGAGAACAAGCTCGATGCGACCCACCCTTATGCCCCCTACATGGCGGCGCATCGCGAAACGAAGTTCGGCACGCTCAAGGCCGCCGATGGCAGCACTCTTCATTGGGAGATGATTACGCCGCCGCTGAAGGCGGGTGTGAAATATCCCGTTTACTTCGAGCATTATGGCGGACCCGGCTCACAGCAGGTGCGACACGCCTGGATCGGTCCGATGGCGCAATATTGGGTCAGCAAGGGCTGGATCTATTTCCAGGTCGACAACCGCGGCTCGCCCAACCGCGGGCGGGCCTTTGAGGACCAGATCTACCATGCGATGGGGACGGTCGAGGTTGCGGACCAGGCGACCGCGGCACGCTGGCTCCAGAAGCAGTTCTTCGTCGATCCAAAGAAGATCGCGACCTACGGCTGGTCATACGGCGGCTACATGAGCCTCAAGATGATGGAGCAAGCGCCGGCCGGCCTTTATGCGGCGGGAATAGTCGGAGCGCCGGTAACGAAATGGGAGCTCTATGACACCCATTATACAGAGCGATATCTTGGCAACCCGGCGATCGATCCGAAACCGTACCAGTCATCGGACGCGCTCGATGCCGCTCCGAAGATCAATGTGCCGTTCCTGCTCCTGCACGGCATGTCGGACGACAATGTGGTTTTTCAAAACTCGACCTTGCTCGCCGACAGGCTCCAGGCCGCTGACCATCCCTTCGACATGATGTTCTACGTCGGTCAGACACACCGTCCTTCAGGGGAAGGCCGCCAGGCTCACGTCCAGAAGACCATCGAGCGCTTTCTCGACGAGAAGGTGCTCGGGAAGGCTTATTAGTCACGGCGCCGACGTCTCGCGGGGATCGCTTCGCGGTCGACGAGGCGAGTGTAGAGATGCCAAGTCGAATAGCCGAGCCATGGGAGCACCAAGGCAAGCCCGACAAACAGCGGGATCGAGCCCAGCACCAGCAGCGCGGCCACGATCACTCCCCAGCGGATCATCTCGCCCTTGTTGGCATGGGCCGCGCGCCACGACGTGGAAACGGCCTCAGCCGCGGTGAGGTCGCAGTCGACGAGCATCGGCAGCGATACGACGCTGAGCGCCAGCACGAACCACCCAAAGACTGCGCCGACAATCGCACCCGACACGATGAGGGCCCAGCCGCGGGTGGTCGTGAAAATGGCCGAGATAAAGCCTCCGATCGAGGTCGGAGTGGCCCAGCCGAAGAGCAGTGCATAAAGCGACGCCGCCGCGATCAACCAGCCAACGAAGAAGACCAGCAGCAGCCCTGCAACAATTCCCATGTCGTCAACCGTGGGCCGTTTTCGGACATCGAGGAAATTGAACCAGTGGACCTCCTCGCCAAGTTCGCGGCGGCGAGCGAGCTCGTAAAAGCCGACCGCTGCCATGGGCCCGAGCAGTGCGACACCCGCGACCACCGGATAGAAGAAAGGGATGAGCGGGCGGCTCGTCGTCATCACGACTGCGGCGAGGCCGATCATCGTATAGATGAGGCCTGCGAAAATGAGGTCGCCGCGCAAGTCGCGAAAGTCCTCCCATCCTTGCTTGAGCGAGAAGCGCAGGTCGTCATCACTGATCCTGCGAATCTGAAGTCGCTTCCCGCGCGCCGACCGCGACGTGGACATAGTTTGGGTCGCCATGACACCTCCTTCGTTGGGTGCCGTCCGGCGCAACAGGCGCCGGGCGCCTGGAGAGCGCCTTAGCACATGCGAAGCGAATAGGTCACAACTTCACGTGCGAGATCGCGACAATCTCGTCTGGTGTATATTGTGGACGGGCGAACTCAGGTCGCGCGCGGACGAGCGGATCGGCGCTCCTGGGCAAGCCGTTGCGGGATCCAACCAACGTGAAGACGACCGGCTTCGCATTGTTCAGGACGATCGAAAGCTCCATTCCATCGCAGCTACGGCCGGTGCAGGAAATGGTGAACTGGCCTTGGCTATCGGCACTTCCAATCGGCTTCACGAACCCGCTTGCGCCGGCTGAGCGGAGATAGGCCTCCGCCGGAGCGATCAAGAGGATGCGTTCAGCGCCGCCTGAGCTGAGACGGAGCCGGATCCTGCGCTCGCTACCGTTCGCGACGGATTCGAT
>JBJMVK010000088.1:0-21060 GCA_045810725.1 Sphingomonas sp. | reverse complement strand
TCGGTGAGGTGCGTTGGAAGATAACCGTTCATGTCGCCGATCGCAGAGCCAATTATACGGCTGTCGCTCGCCTTCACTCGGTCAAGGATCGGGCGGACCAGCTTGTCGGCCGCGGCGTTGAAACGCACGTCATATTGGACCGGGTTCGATCCTTCGACGATCTTGTAGTCACGATCGTACACGTCCTCGAGGCTGAGCTCGCCTGCATCGATCGCCCGCTCGATCACATTTTTGATCTGCCGGCACGCGTCCTGCGCCTTCAGTATGAACGGGGTATCGTCAATCTCGGCGCCCGAATTGGCGAGAGTGTCGAGCATGGTGTTCGACAGAAGCTCAAGGTGGCCAAGGCGTTTCTGGGCGGTGAGGAGCTCGCTACCGTTGGCGCGCGCATCACCGGCAAATTCCGTAAGGCCGGCTTTCACCCGGTCCACGCTGGTCTGGATCATGCTCGTCGAATGGGCGATACCCTCGGTCTGGCGGTCGACCATGCCAACGATCTCGCTGACTTCGCGGACCGTATCGCCGATCGTTCCGAAACCGGACTGAGCTGCGCGGCTGCGCTCGACGCCCGTTTTGATCTCCGTCGTGACGGCTCCGGCCTCGCGCGTCAGCTCGCCGATGGTCGAGGCGATCTGGCTCGTCGCGGCGCGCGTGTCGTGCGCTAGCTTCTTCACTTCGGCTGCAACGACCGCGAAGCTGCGCCCGGCGTCTCCCGCGCGCGCGGCCTCGATGGTCGCGTTGAGCGCCAGCATGTTGGTCTTGCGGGCGATGGTTTCGATCGTCGAGGAGACAGTCTGCACCTGGTTCATGGCCGAAGCGAAGCCAGCCATGCGCTCTCCCAGCTGCACGACGAGCTCAGTCAGTCCCTTGAAACCGTCGATTGTGTCCTCGATGGCCTCGCGTCCGGCTTCGAGTTTCGCTTTCGCCTGCTCAGACAGAAGCCGTGCCTCGTCCGTCGAATCGGAGACCCGGGCCTGATCACTCAACAGGCGCGTCGTCACCTCTTCAAGCTGGTCCAGCATCTTCAGATGTTCGCTGATGCGGCCGGCAACCCCCTGCACGTAACCGGCGACGTCGCTGCATTCCATCGACAGCGAACCGCAGTCGCGAGCGACGGCGCGGATCGCATTCTCGGTGACTTCCTCGATTCCCGCGGTGGCCATCTGAAGCCCTGCTCCCGAACATTTCAGGAGTGGAGATACGAACAACGTCCTACTTCTTCGTTAACCACGAAGCGGCTTCAGTAGATGAGAAACTCCCTACGCTCTTGTTCCCAGGAGCGCTCGTCGGCGACGGTCAGGCTCTCGAGATCCCCCGCAGCCGCCTCGCCGTCATCCACCCACTCGCGAAGCTGGACCGAGCCGTTGATGACGTCGATTGCGCGCTTGTCGAAAACATATTCATACGGGAAATCTCGCCACAGCTCGTAGCCGGGGTAGAGCCTTCGGATCGCCTTGAACGCGAGCGCCTGGAGCCGCCACGGTTTGAATGCATGATGGTCATAGAATGGCCCCTCGGCGTGGATGAAGACCCCTCGACACATTTGGCCGACATGCTTGTGGAAAGTGGGCTGGAAGGTGACGTCGCGGAGCCTGCAACCGGCGAGCCATTGAGGGGCAAGCGCTTCCATCTCAGCCATGACGCGGCGCGGGTCGATGTCGGGGGCGCCAAAGAGTTCGAGAGGCCGGGTGGTACCCCGGCCCTCGCTCAGCGTCGTGCCTTCGAGCATCACCGTCCCCGCGTAGGCGCGGGCCATGTTGAGGTTTGCAGCGTTGGGGCTGGGGTTGATCCAGATCCGGTCGGGCGGCCAGCCGAAGCCTGGCGCGTCGTCCGGGTTCCAGCCTTCCATCTCGAGGACGCGATAGTCGAGGTCAAGTTCGAAATGGCGGATGAACCAGTGACCGAGTTCGCCAAGTGTGAGGCCGTGGCGCATCGGCATCGGCCCGGCGCCGACGAAGCTCTCCCAACCGGGGCGCAGGGTGAGTCCTTCGATCGGCCGGCCGGCAGGATTCGGTCGGTCGAGTACCCAGACGCTCTTGCCATGCTCAGCGGCAGCTTCGAGAACGTAGAGCAGCGTCGTGATGAAGGTGTAAATCCGGCACCCGAGGTCCTGAAGATCGACCAAAATGGTGTCGAAGGTCCCCAAGGACTGGCCGGTGGGACGGCGGACCTCGCCGTAGAGGCTGAACACCGGAATGCCGTGGACGGGATCGGTGAAGTCGTCCGATTCCACCATATTATCCTGCTTGTCGCCACGAAGGCCGTGCTGAGGTCCGAATGCAGCCGTCAGCTTCACGCCCGTGGCCGCGAGCGCATCGAGGCTATGGGTTAGCTCGCGGGTAACGGACGCGGGATGAGCGAGAAGCGCCACGCGCTTGCCCTCGAGCGGCCGGCGCAGGCCAGGATCACCGAGCAGTCGGTCGATACCGAAAAGGGTCATTTGACGCTGCTTAAGGAAGGTGAGCGACGAAGCAACCGGGGTCGTGAAAATCGGGCTTTTCCATGCTCGGATGGACCAGCGCCCAGTAAGACTTGGTCCCGTTTTTCTCTTCAAGCACCGCCGACAAGCCCAACTCCCAATTGGTATCCGCAGGGACCGCCACCGACGCGCCGAGCCCCCACCAAGTGAGATTATCCTCCATGCGAATGTAGGGATCCGCTGCCTCAGCCTCCGTCATGCCGGCACGCGTTGAGCTGAAATCATAGGCGGCCCATTCGCCCGAGGGCGCAAAGTTCCACTCACGGTAGCTATCCTCGCCTAGAGCTCTGAGAAAAGCTTCGAAGCAGGTGGTCTTCCAAAGATCGGCAACACGCGAGGGCGCGACGACTTCGGGGATGACGAACTTGTCGGCCGGAGCGCCGATTCCGAACCAGATATTGGTCGTCGCGACGGCCGCCAGCGATGCAGCGTGCTCGACCGTCGCCCAAACCTTCAACCCACTGATAGTGGGCGGAGTGGTCGGATGGTGCTCAAGATTGAATTGCATCTTCATCCAGTAGCAGCGGGAACAGCATGCCGCTAAGCGATCCGTCATGACAGCGTACCACTCCACCGTCATGCGCCTGCTCGCCGAGCGAGGCTATATCCACCAGGTAACCGACGCCGCTGCGTTCGACGCACTCGCCGCGAAACGGATCATCAGTGCCTATATTGGCTTCGACGCGACCGCGCCGAGCCTTCACGTTGGAAGCCTCGTTCAGATCATGACGCTCCGGCGTCTCCAGCAATCCGGGCACCGGCCGATCGTCTTGATGGGGGGCGGGACGACGAAGGTCGGCGATCCCTCCGGCAAGGACGAGAGCCGGCAGCTTCTCTCGAACGATGATATCGATGCAAACATAGCAAGCATCCGCAAAGTCTTTGAGCGCTTCCTCGTTTTCGGAGACGGCCCGACAGACGCGATCATGGTCAATAACGCCGAGTGGCTCGACCGGCTCGAGTACATCCAGTTCCTGCGCGAGGTGGGGCGGCATTTCACGATCAACCGAATGCTGACGTTCGACAGCGTGCGCCTGCGGCTCGACCGCGAGCAGCCGCTCACCTTTCTCGAATTCAATTACATGATCTTGCAGGCATACGATTTCCTGGAACTGGCACGGCGCGAAGGTTGCCGCGCCCAATTCGGGGGCTCTGACCAATGGGGCAATATCGTCAACGGGATCGAGCTTGCGCGCCGGATCGACGGGACCGAGTTGTTCGGAGTCACCAGTCCGCTGATGACGACTGCGGACGGAGCCAAGATGGGCAAGACTGCGCAAGGAGCGGTCTGGCTGGATGAGCAGCTGCTGAGCCCCTACGATTATTGGCAGTTCTGGCGCAACACGCAGGATTCGGACGTCGGCAGGTTCCTGCGACTGTTCACTGACCTGCCGCTGGCGGAAATAGAGCGGCTCGAAAGCCTGCCGGGCGCACAAGTCAACCAGGCAAAGATCGTCCTCGCGACCGAGGCCGCCGCGATGCTGCATGGGCGGGAAGCGGCGGAAGCGGCTGCGCGGACCGCAGCCGAGACGTTCGGATCCGGCGGTGCCGGCGAGGACTTACCGACGCTCTCCGTTGGCGAAGGCATGAATATCGCGCACGCCCTGACCGCCCTTGGCTTCACACCGTCGAACAAGGAAGCAAAACGAAAGATCGCCGAAGGAGCAGTCCGGGTGGACGACGTCACGGTCAACGATCCAGGGCTGGTGCTCAATCCAGGCGACGACCCGATGAAGGTCAGCCTTGGAAAGAAACGGCATGGTTTGCTGGTCCGCTAACCGCTCCTGATCAGGTCCACGGACTGATCACGCTCGAACAGATACAGGCAAATGCGCGCGGCCCGGCCGCGTTCACCCTTGAGCCCGCCATCACGCTCGAGGAGCAGTTGGGAGTCCCTCTGTGCGATTGGCGCCAGCTCCTCGACGTCCTGCGAAGTAGCGGCCCGGAACACCTCATCGCCTGACTGCCGAGTGCCGAGAATTTCGCCGGCGCCGCGCAGGCGCAGGTCTTCTTCCGCAATACGGAAGCCGTCGCTAGTTTCACGCATCAACGAAAGGCGGGCACGGCCGACGTCGGTCAGATTGTCCGGGCGAATGAGCAAGCAGACGCTCCGACCACCCCCGCGCCCAACACGGCCGCGCAGCTGGTGGAGCTGAGCAAGCCCGAAGCGCTCCGCGCCCTCGACGATCATAAGGGTCGCGTTCGGCACGTCGACGCCGACTTCAATCACTGTCGTAGCGACCAGCGCTGCAAGCTCGCCCGATGAAAAGCGGGCCATGACCGCGTCCTTCTCGGCTCCCTTCATCCGGCCGTGGACCAGCCCGATCTTGCTTTCGCCAAATCGCGACTTGAGAATTCGCGCCCGCTCTTGCGCAGCGGCTGCATCGCTCTTCTCGCTCTCCTCGACCAGCGGGCAAACCCAGTAAGCCTGTCCGCCGGCGGCGATGTGTCGACCAAAGCCGTCGATCACGTCGGCCAGCTTCTCTTCACTGACGACGCGAGTATCGACCGGCGTTCGGCCAGGCGGCATTTCGTCGATGCGACTGACGTCCATTTCCCCATATTGGGTAAGCGTCAAAGTGCGCGGGATCGGAGTCGCGGTCATGACCAGCAGGTGCGGCGGATGCTCGGCCTTCGATGCGAGCAGGAGGCGCTGCGAGACACCGAAGCGGTGCTGCTCGTCGATGACCGCGAGGCCGAGCTGCTTGTAGGCGACCTTCTCCTGGAAGATCGCGTGAGTCCCGACGAGGATATCGATCGAGCCTTGCGCGAGGCCCATGAGCACGCTTTCCCTTGTGCGTCCCTTCTCGCGCCCGGTTAGCACCGCGACCCGCACGCCGATGCTGTCGAGCTGGCGGAGCAAGGTCGCATGGTGTTGCCGGGCAAGGATTTCCGTGGGTGCGAGCAGCGCGGCCTGCGCCCCGCTCTCTACCGCTGTCAGCATCGCCGCGAGCGCAACCAGCGTCTTGCCCGAGCCGACGTCCCCCTGAAGCAGTCGCAGCATCGGAGTCATCTGCGCCATGTCTCCGCGAATTTCGCGGATGACGCGTCGTTGCGCGGCGGTGAGTTCGTACGGCAATTGAAGCTTCCGTATGAGCTCACCAGTTCCGGGGAGCGCCCTCGTCCGGTGTCGCCGCTGCGACTGGCGCAGCAAGAGCAACGCGAGTTGATTGGCGAAGATCTCGTCGTACGCGAGGCGCCTGCGCGCCGCTTCTGCGCCCGGCTCCCGGTGACAAATCGCAAGCGATGAATTCCATGCCCCCCAGCTCTCGCGGCCAATGAGGCTGGGCTCGATCCACTCCGGCAGTTCCGGCGCCCGCTCCAAAGCTTCGCGAACAAGGTCACCGAGACGGCGGTTGGTCAATCCTTCAGTGAGCGGATAGACCGGCTCCCGAATGAGGAGCGGTTGACCTTTGCCGGGCTCCGCCACCTCCGGATGGATGATCTGCCATTCGTCCCCATATTGCTCGAGCTTACCCGAGACGATGCGCTTCTCACCCTTTGGAAGAGTCCGCTTCGCCCATCCCGGATTGTTGAAGTAAACGAGACTGATCGAATTGTTGTCGGAGTCCCTTGCGTAGATCCGCATCGGTCCCCGGCCCGAACGGTTCTCGCGGCTGTCGAACGGAGTGAGCTCGAGGATCACGTTGCGTCCCAGCAGCGAGGCGCAGGCCGCGGGGGCCCTGATGCGTTCGATCGAGCCCGACGGAAGATGGTACACGAGGTCGACCAAGCGGCTGACGCCGAGCCGGTTGAGCTGCTTTGCGAGCTGCGGCCCGACGCCCTTCAGCGCCTCCACCTCCGTGAATAGGGGATTGAGGATTTCGGGTCGCATGACTGATTGTTAGCGACTGTTCCGACGCTCGCAATGACCAGTGAACCTTACTACATGGCACGCATGCCCTCCGTCCCGCACCTGAAGCGCCTCGCCTGGCGCGCGCACCATCGCGGCACGAAGGAAGCCGACATGCTGATCGGCGGCTTCTTCGACGCGCACCATCAAGGTTGGACTGAATACGAGCGTGGGCAATTCGAGCGCATGCTGGAGGAACAGGACGTGGATATCATGGCGTGGGCCCACGGAACCGCTGAGCCACCCGAGCGCTTCGCCGGTCCCATGATCGAGGCGCTTCAGAAGCTCGACTACATCAGAGTCGCGCGATGACCGAGGCACTGCAGCGCGTCCTTCGCGCGAGGCAATCGCTAACCCTTGCGGGCGTTCCGACCGGCTTTCTGCCCTGGCTCGCTACGGACCTTGCACGAGCGGTGCACGGGGTTGGAAGCAGTGGGCGCGCCGTGCTTATCGTGGCAGACGAAGCAGCGATGCGGGCGGTCGCGGAGACGGCGCCGCTTTTCGCGCCCGAAGTCGACGTCTTGAGTCTTCCCGGTTGGGACTGTCTCCCCTACGACCGTGCTTCCCCAGCCTTGCGCGTCATGGCGGAACGTCTGGCGACGCTTAGCGCGGTTCAGGCCAAGCGCGACAAGCCCCAGCTCCTGGTCGCAACTGCAAGCGCGGCGACACAAAGACTGCTGACGCCGTTCAGGATACGCCAGCTCACTCGGCGTATCTGCGAGGGCGAGCGGATCGAGCGCGAGGCTCTGGTCGAGCAACTGAATGCTCTTGGGTACCAGCGCACGGACACTGTCGCGGAACATGGCGAATATGCCGTTCGCGGTTCGCTGATCGATCTCTTCCCGGCGGGCGAAGAAATGGCGCTTCGGCTGGATTTCTTCGGTGACGAAATCGACAGCCTCCGCCGCTTTGATCCTACCGACCAGCGTTCGACTGACAGGGCCAAGGCATTCACCCTGATGCCGGCTTCGGAAGCCTTGATCGACCCCGAAAGCATCAAGCGGTTCCGTTCACGTTATCGGGAGAAGTTCGGCGCGACGGCGACGCAGGATCCGATTTATCAGGCCCTTTCCGAAGGCCGCCGAATGTCCGGGATGGAGCACTGGCTCCCCTTGCTCGAGGAACGCCTCGAGACATTGTTCGACCATCTGGGGGAGAACGACCTCGTCTTTCGCGACGCGGCCGCCGATCAGGCCGTCGGTGGTCGCCGAGAGGCGATCGACGATTATTACCAGAACCGCGTTCGCGCCATGGGGGGTGAACCGGGGAGCTACCGGCCGCTCGAACCAGAGGCGCTCTACCTCTCCAAAAAGGAGTGGGAAGGCCTCGAGGCTGATCGCCCGATCCATCTCGCCTCGCCGTTTCACGAGCCCGAATCCGAGCGAATAATCGATTTCGGTGTCGACCCCGCCCGCGATTTCGCACCCGAGCGGGCGCAGCAGACCAACGTCTACGAGGCGGTGGCCAAGCACGTTGCCGATCTGCGCCGGCGGGGGCGCAAGGTCGTGCTTGCGAGCTACACGCGTGGAGCTCGTGAGCGCCTGAGCGGCCTCCTCGAAGACCATGGGCTCAAAGCGCAGAAGTTTGCGGACAGCTGGCAGGAAGGGCTCGGGTCGAAAGCCCAACCGGCGCTTCTGGTCCTACCCCTAGACCACGGCTTCACGACAGCCGACGTTGCCGTTCTCACCGAGCAGGACATGCTTGGGGATCGGCTTGTCCGGCGGCGCAAGAAGAAAGCGTCCGCGGCCTTCCTGGAGGAACTAGCGACCTTATCGCCGGGTGATCTCGTCGTTCACGCTGAGCACGGTATCGGTCGATACGAGGGCCTGACACAGATTCCCGTCAGCAAGGTGCCACACGACTGCGTCGCGCTCGAATATGCGCGAGGCGACAGGCTCTATGTCCCGGTCGAGAACATAGAATTGCTAAGCCGTTACGGGAGCGAGAGCGAGGGAGTCTCACTCGACAGCCTCGGCGGCGAAGCGTGGCAGCGACGCAAGGCCCGGATGAAAGAGCGGATCCGCGAGATTGCGGGCGAGCTCATAAAGGTCGCCGCGCTGCGAGCGACGCGCGCGGGGGTTATCGCTGAAGCGGATCCCAGCTACCCGGAATTCGTGAACCGCTTCCCTTATGAGGAGACGGACGACCAGGATCGCGCGATCGGCGACGTACTCGAGGACCTCGAGGCCGGAAAGCCAATGGACCGGCTGGTCTGCGGCGACGTTGGCTTCGGAAAGACCGAAGTTGCCCTGCGCGCGGCATTCGTGATGGCGATGTCGGGCAAGCAGGTTGCGCTGGTCTGCCCGACGACCCTGCTTGCACGCCAGCATTATTCGAACTTCGTCGAACGCTTCCATGGGTTCCCGATCAACATTGGACGCTTGTCGCGTCTAGTCCCGGCAGCCGAAACGAAACGGACCAAGGAAGGCCTCGCCGATGGCCAGACAGACATCGTCATCGGTACGCACGCGATCCTCGCAAAGTCCGTGGAGTTCAAACGGTTAGGACTAGTTATTGTCGACGAAGAGCAACATTTCGGAGTTGCTCACAAGGAACGCCTGAAAGCGCTCAAGAACGACGTGCATGTGCTGACCCTGACTGCGACGCCGATTCCGCGAACGCTGCAGATGGCAATGAGCGGACTTCGCGAGCTGTCCGTGATCCAGACCCCGCCGGTCGACCGCCTGGCGGTGCGTACTTATGTCACGCCCTTCGACGGTGTCGTCCTTCGGGAGGCTTTGCTGCGCGAGCACTTCCGCGGGGGACAAAGCTTCTTCGTCGTGCCGCGCGTTGCCGATCTCCCCGACATCGAAGAGTGGCTTCGCGAGCAAGTGCCCGAAGTGAAGTTCATCACCGCCCACGGACAGATGAGCGCGACCGAGGTCGAAGAGCGAATGAGCGCTTTCTACGATCGTAAATACGACGTGCTTCTCTCGACAACGATTATCGAGAGCGGTCTCGACATTCCAAGCGCGAACACGCTGATCGTCTATCGATCCGACCGCTTCGGCCTAGCTCAGCTATACCAGCTGCGGGGCCGGGTCGGCAGAGCTAAAACGCGCGCTTACGCCTATCTCACGATGCCCGCCGACCGCTCGATCACCGAAGCCGCGCAAAAGCGCCTCCACGTGCTGTCGGAACTCGACAATCTTGGAGCCGGCTTCCAGCTCGCCAGCCACGATCTCGACATCCGCGGAGCCGGCAATCTCTTGGGCGACGAGCAGTCCGGCCATATCAAGGAGGTCGGTTTCGAGCTTTACCAATCGATGCTCGAGGACGCGATCGTGGAGCTGAAGGCCGGCGGCGTCCCGCCGAGGGAGGAGTTCTCGCCACAGATCAGCGTCGACGCACCAATCATGATTCCCGAGCATTACGTGCCTGATCTCGATCTCCGCATGGGCCTGTACCGGCGGCTCGGAGAGCTCGAGGATCGTCAGGCCATCGACGCGTTCGCCGCCGAGCTCATCGACCGCTTCGGTGCCCTTCCTGAGGAGACAGCCAATCTCATGAAGATAGTCGAGATAAAGCTCAATTGCCGCGAAGCGATGGTGGCAAAGCTCGACATCGGGCCGAAGGGTGCGGTCGTCACCTTTGCCGAGAGCGGGTTTCCGGACCTTGCTGGTCTGCTCGGCTACATTGACCGGCTGAAGGGATCGGCCAAGCTGAGGCCAGACAGCAAGATGACCGTGTCAAGGGACTGGCCGACGCCCGACGCGCGGCTCAACGGCGCGGTGCAGCTCGCCCGCGGCCTGGCACGCGTTGCTGCGGCGGCAACGAAGGAGCTGGTCGCCGCCTAGCCGGGGCAGGAGGCGAATCGCTCGAGCTCGTCGAGGGTGAGCGGCGGCGAGCCGAGGAATCCTTGGTAGAGATCGCAGCCCCAGCTTCTGAGGAGCACAAGCTGCTCGGCATGTTCGACGCCCTCGGCGACGAGACTGAGACCGAGCTCGCGTGCGAGGCGGATCAGCGCCTTGACCACGATCTGGTCGCGCTCGCCGCGCACGATCTCGGCGACGAGGCCGCGGTCGATTTTCAGCATGTCGAGTGGCAACGAGGTCAGGTAGGCGAGGCTTGCGTAGCCCGTCCCAAAATCGTCGATCGCAATCCTCACCCCCGCCTCGCGAAGGTCGGCTAGTCGTGCGGCGGCGCTGTCGTGGTCCGCAAGCAGCGCGCTCTCGGTGATCTCCAGCGTGATTCGGCCAGGATCTATGCCGGCGGCGTCAATCTCCTCGAGCAGCCAGCGCTCGTATCCCGAACGGCTGATATCGGCCGGGAGAAGGTTGATTGAAATCCTAAGATCCTTGAGCGCTCTTTCCCATACGGCTGCTGAGCGCAGCGCCTTGCGCTGGACGAGGCGCGACAGTCGTTCACCAAGTGCGGCGGAATTGGCCCTTGCGAACAGCGTCTCCACATCGCGCACTGCGGCCGATCGAGCGAGTGCTTCTGCGCCGGCGAGGCGCCCCGTTGTTGTATCGATGATCGGCTGGAACAGGAGCTCGACCTGCTCGTGCGCGATGATGCCCTCGAGCATGAGGTCACGCGTGGGAGAGACAGGCGGCGTCGCCCCGAGATCCGAAGCCCGCCTCCCCCACTGACTGGTGCTGCCCCATCCCAGCATGGTTGGGGGGCTAGCGACTGGATCGGCCGAGCGGAAGCACGCAGTCGCTGCTCGGCCCGAAACGGGACAGTGACCTCGCGCCGCAATGCCCCTATCTTGAGCAAGAAGGAGCGACGGCTTGAACGCTGATTTGGGCCAGGGACCGGAGACAGCGCAGCTCGATCTTGCGAGCAGCAGCATCGGCTTGCTGTCCTCACACACCGATGTTGCAAAAGCCGCCGAAGCGCAGCTTAGGCGCCGCTACACCTTCGCCGACGCGAAAAATGCCGGCGTGCTGGTCGCCCTCGGCGGTGACGGGTTCATGCTCCACACGCTCCACGAGATGCTCGACGGCGAGCGGCCGTGTGTGCCTGTCTTCGGAATGAATAGGGGAACCGTCGGCTTTCTGATGAACGATTGGCGAATGGACCGGCTGGCGGGCCGCATCGAGCAAGCCAAGGCAATTCGTGTGGCACCGCTGGAGATGAAAGCAACGACGGTCGCAGGCAAGATGTTCACTCATGCGGCGATGAACGAAGTTTCCCTGCTCAGGGAAACGCGCCAAACCGCCAAAATCGAAATTTCGGTGAATGGCCGGGTCGCTTTACCAGAGCTCGCCTGCGACGGAGTGCTGGTGGCAACACCTGCGGGCTCCACCGCTTACAATTTGTCCGCGCGAGGACCCATCCTTCCCCTCCAGGCCAAGATGCTCGCCCTGACTCCGATCAGCCCCTTCCGCCCACGCCGCTGGTCGGGCGCGATCCTTCCCGATGATACTGCGGTTTGCCTGACCATTTTGGAGGCGGAGAACCGCCCTGTTTCGGCAGTCGCCGATCAGACCGAGGTGCGCGACGTCGCCAAGGTCGAAATCCGCCTCGACCGCGACCGCTCGCTGACCCTTTTGTTCGACCCCGAGCATGCGCTCGACGAGCGGATCGCAATGGAGCAGTTTGCGACGTGAAATTGTCGCGCGGTGACTTGCCTTTAAGGAACGCCGCGCTATCTAGCCGCCCTGCCCGTCAGGGACACTCCCCGGTAGCTCAGCGGTAGAGCATCCGACTGTTAATCGGACGGCCGCCTGTTCGAATCAGGCCCGGGGAGCCAGTTCTTCTTCCCTTCGACAATTGACTCTGCGGCGACGGAGAAGGATTCTCCGTGTACGGAGGCGCCGATGGTCCTGACCTTGCTCGCACTGCTGGCCGCTCAGACTAACACGCCGCCTTCGAACGCGGCCAAGCCCAAACTCGTTTGCCGCGAGGCGGAAGGCCACCTCGGCAGCCACGTACGGACGTCACGTCGCTGTCTCACGGCCGAGCAGTGGCAGCAGGAGGACGCCGAGCGCGCGCGGGTACCGGTCACGCTTCGAGTAACGGCCGGACAGGGTGACACGCCAACGCGGCCCTCTCAGACACCCCAATAGCTTTTAGCCCTCGATCGACGCCATGAGACTGGCGTTGCCACCTGCCGCGGTCGTGTCGATACAAGTCACGCGTTCGGTAGCGAACCGCGCCACATAGTGCGGACCACCGGCCTTCGGGCCGGTGCCCGAGAGCCCCTCGCCGCCGAACGGCTGGCTTCCGACCACTGCACCAATCTGGTTGCGATTGACGTAGAAATTGCCGACGCGGGCATGCTCCTCGACATAGTCGCGAACGGTATCGATGCGGCTCTGCAGGCCGAGGGTCAGTCCGTACCCGGTGGCGTTGATCTGGTAGTCCACCTCGTCGAGACGTTCACCATCGAAGCGAATGACGTGGAGGATCGGCCCAAAGTTTTCACGATTCAAATCACTTACTGAGGAAATTTCATAAAGAGCCGGAGCGACGAAACTGCCGTACACCGCCTCCTTGGGCAGCGGCAGCTGAACGATGCGCTTTGCATTCTTGTCCAGCCAGGCGAGATGCTCGTCGAGCGCGCGCTTGGCATCCTCGTCGATCACCGGCCCTACGTCGGTCGAAAGAATACGCGGATCGCCGACCTTCAGCGCTTGGGCAGCGCCGCTGATCATCGCTACCATGGCATCCGCGACGTCTTCCTGCACAAACACCACGCGGCAGGCGGAGCAACGCTGGCCTGCGCTCTGGAACGCCGAGGAAATGACGTCGCGCGTAACCTGCTCGGGCAGTGCCGAACTATCGATGATCATCGCGTTCTGCCCGCCGGTCTCGGCAATGAATGGGATGATGGGCCCATCGCGCTCGGCAAGGGTTCGGTTGATCAAACGCGCGGTCTCGGTCGAACCAGTGAAAGCCACGCCCCCGAGCAGCGGATGCGCGGTCAGCGCCGCGCCAACGCGCCCGTCACCGGGGGCGAGCTGTACGACGTCTTTCGGAATGCCGGCCCGATGCATGAGGTCGACGCCGAGCGCGCCGATCAAGGGCGTCTGTTCGGCGGGTTTTGCGATTGCAGTATTTCCTGCCGCGAGCGCCGCCGCGACGGGGCCGGTGAAGATCGCCAGGGGGAAATTCCATGGCGAAATGCATGCAAAGACGCCGCGGCCGTGCAGGCGAAGCTCGTTGTGCTCGCCCGTTGGGCCGGGCAGAGGCACTGGACCAGTGAACTCGCGCCGTGCCTCCGAGGCGTAGAAGCGAAGGAAATCAACCGCTTCCCGAACCTCGAGGACCGCATCGGGGAGTGTCTTCCCGGCCTCGCGAATGCAAAGCGACCAAAATTCCTCCCGATGCTCTTCGTAGAGGTCGGCCGCACAGTCGAGCAACTTGGCCCTCGCCTCCCCGCCACGCGAATCCCATTCGATCTGCGCGGCGTGAGCGGCGCGGACCATACGGTCCACCTCGTCGGCGCCTGCTTCGAACACCGTTCCGACCTCGATGCGCCGGTCGTGCGGCGAGGTGACCGCCCTCCCCTTACCGCTTCCAAGAGTGGGCTTGGCCGTCCAGCTGCGGCTTTCGAATGTCTTCAGTCGCTCGAGGAGCGGTTCGCGAACGAGGGGATCGGAAAGGTCGCACCCGGCGCTGTTGTGACGCTCGCTGCCGAAAACGTCACGAGGAAGGATGATCTTCGGGTTTCGCTTCGGCTCTAACGCCGAAAGCTCCGCGACGGAATCGCGAACCAGGTCGTCGATCGATACCTGCTCGTCGGCAATGCGGTTGACGAAACTCGAATTGGCACCGTTCTCGAGGAGGCGCCGTACAAGATAGGCAAGCAGTTCCTTATGGCTGCCAACGGGGGCGTAGATGCGAACTGGTGTCTGAGGGTCGCCGATGTGCCGTTCGAGCTTCGCCAGCTCTTCGTAAAGCTCCTCGCCCATGCCGTGGAGGCGCTGGAATTCGAACTCCTTCCTCCCGGCGAGAGCTTTGACCTGCCCGATCGTATTGGCGTTGTGGGTAGCGAAGGCGGGGTAGATCACGTCCTGCGCAGCGAGCAGCTTTTTCGCGCAGGCGAGATAGGAAACGTCGGTCGCGACCTTCCGTGTGAACACGGGATAGTCACTCAAGCCCGCGACCTGCGCCGCCTTGATCTCGGTGTCCCAGTACGCGCCCTTCACGAGGCGAACCATGAGCTTGCGGCCATGTAACCGCGCCGCCTCGATCACCCAGTCGCAGAGGAGCGCAGCGCGTTTCTGGTAAGCCTGGACTGCGATCCCGAAGCCGCCCCACCCGCTCGCGAACAACTCGTCATCGCCGAGCAAGGCTTCAAAGACGTCCATCTGAAGCTCGAGCCGGTCAGCTTCCTCTGCGTCGATCGTAAAGTGTACGTCCGCGTGGGCCGCTTTGAGCGCTAGGTCCCGAACGACGGGGATGACCGACGAAAGTGCTTCCGCAGCGTGCGTATATTCGAAGCGCGGGTGGAGCGCGGTGAGCTTCACCGAGATGCCGGGCGACTTTCGAAAGCCGCCTTTCGATTCCCTGGCGATGCGGTCGAGCGCCTTCCCATAGGCTTTCGCGTATCGCTCAGCGTCCTCCCGGGTCTTTGCCGCTTCGCCGAGCATGTCGAAGCTGTGGCTTAGGCCCTTGGCGCGTTCCGGTTTCGCGCGTTGAAGTGCCTCGTCGATCGTCCGACCAAAGACGAAATTGCGCCCGAGGATCTTCATCGCCTCGCGAACCGCCGTACGGACCACCGGCTCGCCGAGCCGTCCGACCGCGCGGCCGAGGGCAGCTTTCCAATTGTCCGAGCGATCCTGCGCACCCTCCAGGACCTTGCCGGTCAAGAGAAGCGAAAAAGTCGCGGCGTTGACGAAGGCGGACTCCGACCGGCCGAGCTTGTCCGACCAATTCGCTCCCGAAAGCTTGTCGGCTATCAGCTCGTCGGCTGTGTGAGCATCGGGAATTCGAAGGAGTGCCTCGGCAAGGCACATCATGGCGACGCCTTCGTCCGATCCCAGGTCATAGGCATGGAGGAAAGCGTCAACTCCTGACGGCTTGTGCCCGCGGACGGCTTTGACCAGCGTCCGGGCCGTGGCCGTCGCTTCGCCAAGCTCAGCCTTTGAAAGTCGAGCTTCGACGACCCGCTCTTCGGCGACCTGCTCTTCGTCATTCCGATAGGCCCGCCGCAATTCAAGACGGTTGACCAGCTTCGGAGCGGTTTTCCGCTCCGGTCCTACGCGAGCTGTCCGTGGCAATGCTTGTACTTCTTGCCCGAGCCGCATGGGCACGGCGCATTCCGGCTGATCGGAGCTTCAGCGACGCCGCCCTGCGCCTCACGGTGCGGCATCGGAGGCTGAGGGATGTTTGCAAAGGGAACGTTCGACAGGATGGCACCGGTCGAGGCGTCGATATCCGCCGTATCGTCGTCCCCCGAGAAGGGATCGAGGTGCTGCGTAATGAAGTCCGGAAGAACCGGCGGCGGCGGCGGTTCGAGCTGGACCTGCGCGCGCATCAGGATTCGGGTCACCTCTTCGCGGATCGATACCAGCAGCCGCTCAAAGAGCAGGAAGGCTTCCTGCTTGTACTCGTCGATCGGCTTCTTCTGCGCATAGCTCCTGAGGTGGATCACCTGGCGAAGCGCGTCGAGCGTGGCGAGGTGGTCCTTCCAATGATGGTCCAGAGTCTGGATGAGGATCTGCTTCTCGACATCGCCCCAGCGTTCCGCCTCGACGCCCTCGAGCTTGGCAGCCATGCTTTCATCGGCCAGCTTCTGCAGCCTCTCGGTGACGATGCCGGGCGACACCTCGTCTTCCTGCAGCCAGGCATCGAGCGGAGGCGTAAGGCCGAAAACTGCCTCGATGCTCTCCTTGAGGCCGTCGATGTTCCATTGCTCGGGATAGGTGCCTTCGGGACAATTGACCGCGACGATCGACAATGCAGTCTCTGCGCGCATCTCGGTAATCACGTCGCCGACACCCTCGGCGTCCATGATATCAGCGCGCTGCTCATAAATGACCTTGCGTTGATCGTTCATGACGTCGTCGAACTCGACGACCTGCTTGCGGATGTCGTAGTTCCGTGCCTCGACCTTCTTCTGCGCAGTCTCGATTGCCTTGGAAATCCAGGGGCTGACGATCGCCTCGCCGTCTTCGAGGTTCTTGTTCATCAGCCGAGCGAACATCGTCTGCGGACCGAAGATGCGAAGGAGGTCGTCGTCGAGGCTGAGATAGAATTTCGAGAGGCCCGGATCGCCCTGGCGTCCCGAGCGGCCGCGCAGCTGGTTATCGATGCGCCGGCTTTCATGGCGCTCGGTGCCAAGTACGTAGAGGCCTCCAGCTTCGAGCACGCGCTGCTTTTCAGCCATGATCTCGACCCGAATTAAGTCCGCACGGGCATCGTACTCGGGCGTTCCCTGTTCGAGATCCGGATGTTCGTCCTGCATCCGGAATTCGAGATTGCCGCCGAGCTGAATATCGGTTCCGCGGCCGGCCATGTTGGTCGCGATCGTGACCGCCCCGATCCGGCCCGCCTGCGCGACGATATGTGCCTCCTGCTCGTGGAAGCGAGCATTCAGTACCGAGTGCTTGATGCCTTCCTTGTCGAGATATTCGGAAAGCATCTCCGATTTCTCGATGGAGATCGTGCCGACGAGCGCCGGCTGGCCGAGCTGCTGTTTCTGCTTCAGTTCCTCGGTAATGGCAGCAAATTTCTCGGTCATCGTCTTGTAGAAGACGTCGTCCTCGTCGATGCGCTTGACCTCCACGTTGGTCGGGATAGCCACCACGTTCATCTTGTAGATGTCGAAGAACTCCGGCGCCTCGGTCATTGCCGTGCCGGTCATCCCTGAAAGCTTGGGGTACATTCGGAAGTAGTTCTGGAAGGTTATCGAGGCGAGCGTCTGGATTTCGGGCTCGATCGTGACGCCTTCCTTCGCCTCGACCGCCTGGTGAAGGCCGTCGGACCAGCGCCGGCCTTCCATCATTCGGCCGGTGAACTCGTCGATAATTACGACTTTCTCTTCCTTGACGATATAGTCGATGTCCTTCTTGAACATGACATTGGCCTTCAAGGCCTGGTTCAAGTGATGGACGACCTGCGTGTTGGCGATGTCATAGAGATTGCGGCCCTCGATCAGGCCGGCCTCCTCGAGCATCCTCTCGGCCTTCTCGGTACCGTCTTCGGTGAGAACGACGCTCTTCTGTTTCTCGTCGAGGTCGTAGTCGGCCGGAACGAGCGTTTTCACGACGCGGTCGACGTTGATGTAGAGGTCTGACTTGTCGTCCGTCGGACCCGAGATAATCAGCGGTGTCCGTGCCTCATCGATCAGGATGGAGTCCACCTCGTCCACGATCGCGAAATTGAATGGCCGCTGGACCATCTGGTCGCGGGTGAACTTCATGTTATCGCGGAGATAATCGAAGCCGAACTCGTTATTCGTGCCGTAGGTGATGTCGGAGCGGTAGGCGGCGCGTCGCTCCTCGTCTGTAAGGTTCGGCACGATTACGCCCACGCTCATGCCGAGAAACCGGTAGATTTGGCCCATCCAATCGGCGTCACGGCGGGCGAGATAGTCGTTCACCGTGACGACATGGACGCCCCTGCCTTCCAGGGCATTGAGATAGACGGCGAGCGTCGCGACGAGCGTCTTTCCTTCGCCGGTCTTCATCTCGGCGATCTCGCCGCGGTGAAGCGCAATGCCGCCGATCAGCTGGACGTCGTAGTGACGCTGACCCAGCGTTCTGATCGCCGCCTCGCGCACCGTTGCGAACGCCTCCGGAAGGAGATTTTCGAGCTTCTCGCCATTGGCCAGGCGCTGCCGGAAGACCTCGGTCTGACCATGCAGCTCTTCGTCCGAGAGGGCCTGGATATTGGGCTCGAACGCGTTGATCGCGTCGACATATTTGCCAAGACCACGGACATAGCGGTCGTTGGCCGATCCGAAGATGCTCTTTGCCACTGCGGCGAACATGGAATTCCCTTAAAAACCCGAGCGTTCGTGATCGGGCGAAAACCTATCGCCGACACTCTGGGAAACTGCGCCCGGCGATGTAAGGAGCGCCCTAGCCGTAGTCAATTAAAGGGACCGTGAACAAATGGTGGGACTTGCAGGCGGGTGCATGTGTGGAGAGGTTCGCTACGAGCTCAAGAGCGAGCCTTTCGACTGCGGATATTGTCATTGCCGGACCTGCCAGCTGAATAGCGGGGCCCCGGCGATGGTGTTCGCCAGTGTGAAGGATGGCGACCTCGTCTGGACCAAGGGCGCTGACAAAGTGCGTTCATCGAGCTCATCCAATTTCGGCCACCGCGAGTTCTGCGGCGAATGCGGAACGCCGTTCCTGATGAAGGTCGACCACCAGCCCGAAACCGTCGATTTCAGCGTTGCGACGCTCGACAACCCCGAAGCAATCGCGCCCGAATTTCACATCTTCTGGGGAAGTCACATCGGCTGGTTCGAACCTAAGGATGAGCTTCCGCGGCACGAGAAATTCAGACCCGGCACCAGGGGACTCGAAGGAACCGAGCCGCCGAGGTGAGACGCTAGGATTATCCAGCGCTTGACTGCGAGGGAACGTCGAGATTGGTCTCGACCCACTGCTGGATCTGGCTGCGTGGTGCCGCGCCGACCTTCTGCGCGACGGGCTGGCCGCCCTTGAACAGAAGCATGGTGGGAATGCCGCGCACGCCATAGCGTCCCGGCGTATCCGGATTTTCGTCGATATTCAGCTTCGCGACGGTGAGTTTATCGCCAAGGTCGTTCGCGATCTCCTCGAGCGCCGGCGCGATCATCCGGCAAGGACCGCACCACTCGGCCCAGAAGTCGACGAGCACGGGTCCATCGGCGCCGAGGACGTCGTTGGCAAAACTTTGGTCGGTCACGGTCTTGGTGGCCATGGCGCGTGAATCTCCTGGCGAGGGATTAAAGGTTAACAAGCATATGGGCGCTCGCCTGCCCGCTCTCAAGCCATCACTTCAATCAGTTTTGGGCCGGACGTGTAGAGCAAGGCGGCGCGTATATGGCGGCCCGGGAAGATCACTCGAAGTGCCTCCGCGTAGGCACGCATCTGAGCGCGATGTGCGTTTGGGACATCCGAAGCGCTTGAAGGCACCCGCCCTGTTTTGAAGTCTATGACCGAGATGCGCTGCTCCTCGACGAGCAGCCGATCGACGGTGCCGGCAATGACCCGGCCGTCGGGAAGAGTGGCGGCAAGCGGCGCTTCGCCGAGGGAACCGTCACCGAAAAAGGATGCAAATCGGCTGTCGGCAAGAATTCCGCAGACTTGCTCGGCGATTTCCGAGCGAATGGAGGCATCAGAAACACCAGCGGAATGATGGAGCCAATTGTCGGCAACTTCGCGGCGCCGCGCGGGGTCAACCTCATTCAGTCGTTCGAGCAGCTGATGGATCCACGTGCCACGCAGCGCGGCCGCGCGCGCGGCCTCGCTCGGCGGCGGCGCGCTCTCATCGTCCGCAGCGATCGCGGAAGGGGCGAGCGGCCGTGGAGGACGCGATTCCGGGGGAGCCGCCGTCCGTGCCCATTGCGGGATTGCCACGGCACCCGGGACTGGCTTTTGCGCCTTCCGCTTCGCGGCCGCGGGGGCAGGCGCGCCATAAATGAGACCTGTACCCCATTTCCCATGGTCTCCCGGGACCGCGTCTAGCGCTGTCATCGCCCGCTCAACGAGCATGTGCCAGCAGTTCGCCGGCCGTGCCTCGGACCCGTCCTTCTTCGGCTTTGGCGAAACTCCGCCAACGATCAGCCGGTCTGCCGCTCGCGTCAGCGCGACGTAGAGCAGCCGCCAATGCTCCTCCAGGTCGCGCTTTTCCTCTGCAGCGACAACTTCCTCGAACGGAGCGCTGCGCTCATCCTTCTTCGGCCTCAGGAGCGGCGTTAGCCCCGTCGATCCAATGTCGAAATCCAGAGTGATCGGAGTACGTCCAAGTCTCGCGGGGTCGGTGGTCGCATCGGCGAGGATCACGACCGGAGCCTCGAGTCCCTTTGCGCCGTGCACTGTCATGACTCTAACTTCGTTGCCAGGACGTCCTGGGTCACGCTGGACGTCGACTGTCCCGCGCGAGAACCAGGATAGGAACCGATCCAGCGACGCCGTCTCGTTGCGCTCGAACTCCAGCGCGCTGTTCATCAACTCATCGATTGGATCGCGCGCCGCCATGCCGAGCCGCGCGTAAAGCTTGCGCCGGCCCAGAATCGGGCCCGAAAGGATCGTTTCAAGGAACACCGAGGGCGTCGTGAAATCGGCGATCCTGAGCAATTCCCCGAGTGCCTGATGCGCTGCCCGGAACTCATCGGTCTCAATCGCCCGACGGCGCAGCTCGCGCCAGATGCTGGACTTGCGTCCGTAGGCGAGGTCGCGCAGCTGATCCTGATCCCACCCGATGAGGGGCGAGACGAGCAGGCAGGCGAGGCTGAGATCATCGTTCGGCTGCACCGCGAACTTAACCGCGGCTAGGAGGTCCTGCACGGCCAGCGGTTCGTGAAGGTGCAGCCGGTCGACGCCAGCCACGGGTACGCCGGCGGAGAACAGTCGGGCGACGATAAGGGACGCCAGCTCGCCGCGGCTCCTTACGAGCACGAGGATGTCCCCGGGGGTCAGCGGCCGCTTCGTCGAAGGCAGGTACGGGGCCTCGTCGACAATATCCCGTATGCGCTCGGCAAGAGCATCCGCATATTGCCGCGCGCGCAGCGACACCCACGTCTCCTCCCCCTCGTCGCCTTCCTCATCGAACTCGGGCGCGAACGGCTGCCACAGCTCCACCTGGCCCGGCCGTTCGCGGTGATGCGCAACGTGCG
>JBJMVK010000087.1:0-19567 GCA_045810725.1 Sphingomonas sp. | reverse complement strand
TGGTTGTTCGCGCTCGACTGGGCCGAACGGATCGGCGGGCTGGATGCGCTGATCGCCCGCGCCGACGCCAACGCCGCTGCGCTCGACTGATGGGTACAGGGCACCGACTGGATCGAGCATCTCGCCAGCGACCCGGCGATCCGGTCGAACACCTCGGTCTGCCTACAATTTGCCGAGCGCTCCAACCAGGACGGCAACCGCAGCCGGCAGAAGGCGATCGGCCAACTGCTCGAGCGCGAGGATGCGGCCTACGACATCACCGCCTATCGTGACGGGCCGCCGGGGCTGCGCATCTGGTGCGGAGCTACGGTCGATGCCACCGACATCGAGATGCTCGGGCCGTGGCTTGATTGGGCGTGGGAGGCGACCCGTGGCTGATCCCGTCAAAGTCCTCATCGCCGACAAGATGGATCCGCGCGCAGCGGCGATCTTCCGCCAGCGCGGCATCGATGTCGACGAGAAACCCGGCCTTTCGCCCGACGAGCTGAACGCGATCATCGGCGGCTATGACGGCGTCGCCGTCCGCAGCTCGACGAAGATCAACGCGGCCGCGATGGATGCCGCCTTGCCGCGCCTCAAGGTGATCGGCCGGGCGGGCATCGGCGTCGACACGATCGACGTGCCCGCCGCGTCGGCGCGCGGCATCGTCGTCATGAACACGCCCTTCGGCAATTCGATCACGACGGCCGAGCATGCGATCGCGATGCTGTTCGCGCTCGCCCGCGAGATCCCGCAGGCGGACCAGTCCACCCAGTCGGGCAAGTGGGAGAAGAATCGCTTCATGGGCGTCGAGTTGTCCGGCAAGACACTGGGGCTGATCGGCTGCGGCAATATCGGCTCGATCGTCGCCGATCGAGCGCATGGCCTCAAGATGAAAGTGGTCGCCTACGACCCCTTCCTCTCGCCTGAACGTGCGGTCGAGCTCGGAGTGGACAAGGTCGAACTCGACGAGCTGCTCGCCCGCGCCGATTTCATCACGCTTCACACGCCGCTTACCGATCAGACTCGTGGGATCCTCAGTCGCGAGGCGCTGGCGAGAACCAAGGCGGGCGTCCGTATCGTCAATTGCGCGCGCGGCGGGCTGATCGACGAAGCGGCGCTCAAGGACGGCCTGGAGAGCGGTCACGTCGCGGGCGCCGCCCTCGATGTATTCGCAGTTGAACCGGCGAAGGATAATGCATTGTTCGGTACGGCCGGCCTCATTTGTACGCCGCACCTCGGCGCGTCGACCACCGAGGCGCAGGTGAACGTCGCGATCCAGGTGGCCGAGCAGATGAGCGATTACCTGCTTCTCGGCGGCATCACCAACGCGGTGAACGTCCCGTCGCTGTCGGCCGAGGAGGCGCCTCGACTGAGGCCCTACATGGGCCTCGCTGAAAAGCTTGGCCGGCTCCTCGGGCAGATCGCGGGTACCGAAATCCGCTCGATCGATATCGAGGTCGAGGGCGCCGCCGCCGAGCTCAACATCAAGCCAGTGACCGGCGCCGTTCTCGCAGGGCTCATGCGCACCTGGTCGGACACGGTGAACATGGTCAACGCCCCCTATCTTGCGAAGGAACGCGGGATCGCCGTTCGGGAAATTCGAAACGAGGGCGAAGGCGATTATCACACGCTCGTCGCGGTTACGGCCGGGACGGAGCACGGCGACAGAAGGGTCGAGGGGACCCTGTTCGGTAACAGGGCGCCGCGGCTCGTGAAGATCTTCGGAATTCCGGTCGAGGCGGACTTGAACGGGCAGATGATCTACATCGTCAATGACGATGCCCCAGGCTTCATCGGAGCGCTCGGGACAAAGCTCGGCGAAAACAAGATCAACATAGCGACCTTCAACCTTGGACGCCGCGAGCAGGCCGGCGAAGCAGTTGCGCTGGTCGCGGTGGACGATCCGATCACGACGGCTGTAGCCGGCCAGCTCCATGGCCTTCCCGGGGTTCGCGAAGTCGTACCCTTGAGCTTCTGAATGGAAAAAGGGCGCGCCGGATCGGCGCGCCCTTCGACCCAACCACCTGCGTGCGAGTGGCTGGCCGGTGAATTATTGCGAGTTGTTGGCGATGGCGTCCGCCTTGTTGTCGGCGGCGTTCTTCATCGCATCGGACTTGTTGTCGGCCGCTGACTTCATCGCATCGGATGCATTGTCGGCGTTCGCCGTCATCTGGTCGGCCGCATTGTCGATGTTCGATTCGGTCTGGTCCGCGGCGTTGTCGGCGTTTGCCTCGTAATTGTCCGCGGCGTCCTGCTGAGGACTCTTGTTGCAAGCCGCAAGCGAACCAAGCCCGAGCGCGATCGCCAGGATGGTGGTGGTTTTCATCTTCACTCCCCTTCTGTTGTTCTCACGGACCTCGCGGCCGTAACGAAAGTGCAATACGCCGAAGGGCTGTTTTCTGTTCCGCTTGCCCAACGATTTGTCATGCGCTGGACGTATCGGCACTTCACCCCTAGGAGCCGCGCGGGCCGCACAGCAGGAAACAGCCAAAGTGGGAAACGTCACCGTCATCGGCGCCCAGTGGGGCGACGAAGGCAAGGGGAAGATCGTCGATTGGCTAGCGAGCCGCGCCGACATGGTCGTTCGCTTCCAGGGCGGCCACAATGCCGGTCATACCCTTGTCGTCGAAGGAAAAACCTACAAGCTCTCGCTGCTCCCGAGCGGGATCGTGACCGGCACTCCTTCTGCCATCGGGAACGGCGTCGTTCTCGACCCATGGGCTTTGAAGGGCGAGGTCGAGCGCATCAGGGCGCAGGGCGTGGAAGTCACTCCGGACCTCCTCATGGTGGCCGATAATTGTCCGCTGATCCTTCCCTTTCACCGCGACCTCGACGCACTTCGCGAGGACGCCTCCGGCGCCGGCAAGATCGGGACCACGCGCCGCGGCATAGGGCCCGCTTATGAAGACAAGGTCGGGCGGCGCGCGATTCGTCTCTGCGACCTCGCCCAGCTCGAGGATCTCGATCCTCTGCTGGACCGCCTCTGCGCTCACCACGATGCGCTTCGTGCGGGCTTCGGCGAGCCCCCCGTCGATCGCGCCCGGTTGAAGAACGACCTCGCAGAGATCGCCGGCTTCGTGCTTCCGTTCGCTCGCCCGGTCTGGCGCGAGCTCGACAGGGCACGCCGAAGCGGCAAGCGCATCCTGTTCGAAGGCGCGCAGGGTGTATTGCTCGATGTCGATCACGGGACCTACCCATTCGTGACCTCGTCAAACACCGTCTCTGGGACCATCGCTTCGGGCAGCGGCACCGGACCCTCGGCCGCCGGGTTCGTCCTTGGGATCACCAAGGCGTACACCACGCGCGTAGGCTCCGGCCCGTTTCCCACCGAGCAGGACAATGAGATCGGGCAGGAGCTCGGCGAACGCGGGCGGGAGTTCGGAACGGTGACTGGAAGGAAGCGCCGCTGCGGATGGTTCGATGCCGTGCTGGTCCGCCAGGCCGTTGCCGTCGGGGGACTGACTGGAATTGCCCTCACCAAGCTCGACGTTCTCGATACCCTCGAGACCGTCAAGGTCTGCACCAGCTACACGCTCGACGGGAAGACGCTCGATTATCTGCCGGCCCACGCCGCCGACCAGATTCGGATCGAACCCCAGTACGAGGAGATCAGGGGCTGGTGCGAATCGACGCAGGGCGCGCGCAGCTGGGTGGACCTACCGGCGCGGGCGATCAAATATGTCCGTCGGATCGAAGAGTTGATCCGCTGCCCGGTTGCGCTCGTGAGCACCTCCCCGGAACGCGACGATACGATCCTGGTGCGGGACCCCTTTGCGAGCTAGTGCCGCACCTCGAAGCCCGTGAAGTCGAAGACGTCGGCGTCCCACGTCCGGAGGTCGTCGACCTCGGCTGCGGGAGGTCCCTTGCGCAACCGCTCGATGATCTGTTCGACAGCCGCCCGGTCGCCCTCGACGTGCGCTTCGACATGACCGTCCGGCCGATTGCGAATCCAGCCGGAGACGCCGAGTTCCTCCGCCTGTTCGCGTGACCAGGCCCGGAAGAAGACTCCCTGGACTCTTCCACGAATGCTGAGGTGACGCGCGACTTCAACCATCACACGGTCGAAATATCGGGAGCGTCCTCGGCCTTCATCCCGACCACGTTGTAGCCGGCATCGACATGGTGGATCTCGCCGGTCACTCCGGAGGAAAGATCACTGAGGAGATAGAGCCCGGCGCCACCCACGTCCTCGATCGTGACGTTTCGGCGGAGCGGCGAGTTCAGCTCGTTCCACTTCATTATGTAGCGGAAATCACCGATGCCGCTGGCCGCCAGGGTCTTGATGGGGCCCGCGGAAATTCCGTTGACCCGAATTCCCTCGGGACCAAGGTCCATGGCAAGATATTTGACGCTGGCCTCGAGCCCCGCCTTCGCAACTCCCATCACGTTATAATGCGGGATCACCTTTTCGGCGCCATAGTAAGTGAGCGTCAGGAGCGAGCCACCGTTCGTCATCAGCCGGCGGGCGCGCTGCGCGACCGCCACGAAGCTGTAGACCGAGATGTTCATGGTCATGAGGAAATTGTCCATCGACGTGTCGACGAATTTCCCGCGCAGCTCGTTCTTGTCCGAATAGCCGATCGCGTGCACCACGAAGTCGATCGCCTCCCAGCGCTTGGCGATCTCGTCGAACGCGACGTCGAGCGCGTCCATGCTGCTCACGTCGCAGTCCACCAGCATGTCCGAGCCGACCTCGGCGGCGAGCGGCCGCACCCGCTTTTGGAGTGCTTCGCCCTGGTAGGAGAAAGCGAGTTCGGCGCCCTCCCGGGCCAGCGAGCGGGCAATTCCCCACGCCAGGGAGCGATCGTTCGCAAGGCCCATGATCAACCCCCGCTTGCCCTGCATCAATTGACTCAAAGTTGCGGTCCCCCTGTGTGCAGTACCGGTTCGACGTCTTCGCCGGGCTGCGGTTCCTCGACTTCAAGCTGGTCGCTGTACGGCCCGGTATAGATTTCGCCCTTTAGCGCCGTGGCGCCGCTTTCCGCCAGCGCCGCGTTGAGCTCCGCCCCGATGACCACTCCAAGGCCGACGACGAAGAAGAAGATGAGCGCGATCATCACCCCGGCGAGACTACCGTAGGTGCGCGTATATCCGCCGAACAGGCCGAGCGCCGGTGCGAGGAGCTCGACGGTTCCCAGCCACCAGGCCGTGACCAGCAGTGCGCCCGGCCATTTCCTGCAATCCGGCTTGCGATAGCGCGCCGGTGTCAGCGCATAGAACAGGCCGTAGAAGGTGCAGAACAAGGTCACGCCGGGAACGAACCTGTAGAGGCCAAGCTCGTGACCAACGTTCTGCGCCAGCGGGAACCACTCCATGACGTAATGATGAGCGATCGTCATTGCCGCGCTGAGCGCAAAGGCGATCATCAGCAAAAGGACCGCGCTCAGGATGAGGAGGATCGAGCCGAGCCGATACTCCCAGAACGGCGAGCAATACTTGACCCCATAGGCCCGGCGAAGGATGTCGCGGATCGTCTCTATGAAGCTGGTGGCAGTCCACAGCCCGACGATGCCGCCGAGCCAGAGCAGCGATCCGGTTCGAACCGTCAGCACCTCGGCGATAGGCTCGCGAAGGGTTGCTGCGACATCGGGCGGAAAACGCCTCAGGATGTTGGTGACCGTGAGTGCCGCGTCCTGGCCCTGGCCGAGCAGGTGCGCAACGGCGGCGGCAACGATGATGAAGGGGAACAAGGCGACGATCGACACATAGGCGAGGTTGCCCGCGTGGATGAAGCCGTCGTTGTACACTCCAATCGCAACCCGCTTGACGACTTCCCAGGCGGTGAGGCGAGGCTTCAGCTTCTCCTCGACCTCGGTGCCGAATGCCGCACGCATCGTCGCGAGACGCTTGCGCCGTTCCTCGGGAGATAGCGGTGAGTGATCTCTCATCGGGCGGCGGCGCTAGACTCCGAGCCCGGTACGCGGGTTGCCGCCGCCGTCCCAGCCTTCAGCGAACTGCTGGAGCGCGGCATCGTTGCCGGGCACCTCGATCTGGACCGTCACGAGCTGGTCTCCGCGCTTGCCATCCTTGGCCGTGAAGCCGCGGCCCTTGAGACGAAGCACCTTGCCCGAGCTCGTCCCCTTTGGGATCGTCAGCATCACGGCCCCCTCGGGCGTCGGCACTTTCACTTTCGATCCAAGCACTGCTTCCTTCAGCGTGACCGGCAGGTCGAGGCGGATGTTTGTGCCCTCGCGCCTGAAGAAGTGATGCGGCGCGATTTCGATCGTCACGATCGCGTCACCCCGCCCCCCGGGCCCCTCCTGGCCCTTGCCGCCAAGGCGGATCTTGGTGCCGTCCTCGAGGCCCTTTGGAAGCTTGAGATCGATCGTCTTGCCGTCGGCGAGAGTGATCCGTTGCGCCTTCAGAGCGACGGCATCGGTGAACGCGACCTTGAGCCGGTAGGCAACGTCCGCTCCCTTCTGCGGCGGGGCCGAGCGCTGTCGAAAGCCGCCGAATGGTCCCCGGCCACCGGCCCGCGCGGCGCCTCCGGCACCGAACAGCCCTTCGAAGAGATCGCTGAGGTCGGCGCCATCGGCGCCTGCGAAGTTGAAGTTCTCGAAATCCTGGGCGCCGCTACCCGGTTGCGGACCAGAACCCGCGGCATAGCCGCCGAAACCACCGCCGAACGGCATCTTGGGATTGCCGTCCTCGTCGATTTCACCGCGGTCGTAGCGGGCGCGCTTGTCCTTGTCCGAGAGAAGGTCGTAGGCCTGAGTCACTTCCCCGAAGCGCTTCGCTGCGTTCGGGTTGTCCTTGTTTCGGTCGGGGTGAAGCTGCTTGGCGAGGCTCCTGTAGGCCTTCTTTATCTCCGCCTCGCTCGCGCCGCGCTTCAGGCCCAGGCGTTGATAGAGGTCGAGTGCCATTGTCCTCCCTTGCCGTAACAGTCCCTCGCTGACCAGTGCAGCCATCGCCGCGGCTGTTCAAGCGCCCGGCCCTCTGCCATGAACCGGAGCCGGAGGGGGAATATGGAAATCCATGGCGCCAGCGCAAACCGCCGGCCGCTGAAGTCGCGCGGAACGGGTTGGGCCGCGGCGGCTGCCCGGGCAGCGCTCGCAAGCGGCGTGAGCGCTGACGGCGTCTCGATCCTGGGGATTGTCGTTTCGTTCGGGGGTGCAGCAGCCCTGGTCCTCGGCTTCGCCAGCCCCTTTCATTTCCTGATCGCGGCCGCAGCGGTTCAGCTGCGGCTATTGTGCAACATGCTCGACGGCATGGTCGCAGTGGAGGGCGGCCGTAAGTCCGTCCACGGGCCGATCTACAACGAGATGCCTGACCGGCTGGAGGACAGCATCCTGCTCGTCGCCGCAGGCTATGCGGCGGGCCCACAGCTTGGGTTGGTGCTCGGCCTCACTGCGGCGCTGCTCGCCGCCATTTGTGCTTATGTCCGGCTGCTCGGCGGAACGCTCGGACAGCCGCAGGACTTCAGCGGTCCCCAAGCGAAGCCGCACCGAATGTTCGTTCTGACTTTAGGGCTGCTCGCGGCATTCGTAGCCAGCCTCGCGCGCATCGATCCTGGGCCATGGCTCCTCCTCACGCTCAGCGTCATCTCTATCGGCACCATTCTCACGATCGCGAGGCGCACGCTCCGCCTCGCAGGGCGGCTTGAGGGCGAATGATCGGTGCAATCATCATCGGTCTCACGCGTTTTCTGGTCGGCGGGACGGGCCTGTGGCTCGGCTGCGTTCCGAGCGGGCGCCAGCGCATCTATTTCGCAAACCACTCGAGCCATCTCGACACGATCATCGTCTGGGCGGCCATGCCGCCGGACTTGAGGCGTCGCGTTCGTCCGGTCGCCGCGGCGGACTATTGGGGAAAGGGAGGGTTTCGACGCTACATTGCCCTCAAGGTCCTGAATGCGGTGCTCGTCGATCGGAAGGTCCGTTCCTCCAACCCGCTGGCGCCGCTCGAGGATGCGCTGCGAGCCGGCGATTCCCTGATTATCTTCCCCGAAGGGACCCGCGGCCTCGAGCGCCTTCCGAACGCGTTCAAAGGAGGCCTTTATCACCTTGCGCGCGAGTTCCCGGAAGTCGAGCTCGTTCCAGTCTTCCTCGATAACCTCCGGCGCGCCCTTCCAAAGGGCAGCCTCGTGCCCGTACCGATCAGCTGCATCGCCCGCTTCGGTGCTCCGATCGCACTCGCTGGAGACGAGACCAAACCGAACTTCCTCGAGCGCGCCCGGGTAGCCGTGGAGACCCTCGCATGATCCAGCTGCCGACCATCGAGCCGATGATGCTGTGGCTCTATGCCGCCGTGCTTGGGCTCTTGATTGTATCCTCGCTCGTCGGCTTCCTGCTCGCGCGCCGAGTCACAAGTGACAAGGCCCGCGAGACCGTCCGCAACCTCAATGCGCGGATCAAGGCATGGTGGGTGATGGTGCTGGTCTTCGCACTGGCCTTTGTCGTGGGCAAGGGCGTGACCCTGGTGCTTTTCGCGCTGATTTCCTTCTACTGCCTGCGCGAATTTCTTTCACTGACCCCCACTCACCCGCGCGACCATGCCGCAATCGCGGTCGCGTTCTACGTCTTCCTTCCGCTCCAATATTGGCTCTTGTGGATCAACTGGCAGGCGATGCTGACCATCCTCGTGCCGGTCTACGCCTTCCTGCTGCTGCCCGTGCTGTCGGTCCTTTGGGGCGTGACCGAGAACTTCCTCGAGCGAACCGCCAAAATCCAATGGGGGCTGATGCTCGCAGTTTTCTGCGTGAGCCACGCCCCGGCCCTGCTCCTCCTCGACGTCGGGGAGCACAAACCGATCTATCTGCTCTTTTTCCTGATCACGGTCGTCCAGCTTTCCGACGTGCTTCAATATTGCGTCGGCAAGATGTTCGGCCGGACCAAAATCGCTCCGAACGTCAGCCCGTCGAAGACGATCGAAGGGTTCGTTGGTGGCGGCCTCCTCGCAACCGGGGTCGGAACGGCCCTGTGGTGGATCACTCCCTTCTCACCCTTGGAAGCCGCGGGAATGGCAGCGGCGATCGTGCTCGCAGGCTTCTTCGGCGGGCTGGTTCTCTCGGCGGTGAAGCGATCGCTCGGAGCCAAGGACTGGGGCGCGATGATCGAGGGGCATGGCGGCGCGCTCGACCGAATGGACTCGGTGACGTTCGCGGCCCCGCTCTTCTATCATCTGGTGAACTATTTCTTCGCGCGCTGACGCTTGAGCATCGCCGCTTTGCTCTTGTTCATCCGGGCGCTTGGCCTGACGCTGCCGTTGTGGATCGTGGCCGGCTGGTCCGCGGCGGAGGCCGCAATCTTCTTCCTCGTTGCCGATGTCCCGATCAGCTGGATTGCGGTGAGAAGCGGAACGAGGGCCGCTGTCCTGGCGGCAATCGTCGCTGCAATTGCGTCGGTGGCTGGCGCTGCGGCCGTGTTTTTCTGGGCGGGACGAGATCCCGCGGGCGCTGCTGCGACTATGGCAAGCCTGCCCGCCATCGACCCTGCGCTGATGTCGCGAGCCGCGGCGGACTATCATCGTGGACCGCTCTTCATGCTCGCCGGGTCGTTCAGCGGGACACCCTTCAAGCTTTACGCGCTCGAGGCGGCGAGGGCGCGCGATTACGGGTTCCTGTTCATCTCGCCACTGCTTCGGCTACCCCGCTTTCTCCTCGTTGCGCTGCTCGTCGGCGGCATCTCGAACTTTCTCCGCGGCCGTCTCGGTCTGCGTCGGCGCATCGGCCTGCTCGCCGTTTCGTGGATACTGTTCTACGTCTTTTATTTCGCCGTGATGCCTGGCTGAATCTCGACTTCATCACCTGGGCGCAGCTAGAGCCGACGCCATGGCCGACCCGCTTGTCCTGTTCGATCGATGGTTCGCGGATGCCCAAGCGAATGAGCCGAACGATCCCAATGCTATGGCCCTCGCAACCGCGAATTGTGCCGCAAGTCCCAGCGTTCGAATGGTGCTGCTGAAGGGCCACGGCGCCGACGGCTTCGTTTTCTACACCAACGAGGAGAGCAGCAAGGGGGAGGACCTCAAGGGAAACCCCTTCGCGGCACTGCTCTTTCATTGGAAGACGTTGAGGCGCCAGGTTCGGATCCAAGGCAAGGTGGAACGCGTCTCCGGCGAAGATGCCGACACCTATTTCGCCACGCGCTCACGCGATTCCCAGCTTGGCGCCTGGGCGTCCGACCAGTCGAGGCCCCTCGAGAACCGCCAAGTGTTTGAGACGCGATACGAGCAGATGAAGGACCGGTTCGAAGGACAGGCGATTCAGCGGCCGCCTCATTGGGGCGGCTTTCGCCTCGTCCCCTCCGTCTTCGAATTCTGGCAGGACCGGCCCCATCGTCTTCACGAACGAAGGCTGTTCGTTGCGGAGCCCGACGGGAGCTGGAGAGAGGGTCTTCTCTACCCGTGACACAGGGCAACATCACCCGAGAGGAGCGCTCGAAGCTGACCTTCCGAGCGGCGATCGCGAGCATCGCAATGGCCGTGACGTTGATCGTCCTCAAGAGTTGGGCCGCCTACCAGACCGCTTCCATGGCAATGCTGGGCTCCCTGGCCGACAGCGGCCTGGACCTAGTCGCGAGCCTCGTGGTCCTCCTCGGCGTGCGAATTGCCTCCCAGCCGGCCGATTACGAACACCGCTTCGGGCACGGGAAGGCCGAGGCGCTCGCCTCGCTCGTGCAGGTGATCCTGATCACGATATCCGCCATTTTCATCGGCGAGCGCGCTGTCGAACGCCTGATGAGCGGGGCTGCCACCGCCGATGCGGAGCTCGGCATTGGAGTTTCTCTGATTGCCATGGTCCTCACCGCGGCGCTGATCACCTACCAGCGGCATGTCGTCGGGCGCACCGGCTCGCTCGCAATCGGTACCGACCGGCTACATTATTCCTCCGACCTGATGCTAAACGGCTCGGTCGTCGTCGCGCTCGCACTTGATCAATATGCGAGGCTCAAGGGAGCCGATGCGATGTTCGGCCTGCTCATCGCGGCCTGGCTGCTGTGGGGCGCATGGAGCGCATCGAGCCATGCGCTAGCCCAGCTCATGGACCGCGAATGGCCCGACGAGCTTCGCGAGCAGTTCCTTGCCGCGGCTAAGGAATATCCCGAACTTGCCGGGCTGCATGATCTGAGGACAAGGAGCAGCGGCACGCATTATTTCGCCCAATTCCACGTCTGGGTGCCGGGGGACTGGACCGTGCAGAAAGCGCATGATCGCCTCGATCGAGTGGAGGAAGCCCTTCAGCAGCGCTTCCCGGGAACGGAGATACTGATCCACGTGGACCCCGAAGGTCAGACCGATCGTGAGACCATGCTTCCGCAGGAGATTACGGAGCGCGCAACGTGACGAGCTTCCCCTTCTTCCAGGTCGACGCATTCGCCGACCGGCCGCTCACCGGAAACCCTGCGGCCGTCATGCCGCTCCAGACATGGCTCGCGGATGGGCTGATGCAGCGCATCGCTGCGGAGAACAACCTTAGTGAAACGGCCTTCACGGTGCCGAGCGAGCGTGAGGATGCGGACTATGATCTTCGCTGGTTCACGCCTGCCGCCGAAGTCGAGTTGTGCGGCCATGCGACGCTCGCTGCCGGTCATGTCCTGATCCACAGCGACCCGCTGCGGTTCGCGACCAAGTCTGGAATTCTCGTCGTGGGCAGACGCGAGGAAATGCTGGAGCTCGATCTCCCAGCCGCGAGACTGAGGGAGACCCGCGAACCCGAAATGTGCCGTTCGCTGGGGCTCTCGGACAGCCCCGCCTGGTTCGCCGAAGGCTGCAACGACGCGGCGATCGTGGAGGTCGCCGACGAAGCGGCGGTTCGAGCGCTGGAACCAGACTTCACTGCTCTTGCGAAGGTGTCGCGAATGGCGGTGGTGACGGCTCGCGGAGAGCATGAGGCCATCGTCAGCCGTGTGTTCGTGCCCTATCTCGGCATCGACGAGGACCCGGTGACGGGGTCGGCGCACGCCGCCCTCGTGCCGTACTGGGCGGGCCGCCTCGGCCGCAGCGAGTTCACGGCGCTCCAGGCGAGCGCCCGGACCGGCGTTCTTCATTGCCGTCTCGAGCGCGATCGCGTGATTGTGGGCGGCCGCTGCCAAACTGTCATCGTTGGGCAGTTCCAGCTTTGAGCCTGGTCGCCTTCTTGGCGCTTGCGGCAGCGAGCCCGCAAGGGGAAAAGACCGCGATCCTAGGCACGATCCACCGCATGGAGCAGGCGTGGAACCGTGGCGACTTCCGCGGCTATATGGCGGGCTTCAAGAATCCGGACATTGTCTTTGTGTCGGGGGGCAGGTTCCAGGACGGCTGGCAGGGGACGCTGGACCATTACATTCGCGACTACGGCGGCTCGGCGAAGCGTCGCGGACAGCTCCACTTCTACAACATGAAGATCGATTTACTCGCGCCGGACGCTGCCATGCTGGTCGGCCAGTACCGCCTGAAGCGCGGCGCCCGTCTGACCGAGGGCGTCAACACGCGCCTGTTTCGCAAGATTGCAGGCAAGTGGCTCATCACTATGAACCACGTGTCCGCATACGAGGTCAGTTCTCCGACCGCGCCAGAAGGTCGCTGAGGTCCTTTTTCCAGAACGCCGCCCAGCTGTGGGTACCGTGCCCATGGGTCTCGGCACTCTCTGGGATGAGCCTGAACCGCGCTGTCCTCATTCGCTTGACCGCCCGGCTCGGCACGTCGAAATTGCGTGGGTTGATGAAGTCGTCCGCCGAATTCACCCATGTCAGCGGGACCCGGATCTTCTCGAGGGCCGGCCAGGGATTATAGGTCCTCGAGGAATCGAACTGGTAGATCGTGTCGTTTGCATCGATCTCCGCGATTCCATTTTCGACGCGCTCTCTCACATAGGCCGTCGCTCCCTCACGCGTCGGATAATGCTCCTGGAGATTGAGGGGCGCGGCGCCAGCGATGAACAGGATGGACTCGGCGGTTCGAAGTCCCTGAACCGGCTGCTTCGAATAATTGCCACCGTTCCAGGCGGGGTCCTTCTCGATTCCGTCGATGAGCATCTGGCGCCACATGCGATTGAGGCCGGCAATCTCGATCGGTTGGCATGCGAGCGGCATCAGCGCGCTCGAGAAATCCGGATAAGCCTCTCCCCACATGAAGCTGTGCATGCAGCCCATCGACGTGCCCATGATGAGGCGCATGTGACGGATGCCGAGCCCTTCCGTCAGCAGCCGGTGCTGCGCTTCCACCATGTCCGCATAATCGTATTTCGGGAATTTCATCCGAAGGCCGTCGGACGGCTTCGTGGATTTGCCGTGGCCGATATTGTCCGGAAGGATGATCCAATATTTTCTTATGTCGAGCGGTTGGCCGGTTCCATAAAGCTCGTCGGCGAACTGCGCGCGAAGAAACTGCTGCCCGGTTCCACCAGTGCCGTGAAGTATCATGACCGCATTGTCGACCTCGCCCTTTGCATCGCGATGCGGAGCACCGAGCGTCGTGTAGTGGATCTTCAGCTCCGGCAGGCGTTCGCCGTCAGCGAAGCGGAAGTCCTTGAAGACCACGTCTCCTTCACGCGTCGGCCAGATCTTCGGGGGCGCCTCGGCCTGGGCGGCAAGGGCGGCAAGGGCCGCCAGCAACGCGAACATCAGATCATTCCTCCAGCTTTCTTTCGAGCGCGTCCAGCAGTGGAAGCTGGCTTGGAAGCATGAGCTCGCGTGCTCGTGCAAGGATCATCCATCGCGCTTCGACCACCTCCGGAAAGCGTCGGTGCTGGCCGCTACGCGGAGGCCATTCCACCTCGAACTCGTTCGAGCTGATGGCGTCCGGATCGAGGTCCCCCTCCACCGCGAACGCCTCGACATATTTGCCGCCAGCCTGTCGGATCGTCGCCAGCGGAAAGGGCACCGAGGAAATTCGGGTGCCGGTCTCCTCCTCGAACTCGCGGAGCGCGGCTTCAACCGCCACCTCGCCGGGCTCGATGGCGCCCTTCGGGATCATCCAGGCGCCCGTATCCTTGTTCCGCCAGAAAGGGCCGCCTGGCTTGATCAGCAAAACCTCGAGTGTGCCGTTCTTTCGGAACAGCAGGATCCCAGCGCTGCGCGGCGCCGGCAAGGTCTCAACCCGCGGGGGTGATTTTGTGCAGCACCAGCTTGAAGCGCAGCACGCTGTTGGCGGGTATGGGTCCCACGTCCTTGTCACCGTAGCCGAGCTGGGGCGGAACCCACACGATCCATTCGTCGCCGGGGCGCATCAGCTCGAGCGCCTCCGAAAAGCCCGGAACGAAATCGCCTGCCTTGCCAGTGAGCGGCTGTCCCGCGGTGTAGCTGCTGTCGACGACCTCCCCATTGAGGAGCTTCACTTCATAATCGAAGGTGACGCTGTCGTTGGCAGCTGGACGCGGAGCCGTAGCTGGACCCGAGGCAACGATGAAATATTCAAGGCCGCTCGGGGTCGTCACGACGCCCTTCGCTGCCCCGTTCTTAGCCAGAAAGTCGGGGCCTGCGGCTGTTTGAGGTGGCACCCTGGAAGGCGCGCCCGCGACGGGCGAGACGACTGCGAAGCTGAGCGCGGCAGCGGCGATTAAAATCGATCGACTCATTGCGGGGCGTCTAGCCGCTCGCCTCGAGATTGACCAACGCCTCGATCAGGCCGCCACGTCGAGCTCGAACGCCCGCGTTTCAGCGATGGTGCCGCCGCCAAGAAGCCTCGACCCATCGTAGAGCACCGCGGCCTGGCCGGGGGCCACTCCAAATTCCGGCTGGCGGAAGAGGATCCAGTCCTCGCTGCGCAGCGCGGGGACGCTCGGCGCAAGGGAGCGGACCTTGACGCTCACCTCCCGCTGCCCCTCGCCGATCCAGTTCCAGTGGGCGACGCGCATCGCTTCTACCGCGAGCGCGCGACGGGGGCCGACGACGATCCGCGCCTGGTCCGGCTCGATCCGGACGACATAGAGCGGCTCCTTCTGGCCGCCGACCTCGATTCCGCGTCGCTGGCCGACGGTGAAATGAACGACTCCCCGATGCGTGCCGAGAACGCTTCCCTTGAGATCGACGATCTCGCCCGCCGCTTCAGTTTCCGGGCGAAGGCGCTTTACCAACCCTGCATAGTCGCCGTCGGGGACAAAGCAGATGTCCTGGCTGTCGGGCTTGCCAGCGACTTCAAGGCCGATCTCCGCCGCGATCCGCCGTACTTCGTCCTTTGGCATGTCGCCGAGCGGGAACCGCACAAAGTCGAGCTGCTCTCGCGTCGTGCCATACAGGAAGTAGCTTTGATCGCGCCTTGGATCCGAGCCCTTGTGCAACTCGGCGCGGCCTTCGTTAGCGACACGGCGGACATAATGGCCGGTGGCGAGGCAATCGGCGCCCAGCTCCCTTGCGAACGCCACCAGGTCAACGAATTTTACCCCCTGGTTGCAGCTCGCGCAGGGCACGGGCGTCCGACCATGCGCATATTCATCGACGAAACGATCGATGACGCCTTCGCGAAAGCGGCTTTCGTAGTCGAGCACATAATGGGCGATGCCGAGCCGGTCGGCGACCTGCTTCGCATCGTAGATGTCCTGGCCTGCGCAGCAGGCGCCCGAACGCCGCACGGCTTCGCCATGATCGTAGAGCTGCAGCGTAACTCCGATCACCTCCGCGCCGGTCTGCTTGGCCAGCGCGGCCGTGACCGAGCTGTCGACGCCGCCGGACATGGCGACGACGATCCTTGCCTGACCCAATGGGCGGCCCAGCTGAAAATCTATCGGCACCGGGGTATCTTTCTACCCTCTTTACCCGAATTTCACTCTCCCAGGCTAGACCGGCCGCAGGAATGACCAGCGGAAAGGGACAGGCTTGGCGCGTCACGAGAGGGACTTCCGCGCAAATTCGGAAGCGCCGCTCAGTCTCGACGACCTGCTCTCGCTGCTCGGTTCGAGTGCGGATGTCGACGAGCGCTCGAGGGAGGACGCCATCGCTTGCTACCTTTCCGGCGGCGACGGCTGGCGCGACGCACTGAAGATGCTGGGCGGCACGTTCGCCGAGGAAGCGGCAGGGTTAAGGGAGCGTAAGGTAGATTGACCAGCCTATTAACCACCGCGTTTCAGAATGTTTTTAAGCGCGCCGATTAAACCGAGGCGCAGTGACAATGATTAAGCAGGTGTAACGAGAGATGCTCGAGAACCAGAAGATTCGTCCGGCCCAGGTCATCGGTCCGCTCGGCGAGCCGCTCACGCTCGAGTCTCTTCCGCCTGTCCAAACGACGCGCTGGGTGGTCCGCCGCAAAGCCGAGGTCGTGGCAGCGGTTGCGGGTGGGCTGTTGAGCGTCGACGAAGCCTGCAAGCGCTACACGCTTAGCCTCGAGGAATTCACGAGCTGGCAGCGCGCGGTTGACCGCAGCGGAATGCCGGGCCTTCGAGTCACGCGCATCAAACATTATCGCGACCAGTACGAGAAGCAGCAGCGCTACTAAGGCGCAGCGTCGTTACGCTGCGCCATCAATCCAGCTTTCCTGCGGCTGTTGGGCCGAAAAACTGGACAGAATCGTCCGATTCCGGAACAAGCGGCGGGCATCACGCGTCTGTGGTGCCGGAACGGCTCCCGCGTGCCCTGCGGGCGGCCCGAGAACAGGAGGGAAAGCTCATGGGTATTATCATCTGGCTGATCGTTGGTGGCATCTGCGGATGGCTTGCGAGCCTCGTCATGCGTACCGATGCCCAGCAGGGCATCATCCTCAATATTGTCGTCGGCATCATCGGCGCTGTCATCGCCGGGCTTCTTTTCGGCGGCAGCATCAATCAGGCGGTCACGATCGAAACCTTCCTTTATTCGCTGATCGGCGCGATCATCCTGCTCGCGATCGTCAACCTGATCCGGCGAGGTACCGTCCGCTAAGAAGACTTCGATTTTACTTTCGGAAAGGCCGTGCGGCACCGCCGCGCGGCCTTTCTCATTGGAGCTCGAAAGTCATGGCCAGGCTGACTTGCAGCTTCTGCTCGCCGGGCTCGATCTTGGTCGAGGCAGCGTCCATTCGCGCCATCATCGGCATTGGCGGCGCGGGCGGGGGGACCGCATAACCACCACCTTCCGAAATCGCTACGACCCGCGCCACTCGAAGGCCAAGCGAGTGAGCGTAGATTTCGGCCCGGGCACGACCGATCGAGATGGCGTTCGCTCGGGCTTCGTCGAGCGCAGCCTCGGGCTTGTCGATGGTGAGATTGGGGCCGTTGATCTGGTTCGCGCCCTCCGCCACCAAGACGTCGAGGATCTTGCCTGAACTGCGGATGTCACGAAACCTGATGTTGAGCGTGTTCGAAGCCGAATAAGCGACGAGCTGCGGTGCCTGGTTCTCGGGGTAGCGATACTCGGGATTGAGGTTGATCGACCCAGTCTGGATGTCCCGCTCACCGACGCCGGCGCGTTTCAATGCCGAAAGGACCCGGCTCATCCGGCTGGCGGCGTCCTGCATCGCCGCGGTCGCCGTCGGAGCGCGGCTGACCACGCCCGCAGAGATCACCGCGACGTCAGGAACCCTGCTGACCTCGCCCGTCGCGGTCACATCGAGGCGAGTGCCAGCGATCGACTGGGTGATAGAGGCCTGCTGCGCCGCGGCCGGCGAAGTCCAGGATAGTGCGCCCCAGAGCAGCGCAGGGATGACGGCGTTCCTCATCGTTTCATTCCTTCGCTGTCCATTCTCGGGCATAAGGCTCACCCGAGCGCCATGGCTGTTTCCTGAACAGGCGTCGGAAAGTCTACACTCTGCGTCCTGCGACGAGGCGATAGATGAGGAGGAGGAGGAAGGCGCCGATGATCGCGGCGACGAACCCCGCGCCCTCGCCGGTCTTGTACCAGCCGACGGCGTGGCCGATCCAACCGGCGAGAACGGCGCCGGCGATCCCGAGGATGATGGTGATGATGCACCCCCCCGGGTCCTTGCCAGGCATCAGCAGCTTGGCGATTGCGCCAGCCAGCAGGCCGATCACGATCCAGCCGATAATCCCGTATTTTTCCATCCCGCTTCCCCTTGTTTTATACTGTCGTTCAACCGACCTTCAGCTGTGGTGGGGCAACGCGCGCTTGCCAAACAAGTGCCACTCTTCGTCGAAAAACGGTGGCCCTTCCGGCTATAGCACGATCTGTTGCGCGTGGTGACTTATTAAGGTAATACAGTTCCCGTATTACCGGCGCGGATTCGCGCAAACGGGGCAATTTGGGCAGGAACGCATGAACCGGGAAACTTCGATTCACTCTTCGGACACGCTCGTGGTCGTCGACCGCTCGCGCCAGCGACGCCGGATGGTGATCTTGGGCGCTCTCGCCGCGCTCGCGCTGCTCATCGTTGGAATTGCATTCCTGACCTCGCGCGGGTCGAGCGGCGGCGAGGCCGGCCCTGCCGGCGCCGGTGGCGCGGGAGCGGGGCAGGTTCCGACGGTAACCGTCGTCGTTCCGGGCCAGAGCCAGGTCGGCCGGGTCATCACCGCAAGCGGTCCTTTGGGCGCCCGTCGCGACCAGCCCGTCGGGGTTGCCGGCCAGGGCGGTCGCGTCGTCAAGGTCTTCGTCGATGCCGGAAGCTGGGTCCACGCGGGCCAGGTGCTGGCAATTGTCGACCGGTCCGTCCAGGCGCAGCAAGCTGCGCAGCAGGCGGCTTCAATCGAGGCAGCGAGAGCGGATGCCGCCCTTGCCCAATCGAACTACGAGCGGGCTCTAGCGCTCCAGGGCCGCGGCTTCGTCTCCAAGGCCGAAATCGATTCCAAGAAAGCTGCTCGCGATGCCGCTTATGCGCAGGTCCGCGTCGCACAGGCGCAGCTTGGCGCGACCCGGGCGCAGATCGGGCAGCTGGACATAAGAGCGCCAAGCGCGGGACTTGTCCTCGCTCGCAACGTCGAGCTCGGGCAGATCGTGAGCCCTGGATCGGGCGCCCTGTTCCGCCTCGCCGAAGGCGGGGAGATGGAGATGCAGGCGCAGCTCGCGCAGCAGGACATCGCGCTGATGCATGTCGGGATGCCGGCCCAGGTGACGCCGGTCGGCGCCACGCAGAGCATTGCTGGGAACGTCTGGCAGGTGGCTCCCGTCATTGATCCCCAGTCGCGGCTCGGCCAGGTCCGGATCGCCGTACCCTATGCTTCAACCATGAGGCCTGGTGGGTTTGCGGCCGCGAAAATCACAGCGGGAACGACGACGGCTCCGCTCCTTCCGCAGAGCGCGGTCCTGAGCGACGACAAGGGCAATTACGTCTACATCGTCAACGCGAAAAACCAGGTCGAGCGTCGCGACATCACCATTGGCACCGTCGATGAGCGTGGAGTGACGATCGCGACAGGCTTGTCGGGCAACGAGCCGGTGGTGCTCTCGGCGGGTCCGTTCCTCAACCCTGGGCAAAAGGTCAATCCGCACCGCGAGGCTGCCCGCTGAGCGCCCGAAAGACGAACGAGCGAAAGCATTTAGGCCATGAATTTCCGTAACGTCTCGTCCTGGTGCATCCGTAACCCGGTCTTCCCGATCGTGCTTTTCGTCGGACTGATGCTGGCTGGTATCGTCGCGTTCGCAAGGATGCAGGTGAACAATGCGCCGGATATCGATTTTCCGGCGGCCACCGTCTCAGTGTCTCAGCCGGGCGCAGCTCCCAACGAGCTCGAAACGCAGGTTACTCAGCGCGTCGAGTCCGCGATTCGCGGGGTCAACGGCGTCGAGGAAATCAGCAGCACGGTCAG
>JBJMVK010000086.1:0-11908 GCA_045810725.1 Sphingomonas sp. | reverse complement strand
GAACCAGGATCGACCGACGGTTCTCGACCTGGAGCAATGTACCGCATGGGTCGGTCTTGAAATCCATCCAGGTTTTACTTGTCTCGTCCGAGCGGTTGGTCAGGACCACGGGGTTGCCCGAGATTAGAAGCCCATCGTCTTCCACGCTCGCAGCGATCGTCGTGTATTGCTGGGGATTGGCGAACGCTGCGCCGCGCGCTCCTAGCGCGACGCTGAGCGCCGCCACTGACGCCAGCATGAGGACGCCGTCGGCGGCTCTAGTGCGAGACGAAGTGCTCATGGCGGCTCTGCTCCCGGACACCGCCCAACGTGGCCCTTTCGAAGAGGGCGCACCATCGGGGTGCTCCCTAGGTCGAAGGCGGGCTGGCCCTGCAAGCAAGCGCACAGGAGCCCCGCTCCTCGGAGCCACGACAGTCAGGAGAAATGCCGATGGCGGGGGTCCGCATCTCTACCTAGCGTCGTAAAGCGAACGAGGTGCTGGGGGACCGGGATTGCAGCGGAAACTAGAAACGGCGTTCGAACGCTGCCTGTTCGCTGCTCGATGGCTCGCAGCACCTATTTACGTCGGGCTGGTCATCGCATTGGGCGTGCTGCTCGTCATGCTGGTCAAATATGTGGTGATCATCGTCGGTCATGTGCCGACTGCTAATCTTCACGACGCAGTCATCGCGATCCTGTCGCTCATCGACCTGGCGCTCATCTCAAATCTTGTCCTAATCGTGCTTTTCACAGGTTATGACAGCTTCATCTCGAGGCTGGACGTCGCGGACCATGAAGATCGGCCGGCATGGCTCGGCAAGGTCGACTTTTCGGGGCTCAAGCTCAAACTCTTCGCGTCGATCGTTGCGATTACCGGCATCGAGCTGCTCAAGGCATTCATGGACTTGAGCGAAGCGGGGAAGACCAACGAGAGGGTCCTCATCTGGCTCGTCGTCATCCATGTCGTGTTTCTGGTCACGACCATCGGCGCTGCATTCAGCCAGTGGCTGGGCGAGCGCTCAAAAGGGCATAACTGAGTCAGAACGTCCGCACGAGCCTCACTGCAACACCGAGCCAGGCCGGGTTGGCGACCACCTGCTGGCGGCCGCCGGCCTCGACCGGGAGGATTTGGAGCTTCTCTTCGTCGCGGTTGATGAGACGACCGAACACGAAGCGGCCGCCAGGGCGGGGCACGAGCACGTCGCGATTGAGAGCGCGGCCAAAGTCGTGGGGCGCTAGCCGGTCGCACCAGATTTCATCGCCCGAACGGTATTCGCCGACGCTGCTCGCGACCACGACTGCAACCTGGCTGTTTTCCGATCTTCGAGGGACCACGATTGCAGCCTTTTGCGGAGCGATCGTCCCGCCGGAGCCGATGATCGCAGCGACTTTGAGCTCATCGCCTTGCCCGCTTTCCACGAGATCCTGTGCCTCTACGCCGAGCGCCTTGGCTATGCGATTCAGCCAGCCGACCGAGACCGTGCGCGTGCCCGTCTCGAGTCGGCCTATAGTCTGCGGCGTGGTCGGCGGGTCGCAGCGCTGGGCAACTTCGTCGAGTGTGAGGCGGCGCGCTCTACGGACCTCGCGAATACGAGTGATCATCGCTTCCCCGATAAACCATATTGGTTCATCGAATGTCCTACAGTTTCGCCTAAATGGCAACAGGTGGACAAGAGCGCGTCTGCGGGTAGGCGGGAGGAATGCGCGCCACCGCGCTGGCCGGCGTCGGCCGACCTGTCAGCAGACCGCCTAGTCCTTGCGACCACCCCGGTGGTCAGCGGGTGCCTTTGATTTCTGATGAGATGCCAGCCCGTCGCGACCCCGGCTCCGATCGCGCATCGTCGGGTCTTTCATGTTGTTGCGCCCCTCGTCCTTACCGCTGTTGCTGCGCATGATGTCGTCTCCTAGTGAGTTCGGCGGATAAACGGGCGAGCCCCGCGAGCTTTTCCGCCGCTCGCCGCTTCCAGGGAGGTGTTCGCCATGATTCTCTACGCATCCTCATTGTCGCCTTATGCGCGAAAGGTGCTTGCCTTCGCAGGCGAGAAGGGCCTGGAACTTGAGCTGCGGCCGACTGGGACGGCGCCCGGGCAGCGGAGCGAGGGGTTTGTCGGCGCAAGCCCGTTCGGCAAGATGCCCGCGTTTCGGGATGGCGATTACACGCTCGCGGATTCGAGCGCGATCATCCACTATTTGGAAGCGAAATATCCCGAGCCCCCGCTGATCCCGAGCGATCCCGAGCTTCGCGGAAAGACCATTTGGTTCGAGGAGTTCGCCGACACGATACTCGTGAGCTGCGGAGTGAAGATTTTCTTCAACTTGATCGTTGCGCCCCGTTTTCTAGGCACGCCCGGTGACGGGGAGGCCGCCCGGGAGGCTGAGCTCAACGACCTCCCGCCCATCCTCGACTATCTCGAGCGGACGGTCCCGAGTGGGGGTGGCTATCTGGTCGGCGGAGGACTTACGCTTGCCGATCTCGCCGTTGCGAGCCCGTTTGCGAATTTTCGGCACACGAACACAAATATCGATCCGCAACGCTATCCCCGAACGGTAGCTTATGTTGATCGAATCCTCGCGCGGCCAAGCCTCGCGCACTGGATCGAACGCGAAACAATGTATCTGGCGAGAGAGCCGGCATAAGAAAACGCCGCGCCCCGACGGGGCGCGGCGTCTCGCTGGACGCAAGCAGCTAGAAGGAGCTGCCGCCGCCGGAATTGCCTGGCCCGCCCGAACCGCCGCCGCCAAGCCCGCCGCCCGTCGAGCCGCTGCCGGACTCGTCTTCATCTTCTTCGTCGAGCGCGCCCTGACCCTGGTTCGCGAAGTCAGTGCCTCCCGTTTCGTTCGACCCGGAGGAGCCAGAAGTGCCACCGGACGAGTCCTGATCCTTCTGGAGGTAATCGTCGGAACCGGTTCCTTGCGAGCCGATGAACCCTTCGCCCGAGGATCCACCGGTACCGGCGCCTCCGCCGAGACCGCCGGTCTGGCCGGTGCTGTGCGCACCAGTGTCCCGGTCGTCGCTAATCGTGTCGCCGCCCGTCGTGCCTTGGGCCGCGCCGGTGGCACTCTCGCCGCCGAAGTTTGAACCCTGGCTTTGCGTGGTGCCGCTTCCGGTGTTGCTATCGTTACCGCCGATCGGCTGCCCGCTTGTGCCGTCGCTCTGGCCACCGAAGCTGCCTTCGCGCCCCTGGTTGCTCATCGTTTGTTGCGAGCCGACGCCGCCGGCCTGCTGGCCCTGCTGCTGCCCAATTTCGCTATCCTGCGCCTGCTGACCAGTTGTTTGGCTGCTGTTTTCGTTGTCGTTCAGTTGGTCGTCGCGTTCGTCGGCCATGCGAATTACTCCTCCAAAGCCCCCGCATGCTCTGGCGGCTACAACAAAGCCTCGAGGCGGACCGTTCCGAGAGCCGGACGAGCTTTGCGACGAACGGCTTGGCGCAAAAGAAAAGGCCGCCGCCCTGGGGGGCAGCGGCCTCTCCGTTTCGAGTCTAGGGCCTAGCCTTGCTGCTCTTCGCTTTCGGCCTCCGGGGCCTCGGCAGGGGCCTCGGCAGGAGCATCGGCCGGCGCCTCCGCGGTGGTGCCAGGCTCCGCATTTGGATCATAATCCTCGGTGAAAGCGGCGGTGTCGCGCTCGAACATCTGAGCCATGACGTCGACGCCCTGGGCTTGGAGGTCGGCCTCTTCTGGTGAGCGGGCGACGTTGACCTTCACAGTCACCGCGACTTCGGGGTGAAGAGCGATCCTCACTTCGTGCATGCCGATCGCCTTGATCGGCCGGTCGAGCACGACCTGGCCCTTGGCGACGTGAGCACCCACGCCTTCGAGGGCTTCCGCAATATCGCGCGCGCTGACCGAGCCGTAGAGTTGGCCAGTGTTGGATGCCTGGCGAATCAGCTGGACTGCCTTACCGTCGACGCCCTTCGATGCCGTCTCTGCATCGGACCGGCGGTCGGCGTTCTCTTCCTCGATGCGCGCACGGTTCGCTTCGAACACCTTGCGGTTAGCCTCGTTGGCGCGGAGCGCTTTCTTGCGCGGCAGGAGGTAGTTGCGGGCGAAGCCGTCCTTCACCTTCACTACATCGCCGATGGCGCCGAGCTTCTCGACGCGCTCAAGCAGGATAACTTCCATGGGTCGTTCTCCTTACTTAACGATGTAGGGAAGCAGGCCGATGTGGCGTGCGCGTTTGATGGCGCGCGCGAGCTCACGCTGCTTCTTGGAGGAAACGGCGGTGATTCGCGACGGGACGATCTTGCCGCGTTCCGAGACGAAGCCCTGGAGCAGGCGAACGTCTTTGTAATCGATGGTCGCGGCGTCCTTGCCCGAGAAGGGGCAAGACTTGCGGCGGCGGAAGAATGCGCGGGCCATTATTCGGCCTCCTCTTCGCGGGCACGGAAGTTTGGTCGCTCGTCACGCTCGCCGCGCTCGGAGCGACGCTCGCGTTCCTTTTCGCCACGGCGCATCATTGCGGACGGGCCCTTCTCGTGCTCTTCGACCTTGATGGTGAGGAAGCGGATGACGTCCTCATTGATGTTTGACTGGCGCTCAAGCTCGGCGATCGCGGCTGGCGGCGCGTCGACGTCGAGCATGACGTAATGCGCCTTACGGTTCTTCGCGATCCGGTAGGCCAGGCTCCGGAGACCCCAGGTCTCGGTCTTGGCGATTTTACCGCCATTGTCCTGAATGATCTTGGTAGCGTTTTCCGCGAGCGCATCGACCTGGGCCTGCGCAAGGTCCTGGCGCGCGAGGAAAACATGCTCGTAGAGCGGCATGTTTCACTTCTCTCTTTTTGGCCGATCGCTGACGTGCCCCAGTGGCACGCCCCTCCGGCTGTCTTCCAAACTAAACTAGCGCGGAGGCCAAGCCTCTCGCGCCAGCGGGGCGCCTAATGGCGGAACAAGGTTGAAAAGGCAAGCACGCCCATGAACTTCGCACTAGGGTGATTGCACAGACGCAATGAGTCGTTCAGCCATGGGAGCACATAGGACGATCCGCCGTTTATATCGTCAGGAGTAAAGGAGTAACACGATGAAGGCTTTCTCGATTAGGGTTGCGGGGGCCTCATTGATGGCCATTGCCGCCGCAGCGTGCACGACTTCCGGAATTGGCACCGGGCAGGCAGTCGGATCTAACGTCCTCGCGAACTTCAGCTGGTCCGAAAGCGGTGGGACGCGCGGGACGATGATCGCGCAGCTCAGCAATGGCGAGGTCTTCCAAGGGCAGATGTTCCAGATTACCCAGGAAAGCGTGGTCGATTATGACCCGCTCTGGAATGGCTGGGGTCCGGGCTTTGGATGGGGTCGTGGCTGGGGCGGTCGTGGCTGGGGCTGGGGCTGGGACGGCTGGGGTCCATGGGGCCCGTCGATGGATACCGTCACGCATTATAGCGGCCAGGTCCTTGCCAACCTGCAGGGCCCGGGTGGATTCATGCGCTGCCACTTCACGCTCATGAGCCCGAGCTCAGGCATGGCCGGCGGCGGCGTGGGCCAATGCCAGCTTCCGACGGGCACCATCATCAACGCCCAGTTTCCGCGGCACGGCGGCTACTGAGCGCAGACCTCGACGAGCGTTACCGATTGCGGGTGACGCCCCTCTCGTGGCAGAGCGGGGCGCATGGCCACGCAGTTGAAAAGCATCACGCCGGGCAGAGACCCGCTCGACGACATGAGCCTGCCCGGCTGGCTCTATTTCGATCCTGAGTTCTTCGAGGCGGAGAAGAAGGCTTTCCTGCGCGCTGCGCCGCAAGTCGTTTGCCATGAAAGCGAAATCGCTGAGGCCGGGCAATGGCGCACGCTCGAGTATCTGGGCGAAAGCGTGGTGGTGATCCGCGGCGATGACGGGGAGGTGCGGGCATTTTCGAATGTATGCCGGCACCGGGGGTCGCGCTTGGTCGATGGCAGCGGCGGCTGCGCGAAGGTCCTGACCTGCCCCTACCATGCGTGGAGCTATGCACGCGATGGACGGCTCGTCGGCGTGCCCCACCGCGGCGAATATCCGGGACTGCAGTCAGAGAAGCTCGGCCTGGTGCCCGTTTCGCTCGAGAACTGGCGCGGCTTTCTTTTCGTCACTCTGGAACCGGGACTTCCGTCCGTTGCACAGATGATGGCGCCCTACGAGGAGGAGGTTGAGCCGTACCGGTTCAAGGATCTTCGTGTGCTGGGTCGATTAACGCTCCGACCGCGCCAGCTCAACTGGAAGACGCTCTGCGACAATTATTCGGACCACCTGCATATCGCTGTCGGCCACCCGGGGCTGACCCGGCTTTTTGGCCGTAACTATCGCATCGACGCGCAACCCTATGCCGACCGGATGCAGGGGGACCTGGTACAAGACGAATCCGGCAACCCTTCCGAGCGCACTTACCAGCGCTGCCTCCCCTTCGTGGACCACCTGCCGAAGAGCCATCAACGCAAGTGGCTCTATTACAAGCTGTTCCCGAACATCGCCTTCGACATCTATCCGGATCAAGTCGATTTCATGCAGTTCCTGCCGATCAGTGGGATGGAGACGTTGCTGCGAGAGATCAGCTACGCGCTGCCCGACGGTCGTCGCGAGATGAAGGCCGCGCGTTACCTCAACTGGCGCGTCAACCGCCGGGTGAACGCGGAGGACACAGAGCTCATCACCCGGGTCCAACTCGGTATGCAATCGCCGACGTACAAGGCCGGGCCGCTCGGGACGAGCGAAGTCTGCCTCAGGAGCTTCGCCAAGAAACTCAGGAAGATGATTCCGGAAGCGCGGTTGGACTCGCCTCCAGCGGCGGGCTGGAGCCGTTTAGCGAACGCGAGCTGAGGTGCCGGACGACAGCACGGACAGCGAGGCCGACAAGCAGCAGAACGAGGCACCACAGATCCGCTTCCAGGCCGGTGCCATATAGCGCGAAGACGCTAAACAGCAGGGCAACGAGGATGATGGCTCGGCCGCCGATGGTCGGCGTCGATTTGAACGCCGCCAGTACCCCGACGACGTAGAGTACGATCACACCGGCGGTCGAAAGCAGCACGACGAAAGTATAAAGAGCGGCGGTCCCGCGCCCCCCGTTCGCGAGCAACAAGAGGACGGTGAGACCGGCTGCCACCGATTGCGATACGACCGGCGTGTTTGCGCCGCGTGTTCGAGCCATGACCGCGGGCAGATCGCCGCGCAGGGCCATCGAATAGCCGAGCTCACCAGTGCCCAGGAGCAGGCAATTGAGGCATCCGATCGCGCTGACGGTGATTGCAAGCGCGGCAAGCGAAGCGGCACCCCTTCCCCAATCGGAGGCAATTGCGGCGGCGAAGGGCGCAGACGACGTCGCGACTACATGTGCGGGCAGAAGCATCTGGATACTTGTCCCCGCAGCAAGGAAAACGAAGGCCGCAAAGGCCGTCCCGCCCAGCAATGCCCGAGTTAATGTCCGGTGGGGATTTCGGACTTTCGAGACTGGTGCAGTGGCGTTTTCAAACCCCGTAAGCGCAAAGAAGGTCAAGGCGGTCGCCGTGCTCAAGTTGGAGAAATCGACGCGGGCAGGAGCGAGGGGTTCGTAATGTCCTCCGCTGACTCCGCGATCGAGGAATAGCCACACGACCGCAAGGAGCGGGAGAACCTTGATGGCTACGGTTGCAATTGAAAGGCCGCCCGAGGCGCGGACACCGAGGGCGTTAATCGCTGTGAGCACCACGACGCAGCCGATCGCAACCGGGATGACAGAACCGCCGCCGAACCAAGGGCCGATAAAGGAAAGTGTCGAACCGGCGGCGACCGCGACGGAGGCCTGTGCAACCCAGTTCGAAAACCAAAAGGCCCAAGTGACCAGGAAGCCGACGGTCGGCCCGAATTCTCGCTCGATGTTGGCCTGGATTCCTTCGCCGCCGAACCGCGAGAACTGCGCGAGGGCAAAGGCGATGCACACCGCGCCTACGCCGCTCACGACCCACCCGATGAGCGCATTCGCGCCAAGCGGCGCGAGGCTAACAGGAAGCATGAAGATTCCCGCGCCGATGATTGTTCCAACCACCAGCGCGGAGGTCATCCAGACACCCATTTTGCCGTCGACGGTCTCTGGCATCGCTCATCTCCCCTAGAGCGAGACACGAACGCTACGATCTTTGAGCGGAACTCATCCCTTCAAAGCGCAAGCGGTGTCGCACGGCCGTTCCGATTTAGCCAGCGGGAGATCGCCCTGATCGGAAGGCCGGCAAGCGCGATCGCTCCTGCCCAAAGCAGCACCTCGAGGCCCGACCCAACAAACATCGCAATGGAATAGGGCACGCCGATCGCCACGATGATCGTCCATTTGCCTCCCGCGCGGAGCTTCAGAGCGGCGGCTGCGCAGACGATGTAGAGGACGAGAGCGAGGACGGTCGAAACAAGCGTGATGAACACATAGACGCTAACGAAATTCTTCGACGAACTGGCGAAGACCAGTAGCGCCGCCAGGAGTGAACAAACGAGCAGCGCTCCGGCCGGCGCTCCGAGCTTGTTCGCACGCCTGAGGAATGGAGGAAGATCGCCGGCCTCAGCCATCGTTCGCGAGGTCTCCGCCGCGATGAGGAGCAGCGAATTCGCCGTTCCGAAGGCACTGATGGCAGCGATCGCGGCGACGAGCATTCCCGCAGCATCTCCGAGCAACGGAGTGACTGCGTCCGCGAAGGGCGATCCACTCTTTGCGGCGAGCATGCTCGGGAGCAGCAGCAGGGTGGCGACCGTCGCAAGGAGGTACATGATCGCGGTGAAGCCCGTACCGTAGATGGTGGCGCGCGGCACGGTAGTGGTGGAATCCCGGGTGACATTCGCGGTCATTGCCGCGCCCTCGAAGCCGGTGAGCGAGAAGAGAATCAGCGCGGCCGCCGAGATCATCCCGGCGAAGGTTATCGGAGCAGGCGCCAGCGGCTCGAGGTGGCTACCGGTCGCTGATCGGCCTGCGACAAGGACGAGAACGGTGACAAGGGGGAGGAGCTTGATGAGAACCGTCACCACCTGGAGCGTTCCGGCGGAACGTGCCCCTCGCAGATTGACCAGCAACAGAGCGACGATTGAGCCGATAGCGACTGCGATGAGCGGTGGCCCGGACACGAGCACCGGGTAGATGTGCCCCAAGGCGCCCGCTACGGCTATCGCCACCCCGCCCACGCCCGTGACCTGCGAGAAGGTGTAGCACCAGAGCGTAACGAAAGCCGTCTGCTCGCCGAAGGCGCGGTCGACATAGGCGAAGGGACCTCCTTCGATCCTCCTCGACAAAGCCGCGAGCGCGAATGCGAGGCACATCGTGCCAAAGCCGGTGAGCAGGAAAGCGAGTACAAGGTTGGGCCCGAACGGTGCGAGCGTGGTCGGAAGCAGATAGATTCCCGAACCCACCATCGAGCCGACGACCATCGCCGTGCTCATCCACTTGCCGAGCATTCGTGAAGAAGGCTCTGGATGCGTGTCTATCGCCACGGGCTCGTCGCTCATGCCCGTGGATCTCGCAGGTCAGGTGCGACCACGCAACTTAGGCGGGCAACGACTCCGCTATTCGGAGATGCTTGCGAAGGGTCGGAAGCTGTTGGCGTGCAAGTGCTGCGGTCCTGCGATCACCCTGACGAGCCTGGTCGTCGAACTCGGAAATGTCCTTCCGGTGATCGTGGATCATGTAGCGTCGCACCTCGCGGTCGAAGGCGCGACCGCGGAGCCTCTCGAGCTTGCGCATCTCCGATCGCGCCTCGGGCATCATTGAGGACGGCACGGCAACGCCCATCCGTCGGGCGACAGCGGCGGCTTGGACGCGAGCAGTGCTGTGATCCCGCTCGAGGGTTCGGCCGAAGCTTCGCACCGATGTGCTCGATCCGCGTGATGCGATCAGGCGGCCAAGCGTCGTCTCCGAATTGTCACCCTTGATGGCATCGCTGAGGAACTTGTTTGCAGGTGCCGCAGTCGCGGAAGTTGACACGGCGAGCGCCGCGACGAGCAGGGCTTTGCGGATCATGATAATTCTCCAACAGTTTGGAATCCAAGCGCCAACCGATGGCCGCGCGTGAGGGTTCCTAAGGCTGCTTGACCCGTGCGCACCGAGGGGCCAATCGGCGCGGCATTCTTGAAAGAGGGGCCGATGCGCGCATTGATTTTTCCGGGACAGGGGAGCCAAACGGTCGGGATGGGTGCCGCGCTCGCCGACGCGAGCCGGGCTGCGAAGGACGTGTTCGACGAGGTAGACGAGGCGCTCGGTCAGAACCTTTTTCGGATCATGCGCGAAGGGCCGGATGATGCGCTGAAGCTCACCGAGAACGCGCAGCCGGCGATCATGGCGCATTCCGTCGCGGTGCTGCGCACCCTGGGCGTTCGGGTCGGCGACGTCGCGAACTACGTCGCGGGCCATAGCCTGGGCGAATATTCGGCGTTGTGCGCGGCGGGCTCGTTCGACCTCGGGACCACGGCGAAGCTGCTGAAGCTGCGCGGAGAGGCCATGCAGAAAGCGGTGCCGGTCGGCGAGGGGGCGATGGCTGCCCTGCTCGGGGCAGACCTCGCGATGGCGCAGAAGATCGCCGAGGCCGCGGCCGAAGGAGAGGTCTGCGCGGTCGCGAACGATAATGATCCCTCGCAGGTCGTCATCTCGGGTCAGAAGACCGCGATCGATCGAGCGATTGCGATCGCCAAGGACATGGGCGCCAAGCGCGCAGTGTCGCTGCCGGTCTCGGCGCCTTTCCATTGTCCGCTTATGAAGCCGGCTGCCGACGCGATGCGGGACGCCCTCGGCTACGTCACGGTCGAGACGCCCGTCGTGCCGGTCTTCGCGAATGTCACCGCAGAGCCCGAGAGTGATCCCGACACGATTCGCAACCAGCTTGTGGAGCAGGTCACCGCCATGGTCCGCTGGCGCGAGAGCGTCGCTAACATGTTCGATTTGGGCGTCCGCGAATTCGTAGAGATCGGCGGCAAGGTGCTCGGTTCGATGGTCAAGCGCACTGCGCCCGAATGCGCGTCTACCAGCGTCGTCACGATCGAGGACATCGAGGCGCTGGCAAAGGAGATTGCATAAAATGTTCGATTTGAGCGGCATGACCGCGCTGGTAACGGGGGCGTCTGGCGGCCTTGGAAGTGCCATTGCAACGGCGCTGGCGGCACAGGGGGCGCGGCTCGCCATGTCGGGCAGCAATGTCGAGAAGCTGGAGAGCTTTCGGCGCACACTCGCCGGTGATCATGTCGCGCTGCCGTGCAACCTCTCGGATGGGGCGGCGGTAGACCAGCTCGTGCCGCAAGCAGTCGAAGCGCTCGGCGGACGTTTCGACATCCTTGTCAACAATGCCGGTGTGACGCGCGATAACCTCCTGATGCGCATGAAAGATGAGGAATTCGAGGACGTCATTCGGATCAACCTCGAAGCTGGGTTCCGATTGATGCGCGCGGCGGCCAAGCCAATGATGAAGGCGCGCTTTGGTCGAATCATCTCGATCACGTCGGTGGTCGGCGTCACGGGCAATCCGGGTCAGGCGAACTATGTCGCTTCGAAGGCCGCGCTGATCGGAATGACGAAGGCCGTGGCGCAGGAACTCGCCAGCAGGGGCATTACTGCCAACGCGATCGCGCCCGGCTTCATGACGTCGGCGATGACTGATGCCCTGAACGAGCAGCAGCGCGAGAGCATTCTTTCACGCATTCCACTGGGCGCAATGGGTTCCGGCGAGGACATCGGTGCGGCATGTGTTTACCTCGCCAGTCGCGAGGCCGGTTACGTTACCGGGCAGACGCTGCACGTCAACGGCGGCATGGCGATGCCGTAAGAGACAGTTAACAGCCTCTTCCACGGCTCCTTGTAGCCCGTTCATCTCCACCTATATCCCGAACGAAATCAATATTTCGGCTGCCTTCAGAGGCGCCGATTGGGGCTGAAAGAAAGAGGGTATAAGAACATGGCCAAGGTCATCGGAATCGACTTGGGCACGACCAACAGCTGCGTCGCTGTCATGGAAGGCGGCAAGCCGAAGGT
>JBJMVK010000085.1:0-37350 GCA_045810725.1 Sphingomonas sp. | reverse complement strand
GGGCCGGGTCTCCCCGCGAGAAGTTCGTGCGGCACCGGGACTGGCTCCAGGTGATCGGTCGCTGAAACGCGGCTTGCGCTTGGCGGAACCCGCCTCTATCTAGCCGCGGCCTTGGCTCCCGCCCGCGACCCTCAAGTCGCACTCAAGCGGGTTCCGGTCGGGGAGTAGCTCAGCCTGGTAGAGCACTGTCTTCGGGAGGCAGGGGCCGGAGGTTCGAATCCTCTCTCCCCGACCATCGGCTCACGTGAGAAAAGCCCGAACGAGGGTCCCAAGAGGGATAGGGGCCCGAACGACGCATTGAACCTCGCCTGCCGGTGCCATCAGCCGCAGCTCGCGGAGCGCACTCCGTTCGGCGAAGTTCCAGCAGCGCCCGCCCCGCGGAACAGCAATCGCTTCGGACGACGACCGATGACGCATCGGCGGAGCAAGATGCGGATCAATCCCTGCCCTTTTCTGCGGAACTGGCCTTCAGGTTGCCGGTCTTGGAAGGGTTGCCTAACAGACTGCGGCGACGCCAGGTCGGAGCGATGAGTGATGACTAGAATGCCTGCATTCTTCATCGGCCACGGGAGCCCCATGAATACCCTGGAGCGCAACGGCTTCACGGATGCATGGCGCGACATCGCCCAGCAGGTGCCGAGGCCACGGGCTATTCTGGTCATCTCCGCGCATTGGTACTTTGGTGCGACGGCGGTCACGGCCATGCCGAAACCGCGGACTATCCATGACTTCTACGGATTTCCGCCGGAACTTTTCGAATTTCAGTATCGGGCGGACGGAGCCCCCGACCTAGCCGAGGAAATCGCAGAAGTCGTGAATCCGATCTGGTGCGGCCTCGACCTCGACCAGTGGGGACTTGACCATGGTGCCTGGAGCGTTCTCGCGCATATGCGGCCCCAAGCGGACATCCCAGTCGTTCAGCTCTCTATCAATGCTCTAAAATCGTTGGATTATCATCTGGATCTCGGGGCGAGGCTGGCGCCGTTGCGCGAGCGCGGCATCATGATCGTTGGTAGCGGCAACGTCGTCCACAATTTGTCGCGTATCGACTGGCACCGGCCCGACGCGGCCTTTGATTGGAACGAACGCTTTGACGACGCGGTCACAGAGCAGCTCGCCTCTGAGCCCGGCGAGGTCCTCAAGGTCACGGGCCATGCCGATTATGACCTTGCTGTACCCACGCCGGATCACTTCGTTCCGCTACTCTATATTGCCGGCCTTGCAGCTGCCTCGGGGGAGCGCATGGAAGCGGCGATCCGCGGCTATGCAATGGGGTCCCTGTCGATGACCTGCTTTGGACTCGGGGCAGGGGGTGGATGCCGCGAGGAGAGTGGCGCGGCAACGCTGCCCGAGGGCGTTCCCGCCGACCAGTCGAACATGTGATAGGCGCGCTGGTCTGGCACAACGGTTCAAGCGCCGGCACTTTCCGGAACGGCTCCGCCGGAACTTGGAACTGATTTTTGAAGCAGCGATGGCGACCGGCTAACCCGCCGTCAGTATCCACTATTTTAACCCTGTTTCTCTAATTTTGGGTTCATGGACCGTGTCGCTCGATCCCTGCGTAAGAAAGGCGTGATCCTTTGGGGCAGCGCTCTTGCAGTGCTGTATGCGTCCCCTGCAGCAGCATCCGACCTCCGGATTTTTACTCCGGATACTTTCGAAGTGACAGGCGACGCTCGCTTGGTGGCCGTTGGCGGTGAAAAGTCGTGGCTAGATGGCGGCTTCGGCAAGCTCCGCTCGGGAAGCCATGGCGATTTCGATCTCAAGCCGGAGCTCGGCAACGCCAGCCTCGTCTGGCAACCGCAATTCACCTGGTCGCTCGGCGCTACCATCGTCGCATCACTCGAGGGTGGGGAGCGCACGCAAGCCGGACTGAGCCAAGCTTACCTCACGTTCAAATCGATGCGAAGCGCGGGTGGCACGTCATTCTCGGCCCGCGCGGGGCTCATGTGGCCGCCCGTCAGCCTCGAGCACGAAGGCGCCGATTGGCACGTGGCCGATTCGATCACTCCATCTGCCATCAACAGCTGGATTGGCGAAGAGGTCCGGCCGGCTGCCATCGAGGGAACGATCGCGGCGTCTCCTGGCGGCCAAAAGGTTCGTGTCACCGCCGCGATTCTCGCGGCAAACGATACGGCAGGAACTTTGCTGACCTTCCGGGGCTGGGCGCTTCACGACCGAACGACGCTTGCCTTCAATCGCTGGCCGCTCCCGCCGATCAACGGGCCAATGGGAGAAATGCAGGCCCCCTTCACGCACCCCCTCATCGATCTCCACCACGGCTTTGCGAGCCGTCCCGGCTATTACGCGAAGCTCGCCTGGCAGCCGCCAGTGCCTATCCGCGCCGAGCTATTCCACTACGACAATCGCGCCAACCCGAAGGAGGTCAATGACGAGCTCGAGTGGGGCTGGCGGACGAAGTTCGACAATCTCGGAGTGGTAGCGGACCTCGGCAATGGCGCCGAATTCAAAGCGCAGGTATTGAAGGGCCGAACTCGTATGGGCTATGCGATGAATGGGGAGCGCTGGGTAAATAACCGCTTCCGCTCCGCCTTCCTCCTCGCGACAAAAGCGCTTGGACCGTTCGCGATCGCCGCTCGGGTGGAAGCATTCGACACGCGCAATCACGGCAGCCTCATCCGCGAGGACTATGACGAGACCGGCTGGTCCGCGATGATCTCCGGGAAGCATGAATGGGAGCATTTCACCGCGCTTCTCGAGCTGCTCCACGTCTCGAGCCGTCGCGAGGATCGCGATGACCTTGGGCTCCAGCCGCGGCAGCTCCAGACTGAGCTGCAGGCCGAGTTGCGAATGCATTGGTAACCATCTCGAGGTGCGGGACGTTTACCGTTCCTGGCTTAACCTCGCGCGATGGTGCGTGGACTCTTGTTGTTCGCGGCAGGGATCACCCTCGCCGCGCCCGCTTCAGCGGCAGCGCTTACTGTCCGGGTCGTCGATGCGGCGGGGCGGGGCGTCCGCGACGCGGTCGTCGCGCTCTACCCGTCAGCGGGGGCACGGGCGCCAAGACCGGGCGGGCGCTTCGTGGTGTCGCAGCAGAACCTGCAATTCCATCCGTTCCTGACGATCGTTCCCGTAGGCGCGGACGTCTCCTTCCCCAATTTCGATAATACCAAGCACCACGTCTATTCATTTTCGCCTTCGAAAAGGTTCGAGCTCAAACTGTTCGCGAAGGACCAGTCCCGGACCGTTCACTTCGACAAGCCCGGCATCGTCGCGCTCGGCTGCAACATCCATGACCAGATGAGCGCGTTCATTTTCGTCGCGGATAGCGCCTGGACCGCGCGCACCAATGCGCAGGGCCTCGCCATCTTCAACGACGCCCCGGGAGCCCCGGGTCGAGTCACTGTCTGGCACCCTTATCTGCGGGCACCCGGTGGTTCGGTCCAGCAGGCCCTTTCCGCGGGCCAGCGCGGGCTCAACTTCTCGGTCCGGCTTCGCCCCCCGCCGCCTTCCATGCCGATGGATTATTGATGCGCCCGTTTCGCTCGCTGAGCACGCGCCTCACCGTCCAGTTCGCGCTGCTGTTCGCCGCCGCGATGTTGGCGGTGTCGGCTGCGCTCTCGACGTTCATCGCCGGCTCTGCCTCGCGCGAGGTCGAAGGGCAGCTCCAGTCATCAGGCGCTGTTTATGACCGCCTCTGGCAGCAGCGGGCTCACGAGCTCCAGAACGCAGCCCAGCTCCTGGCACGCGATTTCGGGTTCCGGGCCGCCGTCGCAACCGGCGACCACGCCACGATCCAGTCGGCGCTCGGCAATGCCGCTGCCCGGCTCAAGGTCAGGAATGCGTTCATCGTTACTTCGGACGGCAGGGTGACGGCAATCGACGCCTCCGTCCCGGCGACGGAAACAGGGCAATTGTGGGAACCGCTGGACGAGGGGCGCCTTTCCGGCGTTTCGATCCTGGCAGGGCGTCCACAACAGCTGGTGGCAGCTCCGATCATGGCGCCGACGCTCATCGGATGGGTGGTATTTGCAGCCGATCTCGACGCGCGGGAGATGCGATCGCTCGAGCGCCTTTCGGCAATTCCGCTCCACGCGGCCGTTCTTGCGCAAAGTCGCGGGCACTGGTCCGAGGCTGCGGGAAGCATGTCCGCGCTCAGCGGGACAACCGCATCGCTCGCTGAAAACCACGTTCGTACCGGCGCCGCCTTCGAGATGCGGGTCGCCGGCGAAAAGTCGATTGTACTTGCGAAGCCGCTCCCGACCTTTTCGGACAGGCAGGAGGCCATCCTGCTTCTTGCCTATCCGAAGGCCCAGGCCCTCGCGGACGCGCGCAAGTTGCAGTGGGCGCTCGGCGTCATGACGCTCCTCGGCCTGCTCCTCATGGGCTTTGCGACCTGGCGAGCAGCCGGGCGGATTACGCAGCCCCTCGCCCGGCTCGACGAAGCTGCCGGACGGCTGGCCACGGGCGAGCACGTGCAGGTGCGGGTCCGCGGCAGCGACGAGCTCGCGCGGCTCGCAACGAGCTTCAACGAGATGGTCGGAAAGATCGCGGAACGGGAGCAGCGCATCACGCAGCTCGCCTTCAACGACGTGCTGACCGGCCTTCCGAACCGAACCATGTTCCACCAGCAACTGGAGCAGCTGTTCCGGGCGGCGGAAGGCAATGGCGGCCTGTTCGCGCTCCACTGCCTCGACCTCGACCAGTTCAAGGTGATCAACGACACGCTGGGACACCCGGCAGGAGACGCGTTGCTGGTGGAGGCAGCGCAGCGGCTTCGCCACGCGGCACGTGGCCATTTCGTCGGCCGGTTGGGCGGCGACGAGTTCGTCGTCCTTCAGAGTGTCGGTGAGGATCGCGACGCCATTGACCGGCTCGCCCGCGAGATCCTGGGCGCAATTGCTCGGCCGTTGAGCATCGAAGGCAATGAACTGGTGCCCTCAACGAGCATCGGGATCGCCATTGCGCCCGACGACGGAAGTGACGGCGGGACTCTCCTCAGGAACGCGGACCTCGCGCTATACCGCGCCAAGGAAGCGGGCCGGGGGACCTACGCCTTCTTCGAGGAAAGCCTCAACCAGCGCGCACAGGAGCGGCGACAACTCGAATCCGACTTAAGGCTGGCGGTCGAGCGAGGCGAGTTCGAACTGTACTACCAACCCCTCTTCGATCTCGAGAACAACCGGATTTGCTCGTTCGAGGCGCTTCTTCGCTGGAACCACCCCGAGCGGGGTCTCGTCGCGCCCGGCGACTTCATTCCTGTAGCCGAGGATACCGGCCTCATCGTGCCGATCGGCGCATGGGTCATCCGTGAGGCCTGCGAGCAGGCGGCGCGGTGGCCCGAGCAGATCCGCGTCGCAGTCAACGTATCACCGGTGCAGTTCCACCGCGGCGCGCTTCACGAGACCATTCTTCGCGCGCTCGCAGTGACCGGCCTCGCGCCGGACCGCCTCGAGGTCGAGATCACCGAGTCCATTTTCCTCGAGGGAAGCGAAGCGACACTGAAATTGCTTCATTCGCTTCGAAGCGTCGGAGTGAGGGTCGCGCTGGATGATTTCGGGACCGGCTATTCCTCGCTCAGCTATTTGCAGAGCTTCCCGTTCGACAAGCTGAAGATCGACCGCAGCTTCATCCACAACCTGCTCACTCGCCAAGGTGCGAGCGCGATCGTCCATGCAATCACTGAGCTTGCCAACGCGCTCGGCATCGAGACGACCGCCGAGGGTGTCGAGGAAACGGCGCAGCTCATGGAGCTGCGCGCCCATGGTTGTTCGTCGGTCCAGGGCTTCCTCTTCTCGGAGCCGATGACTTTGCAGGACGTGGAGCGGTTGTTCAGGGAAGAAGGCGGCGCAATCCAGAACGTCGCCTGAGACGGGATCAGGCCAGCACCGAGCCGTCGAGCTGGTCAATTCGAGTGCAGCCCGTGAGCGCCATTGCGACCCGCATTTCGGCTTCGATCAGCTTGATTGCATGTGAAACCCCCCGCTCGCCGTCGGCAGCGAGCGCATAGGCCCATGCTCTCCCGAGTAGAACGAATTTCGCCCCTAGCGCGAGCATCCTGACGACATCGAGACCCGAGCGGATGCCGCCGTCGGCAAGGATCGGAATGCGGTCGCCAATGGCGTTTGCGATCGCTGGAAGCGCCCTCGCGGTCGAGAGGACCCCGTCGAGCTGCCGTCCGCCGTGGTTCGACACCACGATTCCATCGGCGCCATTGGAAGCCGCTTGGAGCGCGTCCTTCGCATCGAGAATGCCCTTGATGATGAGAGGCCCCGTCCATTGCCCGCGCACCCACTCGACATCCTTCCAGCTTACAGAATCGTCGAAATTGGCGTGGATCCAGGCCTGAAAATCTTCGAGCGGCGCGCGCTTTCCAACGATGTCCTCGAGGTTGCCAAGGCTGTGCGGCCGGCCCCGGAGTCCAACGTCCCAGAGCCACGCCGGCCGTCTCAGAAGCTGGAACATGCGCGGAAGACCTCCGCCACTCGCCCGGGCATCGCGGTAGCGCGATCCTGGGACCGCGAGATCGACCGTGAGCACCAGCGCCGCGCATCCCGCGGCCTTCGCGCGCTCGATCATCTGCGTGACGAAGCCGCGGTCCTTGACGAAATAGAGCTGGTACCATGGAACGTTTCCAGACGAGGCGACCTCGCGCAACGAACAGGCGCTGACGGTGGATAGAGCGAAGGGAATGTTCGCCTTCGCCGCCGCACGCGCTGCCTGGACCTCGCCCCGGCGGGCATAGAGGCCCGAGAGGCCGACCGGGCCCAGTCCGACCGGCATCCTCCACTCGTGACCGAACAGGCCCGTCCGCAGGTTAATGTCTGAAACGTCGCGAAGAACGCGCTGTTTCAGGGCAATGGTCTGGAGATCCTCCACATTTCGCCGAAGGGTCACCTCGTCGTAGGAGCCGCCATCGATATATTCGAACAGGAAGTGTGGCAGCCGCGCTTTTGCTATCTGGCGATAGTCGCTGACCGATGCGGCGCGCCTCATTCGTCCCTCCCACTGCCGCGAACAGCTTTAATCAAGGCTCTGGCGATCCCATATCGCCGCCGTTCCAATCAATACAGATGAGGAGCTCCAAATGGTCGAACAGCTTCGTATGGACATCACCAAGCTCGCGCCCGAAGCGTACAAGCACCTCATCAGTCTCGAACAGGCGATTGCTCCAAAGCTCGACCCCAGGCTCTATCACCTGATCAAGGTTCGAGCTTCACAGATCAACGGCTGCGCCTTCTGCATCGCAATGCATACCCACGAAGCCATTCGCGACGGGGATTCGCCTGAACGGCTGTTCCTTCTCGACGCATGGCACGAGAGCTCGGTGTTCAGCGAAAAAGAGCGTGCCGCGCTCGAGTGGGTCGAGGAAATTACGCTCATCGGCGAAGGCCACGCGGCAAAGGAGGCGTTCGACGCCCTGAAACGGTTCTTCTCGGAAGAAGAAGTCGCCTACCTCACGCTCGCGGCGACCATGATCAACGCCTGGAACAGAATCGCGATCTCGTCACGCGCTCAATACGACAGCGAGGTGTTCCGCCACGTCACTGTCCAGCCGAAGGTGCCGGAGCCGGCTTGAGAGCGGCGCTGGCGGCGAGCTTCTCAAGCGCTCCGACGTGGCGGCGAAATGCGGTTCGCCCACTCGATGTCAGGCGCGCCCATGTCCGCTGCCGTCCATCGAACGCCGCCTTCCTGAGTTTGACGTATCCCGCGTCCGCCATTGCCGCGAGATGCTTGGACATGACGGAATCGCTTGTGCCCGTGACGGTCTTCAGCATGGCGAATTCCGCCTCTTGCGCCTGTGCGAGGACGGCGGCGATCTGAAGCCGCGCCGGCGGGTGGAGAACCGCGTCGAAATCCGTGGGCACGTCCATCGTCAGGCGCCCATCTCGCGCACGAAGACGCGCTGCCACAGGAGCGAGCCAAGAATGCCGATGAAGACAGCGACAATGCCGAGAAGCAGCGGCGTCATGTGGTCCTGGTGGTCGAGGCCGCGGATGACGCTTACCCAGTAGAGCGCGAGTTCGACGATGACGACGCCAACAGCGACGATCCGGGTCTTCCCGCGCCTGTATCCGTTGATGAACATCCCGAGGCGCTTCCGGTCAGACTGGATGATCACGGGAATGCAGCAGAGGATCAAAGCGAGGATGGCCATCCGGATCGGGAAATCGAATGCTGGAGACGCGACGAGGCCGCCCATGAGCAATCCAAAGACCGCGTGCCGCCAAGGCGGGCAGGTAGCTGCCTTCGCCAGCTGGGCTTCCGCGGCCTGCTTCGCAGCAAGCGCCGACAATGCTTCCGACTGATCCATTTCCAAGTCCCTTCACTTTCCAGATTGGAAAAGAGTAGGCCTGCCTTTCCAGCTTGGCAAGTGAAAACTTTCCACATTGGAAAGACTATGGATCAGGTCGCGAAGCTCGGATCGAGCCGGTAGGCTTTGCGCTTCAGGGCCGGCCAGGCGAGGAGGTTGGCGGCGAGCGCCACACCGACTTGGCCCTGCTGTGCGGTGATCTCCGGCGAGCCCTGGGGAGGGTTGTTGATATTCTCGCCGGCCGTGAGCGCCATAACCTGCGCCTCGCACGCGCGCTCGAGAAAATAGAGTCGGACGAAACATTCGCCGACGTTCTTGCCGAGGGCGAGGGTGCCGTGATTGCGAAGGATCATCGCGTTCTTGTCGCCGAGATCGGCCACCAGCCGCTCGCGCTCCTCGAGATCGACGGCCACGCCCTCGTAGTCGTGGAACGCGATGTCGCCGCGCACCACCATCGCGGTCTGAGTCAGTGGCAACAAGCCTTGGCTATGTGCCGACACCGCCTGTCCGGCGGGCGTGTGGAGGTGCATCACGGCGTGGGCATCCTCCCGGGCCATGTGGATCGCGGAATGGATGGTGAACCCGGCGGGATTGGTGATGAAAGGGGTCGGGTCGACAGGATTGCCATTGAGGTCGACCTTGACGAGCGAGCTCGCCGTCACCTCCTCGAACATGAGATTGTAAGGGTTGAGGAGAAAGTGGTGCTCGGGCCCAGCAATCCTTGCCGACAGGTGCGTGAAGATGAGGTCGTCCCATCCGTAGTGAGCGACCATGCGGTATGCGGCAGCGAGGTCGACGCGGACTGCCCATTCCTCGTCGCCGACCTTCCCCTCGAGCGATTCGATCTCGGCGCAGTCCAATGGTCTCGTCGCGCTCATCCCCCGATTGATGGATTCGACCCTGTTCATGCAGCCATCTCCTGGCGGTCCGGATGCGCCGCGGCGAACGCATCGAGTTCGTTTGCATTCCGTTCCGCGCGCAACAATGTCGGGAAGTCGTCGATAGGCACCTCGAAGCGCCGCGCATTGTAGAGTTGGGGGACGAGGCAAACGTCGGCGCCTGTCGGCGCATCGCCGAACAGGAACTTGCCGGCGTCAGCTTGCGCCATGGCTTCAAGGGCGCTGAGGCCCTCGCGGACCCAATGGGCGTACCAACGATCGACCTCCTCCTGAGAGTGGCCGAGCTCGTTCTTCAGATATTTGAGGACCCTAAGATTGTTGAGGGGGTGGATGTCGCAGGCGATGGCCATCGCCATTGCAACGACGTGAGCGCGTTCCGCTGCCGCGGCGGGAATGAGTGGTGGCACGGGATATCGTATGTCGAGATAATTGATGATCGCCACGCTTTGAGTCAGCCGGTGCCCGTCGATCTCGAGCATGGGCACGAGCCCCTGAGGGGCAAGCGCACGATATTGCGCCGACTTCTGCTCGTCGGCGCGCAGGTCCACCTGGCGGCTCTCATATTCTATTCCCTTGAGGTTCAGCGCAATCCGCACGCGGTAGGAGGCGGACGATCGGAAATAATCGTAAAGAATGACCCGGCTCATGGGCCAAGCGTTTACCCGTCCGATAGGAACGGCGCTATCACTTCTGACGGCACCCGTATGGGGCGCCCCAGTGCCCTGTCGATAATCGCCCAGTGCGTTTGCGAACGAACGCAAACCTTGCCGTCGGGGCCGGTAAACTCGACGAAACGCTCCGAGCGAGCGCCCCGGGGGGCTTCGCCCACCCAGGTCCGAGCTAAGATCACGTCGCCGTCATGAGCCGGGCGCAGGTAATCGATCTCGTGGCGCACCACGACCCAGAAGTAAGCTTCCCTGTGCTCCTCGCGCGCGACCAGATCCCAATGCGCAACCGCGACCTGCTGGATCCACTGGACCCAGACCGCATTGTTGACGTGCCCGAGCTCGTCGATGTGCTCGGGCAATGCTCTCAGCGTCATTTCAAAGTCCGACTTCTTCATCCACCGGTCTGCGTCAGGATGAAGGCGTAGGTCTCCGCGACCTCGTGGAGCTTGTCCCAACGTCCCGACTTGCCGCCGTGCCCCGCCCCCATGTTGATCTTGAGCATGAGGAGATTGCGGTCCTTCTTGGTCGCTCGAAGCTTTGCGGCCCACTTCGCGGGCTCCCAATAGGTGACTCGAGGGTCGGTTAAGCCGCCGGTGATCAGCATCGGCGGATAGTCCTGGGCGCGCACATTGTCGTACGGCGAGTAGCTGCGGATGTATTCGAACGCTTGCTTGTCAGTGATCGGATTGCCCCATTCCGGCCACTCGCCGGGGGTCAGCGGCAGGCTGTCATCCAGCATCGTGTTGAGCACGTCCACGAAAGGCACGTCCGCGACCGCGGCGCCCCACAACTGAGGGTCGGAGTTCACGACCGCGCCCATCAGTTCGCCGCCCGCCGATCCGCCGTTGATTGCGATCCGGCCCGGGCGCGTGAACTTCGCTGCCGCCAGCCCCTTCGCGACATCCACGAAATCATTGAAGGCGTTGGTCCGCTTGGTAAGCTTCCCGTCGAGGAACCATTTGTAGCCGAGATCGTCGCCGCCGCGGATGTGCGCGATCGCGCATGCCCAGCCGCGGTCCAGCAGGCTGATCCGGTTGGAGTTGAACGCCGGCGGAATCGCTATTCCGTACGCACCGTAAGCGTAGAGGAAGAGATTGCCTTCGCCGTTCTTCTCGAAGCGGCGCTTGTAAACAACGGACACGGGCACCCTTGCTCCGTCGCGGGCCTCGATTGTCAGCCTCTCCGTCACATATTTCGACGCATCGTAGCCGCTCGGGATCTCCTGGATCTTGCGTACTTCGAGGTCCTTGCTTTGCGGATGATAGTCATAGGTCGTCGTCGGCGTGACCATCGACGTGTAGCCGAGCCGATACGAGTCCGGTGCGAATTCGGGATTGCCGATGAAGAAGGCGCTGTAGCTCGCCTCTTCGAACGGTATGCGCGTCTCTTCCCCCGCGTACGTCCTCAGCACCAGCTGGTCGAGCCCCTCGACACGGCTGCTGATCGCGAGGTGGTCACGATAGGAGGTGGCGCCAGTCAGATAGACCCGGTCGGAACCTTCGATAACCGTGCGCCACTCTTCGGGGTTCTCGATATCGGCTTCCGCGAGGCGGAAGTTCACGTGATCGTCGTTGGTGTGGATCCACAGTTTCCCGTGCGCGGCGTCGACGTGATATTCACGCTTCTCCTTGCGCCGTGAGATCAGCGTCAGCGGCTGCGAAGGATCGTTGGCGCTGACGAACCTGACTTCGCTCGTCGCATTGTCGCCGGTCGAGATCAGGATGAGGCTCTTGTCCTGCGATCTGCCGACGCCGACCGAAAAGCCGAGCTCCTCCGTCTCCTCGTAAAGGGTGATGTCGGCATCCACGGCTTCTCCAAGCCGATGGTAACGCGCGCGATAGCTGCGCCAGTTATCGTTGACCTCGGTGAAGACAATTCCGGAACTGTCGCTGGTCCACACGGGCTGCCCGATCCCGACCGTCGTCACGGTCTCCGTGTCCTTGCCGGTCTTGAGATCGCGGATTCTCAGCTGAAACCGCTCCGACCCGTCATAATCAGCGAGCGTCGCGAGCAGTTTTCCATCGGGGCTCACCTCGAGCGCTCCGAGCCGGAAATAATGCCCGCCATGCGCTTCGGCCGGCTCGTCGAAGATCAGCTCGTCTTCGCCGCCCTCAACCGCCCTTCGGTACCAGCTGCGATATTGAGCGCCCGGCTTGAACGCCCACCAGTAGAGATAGTCGCCGTCGCGGATGGGAACCGAGCTATCGTCTTCCTTGATCCGCCCCTTCATCTCCTCGAACAGCTGCTCAACGAGGTCCTTGTGGTGTCCGGCCCAAGTCTCGAAGAAAGCGTTCTCCGCATGGAGATAGGCCAATACGTCGGGGTCATCGACTTCCGGATATTTAGGATCGCGGAGCCAATGGTAGGGATCCTCGATAGTGACGCCGTGGCGCTCATAGCTGTACGCTCGCTGCTCGGCGGTTGGCGGGGCGGGAAGTTGGTGGGTCTTGCTCATCGCTCGATCTCAACCAAGATGAGCACCGTGCGTCCAGTACAAAAGCGCGCTAGAGGAGACGCCCATGTCTACGTACGCTGATCGCCTCAAGGCCCTTCGCGAGCAACTCAAGGCGGAGAAGCTCGACGGTTTCGTCGTCCCGCTCACGGACGAGCACATGAGCGAATATGTCGGGAGCTATGCCCAGAGGCTCGCCTGGCTGACCGGCTTCCAAGGCTCGGCTGGCTCTGCAGTCGTCCTCCCTGAGGAGGCGGCGATCTTTGTCGATGGCCGATACACGCTGCAGGTCCGGCAGCAGGTCTCGCCGACCGAGTGGAGCTACCAGTCGGTCCCCGAAACGAGCACGACGCAATGGCTCGAGGATCATGCGAGCGAGGGCGCACGCATCGGCTACGACCCGTGGCTGCACACGCGCGACTGGGTGAAAAAGGCAAAGGAGGCGCTGGCGACGCGTGGCGCCGAGCTCGTGGCCGTCGATCGCAATCCAATTGACGAAATCTGGAAGGACCGGCCCGAGGCCTCAAAGGCGCACCTCGTCGTGCAGCCGGACCAATATGCCGGCAAGTCGGCGGCAGAAAAGCGGACAGAGGTCGGCGATTGGCTCGTGAAGCACCATGCCGATTGCGCGGTCCTGTCGGCACTCGACTCGATCGCCTGGGCGTTCAACATCCGGGGCGCGGACGTGACCCATACCCCCGTCGCGCTCGCCTATGCGCTGGTCCATGCAGACGGGACGGCCGACCTGTTCGTCGCCAGTGAGAAGATCGGTCCGGAGGTGCGGCAGCATCTTGGCAACGGCGTGCGTCTTCACGAACGTTCGGAATTCGAAGCTGCTCTTTCAAAGCTCGACGGCAAGACCGTCGTCGTCGATCCAGAGCGCGCGGTCGCGGCCATCTTCGAAGCGCTCCGGAGGGCCGGTGCGAAGATCCTTGCGCTGCGCGATCCGACGATCCTTCCCAAGGCGTTGAAAAATCCGGCCGAAATCGCAGGCCAGAAAGCCGCGCAGACCCGCGACGGGGCAGCAGTCGTCCGGTTCCTCCACTGGATCGACGAAGAGGCACCCAAAGGCGAGGTGGACGAGCTCATCGCCTCGGACAAGCTCGAGTCGCTTCGCCGCGAGAGCGCGGAACTGCGGGATCTTTCGTTCGACAGCATCTCGGGGGCGGGCCCGAACGGCGCCATCGTCCACTACAAATCGAGCGAGAAGACCAACCGAAGGCTCGAGAAGGGCACGCTCTACCTGATCGATTCCGGCGGCCAATATTTAGACGGCACCACGGACATCACCCGCACCGTCCCGATCGGCGGGGCGACCGAGGAAATGCGCGACCGCTTCACCCGCGTGCTCAAGGGTCACATCGCGATTGCAACCGCGGTTTTTCCCAAGGGAACGCGTGGAAGCCAGCTGGACAGCTTCGCCCGACGGCCACTTTGGGAAGCGGGCCTCGATTACGCGCACGGCACCGGACACGGCGTCGGTAGCTTCCTCGCCGTTCACGAAGGCCCTCAGCGGATTTCTCCCGTTGGAAGCTCCCAGGCCGGCGGCGACGAGCCTTTGCAGGCGGGCATGATCATTTCGAACGAGCCGGGCTATTACAAGACCGGCGAATACGGGATCCGGATCGAGAACCTCGTCCTCGTCGTCGCGCGCGAGATCGAAGGCGCCGAGAAGGAAATGCTCGGCTTCGAAACCCTGACGTTCGCGCCGATCGACCGCCGGCTGATCGACGTTCAGATGCTCGATCCAGAGGAACTCGTCTGGCTCAATTGCTACCACGCCCATGTGCTTGCGAAGATCGGCCCAACGCTTTCGGGGAGTGACCTCGAGTGGCTTCGACAAGTGTGCGCGCCGATCGAATGACCGTCGATCACGGCTGCCTCGCCTAGGCATCCCCGAACAGCGGCAGCCAAGCTTGTTTTTGAAGCCATGTTCTCTTAATGTTCTCCACCCGACTCGTGAGGAGAACAGGCATGATCGGCTATGTGACGCTCGGTACGAACGATCGCGAGAAATCGACGAAATTCTATGACGCGCTGTGCGGTGAGCTGGGCGTCGGCCGAATGATGGAAAATGATCAATTCATTGCATGGGGGAAACCCGACGGCGGCGCGGGCATCGGCCTCACTCGCCCATTCGACGGTAATGCAGCAAGCGTCGGCAACGGCGTGATGGTCGCGCTCCAAGCGAAGGACAAGGACCAGGTGCAGCGGTTGTACGATCTCGCGCTTGCCAATGGCGGGACCGATGAAGGTGCCCCCGGTCCGAGGGGCGACGGCTTCTACGCCGGTTATTTCCGCGATCCGGACGGAAACAAGCTCAATGCTTTCGTGATGGGCGCTGAGTGAAGGGGAAGTCCCTTTACGAATTTCCGATCCACCTCGGTCTTGGCGCCAAGGCGGTTTCGGAGCCGCTGTTCGATGGTTTCGAATGGTACGAAGGCTACGATCAGCGCCACCACGATGATCTCGACGAGGGGCGGTTGGTTAGCCTGTTCCGGTTCGAGGAAAGCTGGACGAGCTGGGAGATGCATCCCGAAGGCGAGGAAGTCGTGTGCTGCCTTCAGGGCCACATGGTCCTGCACCAGGAGCTGCCCGACGGATCAAGGCAATGCTGGGAGCTCGGGCCCGGCGACTATGCAATCAATCCGCGCGGTGCCTGGCACACGGCGGACGCGGAGCAGCCCGTCGTTGCCTTGTTCATCACGGTGGGAAAGGGGACGACCAACAGGCCGCGCTAACGCGCTTGTCGGGAGAAATCCCGATTGCGGATCGGTCGCTGCGACATTCTAATCATTACGCGTCAGGAGTTGCGTCATGATTATTGTACAACGGGTCCGCGAAAAGCTGGTCGTCGGCCTGATTGCGATCCTTGTGGGCCTTGCAGTCTACACCGCGCTCGGTCTCGCCTGGTCATTCAAGATCGCCGTCGAGACTCCGCAGAGGCTCTGGAACCACCGTTAGGGTCTCGCATGGCCTCAGTTTGACGCGTATTAATTGCGCGTTTAACGCATTGCCGCTAAAGCAGAATCACGGGAGTCGAAATCGTGATCACCGCACTGCAACTGGTTCTCGCAATCGGAATTCTTGGACTGGTCGTCTGGATCGGCGACGCGGTTGCTGGCGGCATTGAGGCGGCGCTCGGCGAGAAGCCCATCAGGGACCGCGATTCCTCGAACTAGCTTCCCCTGCGTCTTTCTCGTCTTCGGCTGCGATTTCTCGAGACTGGGCCTTGCGGCGCTTTAGGTTCTCCCGGAGAGCGGCCGCAAGACGCTCTTGGCGCTCCTTGTCTTTGCCCGTCATATGAGCCACATGGCTCTCGCGCTGCGTCACCGCAAGGCGGGTTGACGGGCGTGGGGGCGGCCTCCATAGGCGCGCCTCTCTCGGACAAAGTGCTGCCGTAGCTCAGTGGTAGAGCGCATCCTTGGTAAGGCTGAGGTCGTGAGTTCAATCCTCACCGGCAGCACCATTTCTTGCCTGATTGAGACCCCCCACGCGGCTGTCGAGCGATACGAAACTCTTCGACCGGCCCCCGCGGGACTGGCGATGAAACAAATCGCGCGTTAGCGCGCACCCATGCGCTTCTTCTCCGACAACGCCGCGCCGGTGCACTCGAAGGTTTTGGATGCGATCGTGGCGGCAAACCGCCTCGACACGGCCTATGACGGCGACGAATGGAGCCAGCGTCTTGATGGTGCCTTTTCGGAGCTGTTCGACACTGAAGTTCGCGCATTCTGGGTAACGACGGGTACCGCGGCGAACTCGCTCGCGCTCGCCGCCCTTTGCCCGCCTTATCGCGCAATTCTGTGCCACCGGGATGCCCATATCGAGGTCGACGAAGCGGGTGCGCCGGGCTTCTTCACGGGGGGCGCAAAACTGATCCTCCTCGACGGCGAGGGAGCGAAGGTCACGCCCGAGACGATTCTCCAGGCATGTGAGAGCATCAGGAACGACGTACACCAGGTCCAGCCGGCAGCGATCTCGATCACCAACGCGACCGAATATGGGCTCGTCTACCGAGCCGACGAAGTCGCCGCGATCGGAGCGCTGGCGAAGGATCGCGGCCTCGCTCTCCACATGGACGGCGCCCGGCTCGCAAATGCCCTGGTGACCTCCGGCGGCAGCATCGCCGACATGAGCTGGCGCGCGGGAGTGGATGCATTGTCGTTCGGCTTCGTCAAGAATGGCGGGCTCAATGCCGAGTGCCTGATCCTCTTCGGAACCGAGCTCGCAGACGAGATCGCTGTCCGGCGCAAGCGAGCCGGCCACCTGCTCTCGAAAGGCCGCTATCTGGCCGCGCAATTGCTGGCGATGCTGGAGGGCGACCTGTGGCTAGAAAATGCCCGCGTGGCGAACGAGGCCGCGCAAGTGCTCGCCGCAGCCGCTCACGGCCGTCTCCTCTATCCGGTCGAAGCCAACGAGTTGTTCCTGAGAGTCTCGGACGAGGAAGCAGCCAGGCTGCGCGACCTCGGATTTGACTTCTACGACTGGGGCCCGGGCGAGATTCGGCTGGTCACGAGCTGGAACCAGGAGCGAGAAGCACTCGACCGTCTCGCTGGCGCAATCGCGGCATTGTGAGCACGACGGATGAGCGGGCCTTATCGTCGGCCTCGGTCAATTCATTGGCGCCGATGGCGGGAAATGCCTTAGCGAGCGATCGTGAAACCTCGCGCGAGCTCGGGGGAAGATGAGTTGAGCGGCGCTCCTGGCGCGCGCTCTGTCGTTCTTCCATTCATCGTCTTCACGGCGATCTGGGGGTCGACCTGGATCGTCATCAGGGGGCAGCTGGGCATCGTCCCCGCCCAATGGTCGGTCACCTACCGTTTCGTCATCGCGGCGATCGCGATGGCCGCGCTCGCCTACTGGAAAGGCGAAAGCCTGCGGCTTGGAAACAAGGGACTCCTTGCTGCGATTTTCCTTGGATTCACTCAATTCTGCATCAATTTCGATGCCGTCTATCTTGCCGAGCGGCACATCACCTCGGGCGTCGTCGCGACGGTGTTCGCGCTCCTCCTCATCCCAAGCAGCCTTCTCTCCTGGGCCTTCCTCGGCCACCGCCCGACGAGGCGGTTCGTCCTTAGCTCGCTCGTGGCGGTTGGCGGCATCGTCCTCCTCTTCGTTCATGAGCTCCGATCCCACGGCGCCAGCGCGCCGCAGGTGGCGGCAGGAATCGGCCTTACTTTCATCGGCATGCTTGGAGCCTCGACCGCCAACGTGATGCAGGCCCGCCCCGAGATCAGGCGCTTTCCATTGTTCGCTCTCCTCGCGTGGTCGATGGCGGCGGGCGCCCTCATTGATGGTCTTATCGCTTTTTTGACCACGGGCCCGCCGGTCCTGGACGCAAGGCCAGTCTATTGGGCGGGACTTCTCTACCTGGCGCTCGCCGCCTCGGTGCTCACTTTCAGCCTCTATTATCCCGTGATCCGCAAGATCGGCCCCGCGAAGACCGCTTATTCGAGCGTCATCGTGCCCATTATCGCCATGGGGTTTTCGACCTGGCTCGAACATTATCGCTGGACCGCCCTTGCGGTTCTCGGCGCTGTCCTGGCGCTCGGCGGAATGGCCGGCGCGCTTGGTCGCGGCAGGACGCGCATCTCGGCTCCAGACGCCACTTGATGCGTTTTAAGGATCATGCCTTCGAGCGTGATCCGCCGCTTCGCTTACTGCCCCGACAGCTCCGAGCTATGGGTCGAGTTCACGACCGGCCGGCGCTACGTCTATTCGGGGGTGCCGCGGGAGGTCGCGGACACCTTCCGCTCGGCTTTCGCCAAGGGGATCTACTTCAATAGTCGAATTCGCGACCATTATCCCTATCGCGAGGTAAGCCACGAAGGCGAGGAGCATAAGGCAACGCATTCTTAAAGGTGCTGCGCGACAATCGTCGCCATGATCCCGATGCGCAACAGCACGATCTTCAAGTCACGCTGGATGGCCCTCATCTGGGCGGCGGGGATCATATGGTTCGCTTATGATTTCGCGAACTCGGAGCCCCGGGACCAGAACGTCTCGGCAAATTCCGAGCAGGCGACCGATGGGACGGGTTCACCAGGCGCCGGCGATGAAGAGAAGAAGCTCGCGAACGCACTGAACAGCTTCTAGCGAGCTTCACTCCACTCGATCCGCTCGATGTGCCACCGGCGCTGCGCTTCGGTGGATCCGGTTACGTCGTTCACGCGTCTGACGACCACATTGCCGGACCGGTTAAGCGACTTCCCGCCCGAGAGCCTGCCGTAAAGGACGATCGGCACGGTGATGAAGGTGGAGCCCGCGGCGCCTTCCATGCCGGTCGGCTTGCCGACCTCGAAATGGGCTTCGGAATAGGACTTGAGATCTGCCGCTTCCCGGCCTGCCGCCCCCGCGTCGCCCCATAGCTTTTCAGCCTCGCCGAAGCGGCCCTCTTCGATCAGCGCTCCATAATGCTGCACCATTTGGCCGGCCGCTTCGGCGCTCTTGGGATCCACCGATGCCTGGGGTTCTGCAATCGAAATCCTCTCGTCGGGAAGGCCGCCTCCGGTCCCCGGTTGAGGTGCGGCGGCCGGCGCGCTGTCTTTGACGCCCGGGGGGGCGCTCGGCGCAGGAACGACGGGCTCTTCAGCATTGTTCGTCGGCGCATGAGGCTGCCGCTGAGGACCGCATGCGGCGAGTACAACCACCGCTGCCAAGCTAAGGGAATGTTGGAATCTCATTGACTTACCTCTTTGCCGGAACCGCCTTCGCGAAGATTCGTTCGTTTCGCCAGCATAACAGGCGTAAGCAGGAGAGTTTCCATGGCCGACGATAACGACACGGAACGCGAACACACGACCGTCGTCGAAACGGGGGGCGGCGGCGGCGGCGGCGTCCTCGCGGTCGTATTGCTGATCATCGTTGTTCTCGTGCTTCTCTATCTATTCCGCGGCCAGCTCGGCCTTGGAGGACACAGCACCAACATCAACGTTCCCAACAGCATCGACGTGAACGTCAATCACAGCTGAACCTCGAAGAGGCGCGGACGGGTAGCGAGTCCCCGTCCGGGCGCGGGCGCGGTTCCACGAGGACCGCGCCCGTTTGTTTTTGCAGGGCTGACGCAGTAACCGACGCGCATGAGCTACATGACCGGTTTCGGCGGCCACTTTCAAAGCGAAGCGGTTGAAGGCGCCCTGCCAAAGGGCCGTAACTCGCCTCAGCGACCAGCCTACGGCCTCTATGCCGAGCAGTTATCGGGGACTGCTTTCACCATGCCTCGGCACGAGAACCGGCGAAGCTGGCTTTACCGAATGAGGCCGACGGCTGACCATCTCCCGTTCGTCCGCTACGAGGCTAACAAGCTTTTCGCGCCAGGAACCCTCGAGGATCCGCTTCCGCCGAACCGGCTGCGCTGGGATCCACCGCAGGACCTGCCCGAGGACAGGGATTTCGTCGATGGAATGGTGACGATGCTGGCGAACCGCGATCCCGCCGACCTCGATGGGATTGCCGTGCATCTCTACCGTGCCTCCAAGAGCATGGTGCGCCGGGTGTTCGTCAACTCGGACGGAGAGATGCTGATCATCCCGCAACAGGGCGCCCTTCATATCGTGACGGAGCTCGGGATCATCGAACTCGAGCCGGGTTGGGTCGGCCTCGTGCCGCGCGGGATCAAGTTCCGCGTCGACGTAAAGGGTGAGGCGAAGGGCTATGTCGCGGAGAATCACGGCGCGTCGTTTCGGCTTCCGGAGCTTGGTCCCCTTGGCAGCAACGCGCTCGCGAACGCGCGTGACTTCGAGTTTCCGGTCGCCCGGTTCGAAGACAAAGACGAGGAGACCGAAGTCATCCAGAAGTCGCTCGGCTCCTTATGGACGACCACGCTCGACCATTCGCCGCTCGACGTCGTCGCGTGGCATGGCAATTACGCCCCGTGGCGCTACGAGCTGTCGCGCTTCAACGCGATTGGAACGGTCAGCTTCGACCATCCGGACCCGTCGATCTTCACGGTGCTCACCAGTCCCAGCAACGTTCCCGGCCGTGCGAACGCCGACTTCGTGATCTTCCCGCCGCGCTGGATGGTCGCCGAGGATACGTTCCGGCCGCCCTGGTTTCACCGCAACGTGATGAGCGAGGCGATGGGTCTCATAAGTGGCGCCTATGATGCGAAGGCCGAGGGGTTCCAGCCTGGCGGCCTTTCGCTTCACAATCTCATGAGCGGCCATGGGCCCGATGTCGAAAGCTGGCGCAAGGCGAGCGAGGCGGAGCTGAAGCCGGTGAAGATTGAAGGGACCATGGCCTTCATGGTTGAAAGCTGCTGGCCCTACCGGCCGACCGCTTACGCGCTGAAGCACGCACAGCAAGATTATGATGCGGCCTGGGCGGGCTTCCCCAAGGCGAAGCTGCCGTGAGCGGCCCCGACCAGACCAACGATCCGGCTCTCAAGGGATGGATCGAGACGGCGGCGGGCAGCGACTTTCCGATCCAGAACCTGCCGCTTGGAATATTCTCGGTCGGGGAGCGCCGCCGCCACGCCTGCGTCGCGATCGGCGATTACGTGCTCGATCTCACCGGAATAGCGGATCTGCTCGACGAGGATTGGCGAGAGGACCTCTCGCAGCCGGTGCTCAACGCCTGGCTGGCACGCGGCCTTGAGTCGCAGGAGCAGCTGCGCCTCCGACTGATCGAGCTCCTGTCGGACGAGCGCTACCGGGACGACGTAGAGCCCGAGTTGGTCGGCCAGACAGAGGTGCGTATGCATCTTCCGTGCGTCGTCGGCGACTACACTGACTTCTACGTCGGCATTCACCACGCGACCAATGTCGGGAAGCAGTTCAGGCCCGACAACCCACTGCTTCCGAACTACAAATATGTCCCGATCGGTTACCATGGCCGGGCGAGCTCGGTGCGCGTATCCGGCGAACCGGTGATCCGGCCAAGCGGGCAGCGCAAGGACGCCGACGCCGATGCTCCCGAATACGGGCCGAGCCGCCGTCTCGACTACGAACTGGAGCTCGGGATCTGGATAGGGCAGGGAAACGACCTCGGTTGGCCGATCCCGCTTGGCGAAGCAGGCGAGCACATCGCTGGCTTCTGCCTACTCAACGACTGGTCGGCGCGCGATCTTCAGGCCTGGGAATACCAGCCCCTCGGGCCCTTCCTCGCGAAGAACTTCCTCACGAGCGTCAGCGCCTGGATCGTGAGCCCGCAGGCACTCGCGCCGTTCCGAAAGCCGATGCCGCAGCGTCCCGCCGGTGACCCACTACCTTTGCCCTATCTCGACGATGGCTCCGACCGCGAGTCGGGCGCCCTTGCAATCCAGCTCGAAGCGACGCTGACAACGAAGGAGATGCGGCGCCGGGGCCTTGATCCGCATATCCTCTCGCGCGGCTCCGCCGATGCAGCGATGTACTGGAGCGCTGCACAGATCGTCGCTCACCACACGTCGAATGGCTGCAACCTTCAGCCCGGTGACCTGATTGGCACGGGAACTCTTTCCACGGAGAGCGACGCTGGCCAGGGCTCGCTCCTCGAGATCAGCAGCGGCGGCAAGCGGCCGGTCGAACTCGTGAGCGGCGAAACCAGGAGCTTTCTCGAAGACGGTGACGAGATCACTCTTCGGGCCTGGTGCGAAGCGGAGGGACCAATTCGAATCGGCTTTGGCGAGTGCGTCGGCCGGGTCGAGGCTTCCGGCTAGAGAAGGCCCAAATTCTCGCCCATCAAGCGGGTCATTGCATAGAGACGGTCCAGCCCCGGCGTTGGTATGCCGATACGCGCTGCGATCTCCCGCGGGGCCCCGAGCAGAGCTTCGAGTTCGATCGGACGCCCGGCTTCGACATCCTGGAGCATCGACGACTTGAATGCGCCGAGGCGCTGGGTCACCCCCATGCGGTCCTCTGCACTCTCCTCGATCGGGCAGTCGATTGCCGCTCCGATGGCCGCCAATTCGTCCATTCCCTCGACCATCAACGTCCGGATCGTGTGATCATCGTGAAGCTTGTCAGCCGTCGACCTGGTGAGCGCGGAAAGGGGATTGAGCGTCGCATTTCCCCATAATTTGTACCAAATGTCCCTACGGACATTCTCGCTCGCTTCGCAGCGGATTCCGGAATTCTCGAACAAGGTGCACAGCTTTTCGATCCGCTCGCTCATTCCTCCATCGGGTTCGCCAAGGATCAGTCGGTCCGCTTGCTTCACGACTACATGATTGGGGCCGCTCCGGTAGCAGCTCGCGTGAACGACACTGGCCGCGACCTGCTCGATCGGGAGCGCATCTGCGATGGCGACCTCCGGATCCACCGACCACATGGGATCATCGGTGAACCACCAGGGTACGCCGTTCAACATCGGAACGATATGGGTCTCGGGCCCGATTAGTCGCTCGAGCCCGGGCGCAATGCGGGGCAGGGTAGGGGCCTTGACGGCGAGCACGACGACGTCATGGACGCCGAGGCTTGAAGGGTCGGTCGCGGTCGTCACGGCAACGCACCGCGTGTCTCCCCGATCGGTGATCAACAGCCCCTCGGCATCGATCGCGCTGAGAGTCTCGCCGCGCGCGACGACCGACACGTCATTCCCCGCTAGCGCCAACCTCGCCGCGATCCAGCCGCCGATGGCCCCGGCTCCGACAACGCAAATGTTCATGGCTGCTGCGATGGGCTACAAACTGCATCCTGGGCAAGGGGGCGAAATGCTGTTCCGTCAATTGTTCGAGCCGCAGTCGTCGACTTACACTTATCTCATTGGCTGTGATGGGAGCGGAGAGGCTGTCCTCATCGATCCCGTCCTGGAGACGGTCGAACGGGATCTAGCGGTCCTGAGCGAGCTTGGACTGACGCTCACATACACGATCGAAACGCATATTCACGCCGATCACGTCACTGGCGCGTCGCGCTTGCGCGGGATCACCGGGTGCAGGTGCGCACTGCCTGAAAGAAGCGGCGCGTCCCACGTCGACCTGCCCGTACAGGAAGGAAATCCGATCCCGTTCGGCGGGCTCGAGCTTCAGCCGCTCTTCACGCCAGGCCACACCGACGACCACCACAGCTACTTTCTCAACGTCCCCGGAGCGGCGCGCGCCTTCACAGGGGATGCGCTTCTGATTGACGGATGCGGGCGTACTGATTTCCAGAACGGCGATGCCGCGACGCTCTACCGCTCGGTGCATGAGAAGCTTTTCAATCTGCCGGTCGACACCCTGGTCTACCCTGGCCATGACTACCAGCACCACCGGGTCAGCAGCATCGGCCAGGAACTCGAGCGCAATCCGCGGCTGGGCGGCGGCAGGAGCCTCGAGGAATTCATCGGGATCATGGCGGCCCTCAACCTGCCACGGCCCAAGAAGATGGACGTGGCGGTCCAGGCAAACCGCGAGTGCGGTGAGGTTCATTGATTTGACCCTTGTCCCGGTGCGTGGCACCGGCCCTTCGGATGGCCGACGAACCTCCGTCTGAAGGCGAGCCGCAGAGGACCTGGGGAGGGCGCTTCGAAACCAGGCCTGCCGAGCTCATGACCCGAATCAACGCGTCGATCAGCTTCGACAAGAGGCTCTGGCGCGAGGATATTGCCGCATCGAAGGCCCATGCCGCGATGCTTCGCGATCAGAACATTATCGACGAGGGCGACGCGGCCGCGATCCTCGAAGGCCTCGACATCATCGCCGGCGAGTTCGAGCGCGACGGTGTTCCCGAGCAGGCTGAGCTCGAGGACATCCACATGAGCGTCGAACATCGCCTCGGGGAACTGATCGGACGCGCGGCTGGCAGGCTCCACACGGCGCGATCGCGCAACGACCAGGTCGCGACTGACTTCAAGCTTTGGGTGCGCGGCGCAATCGACGAGGCAGTGGACCGGGTCCGCGACCTGCAGCGGGTGCTCGTCGAACGCGCGGAAGAGCATGCCGAAAGCGTGATGCCGGGGTTCACGCATCTTCAGGTCGCGCAGCCAGTGACGCTCGGGCATCACCTGCTCGCTTATTACGAGATGCTGCGCCGGGACGTCTCCAGGTTCGCCGACGCCCGCGCCCGAATGAACGAAAGCCCGCTCGGCTCGGCTGCGCTCGCCGGTACGGGGTTCGGGATCGACCGGGCTCGAACGGCCGACGCGCTCGGCTTCAGTGGAGCGACCGCCAATAGTCTCGACAGCGTTTCCGACCGGGATTTCGCGCTCGATTACCTCTTCGCGGCGACGCAGTGCGCACTGCACCTGTCGCGGTTGACGGAAGAGCTGATCCTGTGGGCGACCAGCGCCTTCGGCTTCGTCAAGCTCTCCGACGATTTCTCGACCGGCTCGTCGATCATGCCGCAGAAGCGCAATCCCGACGCGGCCGAGCTTGTGCGTGGCCATAGCGGCCGCATCGTCGGCGCGCTCACCTCGCTCATGGTAACCATGAAAGGCCTTCCGCTCGCTTATTCCAAGGACATGCAGGACGACAAAGAGCCTGTGTTCGAGGCGCGGGACTTGCTGGTGCTTTCACTCGAGGCCCTTGCCGGAATGATCGAGAGAGCCGAGTTCATTCCCGGAAGGATGCGGGCTGCGGCCGCCGAGGGCTTTTCGACCGCCACCGACCTCGCCGACTGGCTGGTCCGCGAAGTCGACGTGCCGTTCCGGGAGGCTCACCACATCACGGGACGCGCAGTCAAGGCTGCCGAGGAGCGTGGCTGCGAGCTCGCAACTTTGCCGCTGGAGGAGCTGAAGGCGATCGATGAACGGATCGACGAGCGAGTATTCGATGTCCTTAGTCTCGATGCTTCGGTGCGCAGCCGCACGAGCTACGGCGGGACCGCGCCCGAGCGCGTGCGCGAGCAGGTGGCGGCGGCCAAGGAGCAGCTAGGGCTTTAGCCGACGCTCCCGCTGGGCGATCGTGCGCAGCCTGAGAGCGTTCAGCCGGATGAAGCCGGCGGCGTCCCGTTGGTCGTAGCTGCCGCTGCCTTCCTCGAAGGTCACGAGGTCCTCGTCGTAGAGCGAGTGCCCGCTCTCGCGGGCGACCACGGTCGCGTTCCCCTTGTATAGTTTCATGGTCACACGGCCTGTGACATGCTCCTGGCTCTTGTCGACCGCGGCCTGGAGCATCTCGCGCTCGGGTGCGAACCAGAAGCCGTTGTAGATGAGGCTCGCGTAACGCGGCATCAGTTCGTCCTTGAGGTGCATTGCTCCGCCGTCGAGCGTGATGCTCTCGATGCCGCGATGGGCAGCAAGGAGGATCGTTCCGCCGGGGGTCTCGTAAACGCCCCGCGATTTCATCCCGACGAACCGATTTTCGACGAGATCGAGGCGACCGATGCCGTTGTCGTGACCGAGCTGGTTGAGCATTGTCAGCAGCGCAGCCGGTGAAAGCCGTTGGCCGTCGATCGCGACCGCATCGCCATGCTCGAACTCCACGGTGACGATCCTCGCCTCGTCCGGCGCTTCCTCTGGCGAGATCGTGCGCTGGTGGACATATTCAGGCGCTTCAGCGGCCGGGTCCTCGAGCACCTTCCCTTCCGATGAGGAATGCAGGAGGTTGGCGTCGATCGAGAAAGGCGCTTCGCCGCGCTTGTCCTTGGCGATCGGGATCTGATGCTTCTCGGCGAAGTCGAGCAGCGCCTCGCGGCTCGCGAACTGCCACTCGCGCCAGGGGGCGATCACCTTGATGTCCGGCTCGAGAGCATAATAAGCGAGCTCGAAACGCACCTGGTCGTTTCCCTTGCCGGTCGCTCCATGGCAGACCGCGTCGGCGCCGACCGACCGCGCGATGTCGATTTGGCGCTTCGCGATCAACGGGCGCGCGATCGAGGTTCCGAGGAGATAGTCGCCCTCATATTGGGTGTTCGCACGGAACATCGGGAAGACGAAGTCGCGGACGAATTCCTCGCGCAGATCCTCGATGAAGATGTTCTCGGGCCGGACTCCCAGCATCTCCGCCTTGCGCCGCGCAGGCTCGACTTCCTCGCCTTGGCCGAGGTCCGCCGTGAAGGTCACGACCTCGGCGTCATATTCGGTCTGGAGCCACTTCAGGATGATCGACGTGTCGAGCCCGCCGGAATAAGCGAGCACCACCTTCATCTTGTTCTTCGTCATCGGTCCGTTCTCAAACATTTAGTAGATGCGAGGCACCGCATCGGCCCCTGGTTCGCGATCACGCCGCGTGCGCCGGAGCCCTGATCCTCGCAGCCGAGGTCCCGTTTTGCCAGAGTGCCGAGCCGGGCGTTCTGCCGAGCAGCCAAAGCATTGCGCCGCGCGCGGTATGCATCCGGTTCTCGGCCTGGTGCCACACTGCTGAGCGTGGCCCGTCAATGACAGGCGCCGTCACTTCCTCGCCTCGTCGCGCTGGCAGGCAGTGCATGAACCAGGCGCTGGGAGCCAGCGCCATTAAGGCCTCGTTGACCTGGTATGGCTGGAACAGGGCGCGGCGCTCGCTGCTGTCTTCCCCGCCCATCGAGACCCAGACGTCCGTGTAGATGATGTCCGCGCCTTCGACGGCCTCTTCGGGATCTTCGATCGAGCTCTCGAGGCCGTGACCAGGAGGGCTGGCGATGACGAATTCCGCTCCGGCGAGTGCGCACGCCTCAGCGAGGGAGCGCGAGACATTGTTGCCCTCGCCGATGAACGCGATCCGCGCGCCGTGGAGGCGGCCGAGGAGCTGCTTGATCGTGAGAAGGTCGGCGAGCGCCTGAAGTGGGTGGTCGCTCGCCGAGAGCATGTTGATGACGGGAGCAGCATCGACTTCCGCCATTCTCTCCAGCAATCGGTGCTCGAAGACGCGCGCTGCGATGATCGAGTGATAGCAGGCAAGGGTGTGGGCCACGTCCGAGATACTCTCGCGGCTGCCGATGCCGAGCTCCGCTGGCTGCAAGTAGACCGCATGTCCGCCGAGCTGCGCTGTTGCAAGCTCCATCGAGTTGCGCGTCCGAGCGCTCGGTTTCTCGAAATAAAGGGCAACGCCCTTGTCCTCCAAGAGGCGGGGCGCGGGCTCTTCGGCCAAGGCAAGGATCGCCTCGAGGTCGGTAGCTCCAAGATCGCGGATGGAAAGAAGGTGCTTCACCGGCACTGCTCCCGCTTGATCATGGTGCCGACGCCCTGGTCGGTGAGGAGCTCGATCAGCAGCGCGTGGTGGACCCGTCCATCGATGATGTGGGCAAAGCCAACTCCCTGGTCGACGGCATCGGCGCACGCCTTGAGTTTCGGGATCATTCCCTTGCCAACGCTCTCGTGCGAGATCCGTTCGCGAAGCTCCCCCGAGGTCAGTCGCGCGATGAGGCTTTCCTCGTTGGTCGGATCCTCAAGAAGGCCCGGGGCAGCCGTCAGATAGACGATCTTCTCCGCACCCATAGCGACCGCGATGGCCCGCGCGGCCTCGTCGGCGTTCACGTTGTAGGGCTGGCTCTCGCCATTCGTGCCGATGGTCGAGACTACTGGCGTCAAGCCATCGTCGAGCAGGCGGTGAATGAGCCCTGCTCGAACCTGCGTGACGTTGCCAACGAAGCCGAAGGCGGAATCGACCGGGGTTACCGTCAATAGTCCAGCGTCCTCGCCGGACACCCCGACGGCCACAGGCTCGTCGCCGGCCTCGCCGTTGATGGTTGCGACGAGGTCGCGGTTGATTTTCCCGACCAACACCATTCGGACGATCTCGAGCGTCTCGGCATCGGTGACGCGGAGCCCGTCCCTGAACTCCGGCTCCTTTCCGACCCGGCGGAGCATCGTGTCGACCTGGGGGCCGCCTCCGTGGACGAGGACGCAGCGGACGCCGACGCTTCGCAGCAGCAGGACGTCCTGCGCGAGCGCGAGGTCGGCTTGGCGGTCGATCGCGGCCCCGCCGAGCTTAACCACGATCGATTTTCCGGCCCATTGGCGGATGTAGGGCAGCGCCTCGACCAGGACGAGGGCGGTCTCATGGGGCGTCATGACGTTTTGCTGTTCTCTTGGATGTAGCCTGGGCCGAGATCGATCCCGACCATGCTCGCCGAGGAATTTCCAGCGCCGAGGTGGACCTCGATCTGGACTTCGTCGCCCATCATGTGTTCGGCAAGAGCCTGGCCGTCATGATCGACGCCAACGCCGCCCTTGGCGACGATGATCCCGCCGTAGCTGACGCACGAACTCGAGACATTAAGCTCGACCCCGGTCGAGCCTGCGGCAGCCAGCAGCCGGCCCCAATAAGGATCGCCGCCGTACCAGCTGCACTTGACGAGATTGTTCTCGACGATTGCCTTGGCGGCGACTTTCGCTTCGTCGGTGCCATGGGCACCGGTGACGGTGAGATGCGCGATCCGGGTCATGCCCTCGGCATCCCTTGCCATCTGCATCGTCAGGTCCCTGCAAGCCGCGAGCACCGCGTTTCCGAACTCCTCGAAGTCGGGCTTCGAGCGCCGGCACGAGGCGAGCAACATTGCAGTGTCGTTGGTCGACATGGCGCCGTCGACGTTCAGCGTATTGAAGGTTCGATCTGCTACGCGGCTCAGGATCTGCTGCAGCGCCGAGCGCGGCACGTCGGCGTCCGTCGTCAGGAAGGCGAGCATCGTCGCCATGTTCGGCGCGATCATTCCGCAGCCCTTGGCCATCCCGCCGACAGTGAAGTTCGATCCGTTGACGACGACTTCCTTGGGTCTTCGGTCCGTCGTGAGAATGCCGCGAGCTGCGTCGTGGCTTCCGTCGACCGACAGCTTATTCGCGAGGTTGGGCGTTGCTTCGAGGATGGGCTCCATCGGCAGGGGCGTGCCGATAATCCCTGTTGAGCAGACCATCACGTGCGAGTTTGCCACCTGCAGCGCTTCCCCGGCCGCTGCCGCCATCAACTGGGCATTCTTGTATCCAGCCATTCCAGTGCCGGCGTTTGCATTGCCCGAATTGACGATCACGGCCGCCGCCTTGCCGCCGTTCGCTTGGAGCGTCGCGCGGTCGAGTTCCACGGGGGGAGCGGCAAACTTGTTCGTGGTGAACACGGCCGCGCAGGGCACCGCCTTGAGGTCCTCGGTCGCAAGCAATGCCATGTCGAAGCGGCGCCGCTTGATGCCTGCGTGGCATCCAGAAGCAACGAACCCTTCGGCCGCGGTCACGCTCATGGGTAAACTCCGATCGTCGTGAGGCCGGTCGTCTCCCCGAGCCCGAGCATCAGATTGGCGCATTGGATCATCTGCCCCGCCGCGCCCTTGCCCAGATTGTCGATTGCGGAGAGTACGAGGACGTGGCCTGTCCGCTCGTCATGACGGGCCGTGAGGTGGATCCCGTTTGAGCCCGATACCCATTTCGTCGCCGGCGGCTTGTCCGTCACATGGACGAAAGGCTCCGAAGCATAAGCCGCGTGCAGCGCTCCAAGGGGATCGCAGGGTGCCGACGCTTCGCCGTAACAGGTGGCGAGAATGCCCCGGCTCATTGGAACGAGATGCGGCGTAAAAAGCACCGGTGCGTCCAACGCCATTTCCATTTCGGCGGTATGACGGTGGGTGAGGAGTCCGTATGCGCAATAGCTTCCGTCGACAGTTGCAAAGCCGGTCGCCTCCCGCGCTTCGCGTCCGGCGCCGCTGACACCCGACGCTGCATCAACGATGAGGCGATCCTTCTTGACGATCCCCGCATCAACCAGGGGCTTCAAGGCAAGGATTGCGGCAGTTGCATAACAACCGGCGGCAGCGACCGCGGCAGCCGTTCGGATTGCCTCCCGATTGAGCTCGGGAATGCCGTAGACGAAGCTCGAAATCAGCTCCGGGGCTTCGTGTCCATGGCCGTACCAGCGCTGGTAACTCGCCTCGTCGTTGAGGCGGAAGTCCGCGCCGAGATCGACGAACGGAATGCCGGCAGCGAGGATCGCGGAGGCCACTTTCTGGCTATGTCCATGCGGAAGCGCGGAGAAGACGAAATCGATGCCGTCGAGCGAGCCGTCGAATTTGTCCACGACAGCGGCGGGAAAGGCAGAAGCAAGGTGCGGGTGGACGCTTGAGATTGGCTGTCCCGCCTTGCTCTCGCCAAATAATTTGGCGGGCGCGAATTCGGGATGAGCGGCAACCAGCCGCAAGATCTCGCCGCCGACATAGCCAGAGGCTCCAAGGATGGCCGTCCGAATCATGGGGCGGCTCCTATTCACCTTATTGCATCACTATGCAACTATGTGCATAAACATATTCATGACCGAGCTGAAGGAACGACGGCAACGAGCGATTGCCGAGATCATCCGCGAGAAGGCGCTGTCGAGCCAGGACGAGCTCGCGGAGCATTTGTCGGGCTTGGGCTTCGCAGTCACGCAGGCCACCATCTCGCGGGACCTCGAGCAGATCGGGGCCGTGAAGGTCCGTCGCTCGGGGCAGCTCAGCTACGCGCTTCCCGAGCAGGTGCGGGTCGGGCCTGGGCCGCGTCTCGCTTCACTGCTTCGCGACTTCGTCCGGTCGATCGAGACTGCTGCAAACCTCATCGTCCTCAAGACGCCGCCCGGTTCAGCGCATCTCGTCGGCGTTGCTCTCGACCAGTCGGATCTCGTCGGAATCATCGGCACGATCTGCGGCGACGATACGATCTTCATTGCCTGTGCTTCGACGAGGATCGCCGCCGATCTCGCGACCAGCCTGAGGACGCAAAGCGGCATGCTTCAGTAAGCCGCGGTTTCAAAGGCCGCGTTATTTGGTATAGTCCGGAACGGACTATATCGGGAGTTGCGGAATGCTCACATCCATCCTTGGTCTCGCGGCCGTTCTTTCCTCGACCGGGGCTGCGTCGGCGAACCCCCCCCCGCAATCCGTCTGCGTGACCGACGAATATCGACAGTTCGACTTCTGGGTCGGTCAATGGGATGTCTATGATCCGCGAACCAACCGGCTGGTTGCTCATAGCGTCGTCGAGAAGCTCTATGACGGATGTGCTGTTCGCGAGAATTGGCTGCCGCTGAGCGGGAAAGGCGGGGGGAGCCTCAACAGTTACCGCGCCGATCGCCGGCAGTGGATCCAGGTTTGGACCGACTGGCAGAATTCGTTGAACGAATATCGAGGCGGGCTCGAGAAGAGCTCGATGGTCCTGACTGGGACGTCGACGAGCGCATCCGGCCAGGACTCGCCCGCACGGATGACGTTCGAGCGGCAGAAGGACGGGAGCGTCGTCCAGACCGGCTACGGCTCGGCGGACAGCGGGAAGACGTGGCAGCTCGCTTACCAGTTCGTCTACCGTAAGGCGCCGCCGACACCGCTACCTGCCCGTTGACAGTAGTATGAATAGTACCATATAAAACGGAGAAACGGGGGTGTCGGTCCGAAGTTCCCCTTCAGCCGTCACCCCCGTTGCCCCCTTGAGCCCGCAGCGGCGCTCCCGTCGGCCGCCTGTGCACCAGACGAAGCAATTCGGTCCTGCAGGCGACCCGCGACATGCCTTTCGGGACGCCTGCTTCGCGGATTTTCGGCGCAAGCGCCGCTTCTTGGAAGCTGGTTGAATTGAGCACCCGGCTGTTCGTGAGGGTTCGGGCGGCGCTCCCGAATCTCTAGGGACGCGACATCAGGTCGCTCTCGGCCCATCTCGCGGAGCGAGCGCTTGGACGATCTTCCTAAAACGCCTGCCGACGGGAACATCGGTTCCGTCCTGAAGTGCGATGCTCATGCCCTGCCGAGAGCTTCGGATCGCCTTGAGGTGGGCGCGGTTGACGGCATATGAGCGATGCACTTGAACGATGCCGTCGTTCGCTAGGTCAACGCAAAAAGTGGAAATCGGGCTCCGAAGGAGAAAGCTGTTCGCTCCGGCGTGAAGCCGCACATACTCGCCTTCCGCCTTGACCCATTCGAGAGCCGAGATCGCGAGCCTCAGCATTTCCCCGCGGCTCGGCACCCAGATCGAGCGGTCTTCCCCGGAGACCCTTCGCTGACGAAGATCCTCGAGCTGAGTCGCGAGGTCTCGCAGCCGTGCTACGGCTTCGCGCCCTTCAACTCCCGCTTTAGCGCGCTCGATGGCCTGCTTCAGGCGAGGCAGGCGGACCGGCTTGCACAGGAAATCGACTGCGCCCCGGTCGAATGCCTGGGCCGCGAACTGGGGATAAGCGGTGACGAAGCAGAACAGTGGTGGCTCCGCGTCCGATTGGGGCGGGTGACTTAGCAGCGCCTCGACGATGTCGAAGCCATCGAGCTTCGGCATTTCGACATCGAGGATGGCGAGATCAGGGCTCAGCCGGCGGATCGAGCGGAGTGCGTCCGAGCCGGTCGAGGAAGCCGCCACCAGCTCCACGTCGTCGACCTCACCGAGCAATGTCTTCATTCGATCGAGGGCGAGGGGCTCATCATCGACGATGACGATTCGAAGCGCGTTCATCGGGCTGTCACCGGCAGGCGAAGGACGTTGCGAAAGCCGCCTTCGGCCGTCCGGCCGCTCTCGAATTCACCGGCCGCGCCGAAATGGGCGTGGATTCGCTCCTGGACATTGAGAAGGCCGACCCGCTCCCCGATCGAGGTCGCCGCCTCGGCATTGCCACCATTGTCTTCGACGATCAGTTCCAGGATGCCCCCCGAGCACCGCGCGACAATCCGCAAGACCACCGGCGCCGTGCTTCTAGCCACGGCATATTTGATCGAATTCTCAACCAGCGGCTGGGTGATGAGCGCAGGCACGAGCACCGATCTCGTTTCGTCGGCAATGTCGACAATGACAGTGAGCCGCTCGGGAAATCGAACCTTCTCCACCGCCAGATAGAGGTTCTGGAGGCTGATCTCTTCGTTGAGTGCGACAAGCTGCTGCGGATCGAGTGCGAGGGTCGCGCGAAGGAAGTCAGCGAGATTTTCGGTCATCGCTTCCGCTTCACGGGCATCGCCCCTCGAAAGCAGCGCCGCGACGGAGTTCAGCGCATTGAAGAGAAAATGGGGATTGAGCTGGTTGCGCAATGCTCGAAGCTGAGCCGAGTGGGCGAGGCCCTGAAGGTCGGCGATCTGCCGCTCACGCTCGCGTATGTCCACCCCGTAGGACAAGGCGAGGATCATCGCTGAAATGGACGCGAAGAACCAGAACCGCACGATGAAGTTGCTGGCGAAGGCGATGAAGAAAGGAGAGGTCATCTTGTCGTCCGGGAAGAACACCGCCCACACCCAGTCGGCGAAGAAGGAGTGAACGACCGTCGTGACGATAGCGAACACCAATGCGCTAGAAGCCCGCAACGCCAGCGGGCGCGACCTCAGCTTGTGGAGAGCGAAGGCAACTCCGACGGAGAGGATGACGCCCGCGAGTGCAATCAGCGACCGCGGGAAAATTAAAGCATAGGCCTGGTCGGGCGAGTTGATGAAGCCGTAGGCGGTATAGAAAACGTACCAGATCCCCCAGAAGCCAAGGATCACTGCCGCGAACGGGGCCCACGTCTTCGAGAGCCGCGGCACGACCTCCCAATCCTCTTCGTCGGGGCCCAGCCTTGCAGTGCCGGCGCTCAGTCGTTCACTCTCGAAGTTCACGTCGTCCGGACCATAGTGCGATTCGCAGGATCGGCCTAGCATTGATTACGCCGGTTTAACGAGCAAGCTTGCCACCAAGCTGGCTGGTGCTAATTGTCCCACTCTGGCGACTTACATCGGACGTTTCTTTGGCCCGCGAGACAATCACCCTGACTGACGATGAGGGGACGTTCCTGTCGCTCCTTGTTCGCGTGGGCCAGGCTACGGCGTACCAGATCTCGAAGATCTACGCCGACTCCCCTGTCAGCAATTTCGGGACGAGCAAGGGCAAGATCTACCCGCTGATCAGGCGCCTCAGGGAACTCGGCTTCATTCGATCCGAGCGGATCGAAGGCGACGCACGGGGGAGCGAGCGCCTGGAGTGCACTGCCGCGGGCATCGAAGCGGTTCGACATTGGGTCAAGGAAATCCGCTTGAACCACGTGCTGCTCGAGGATCCGCTGCGGACGAAAGTTCAGTCGTTCGGCCTCCTCACGGCGCGCGAGCGGTTGAAATGGGTGGCCGATGCGAAAGCCGCGCTCGTCCAGAAGTTGCGTGATCTCGAGGAGTATGCGGCCGAGGTCGAGGTGCCTTTCAAAAATGTTGTTCACGACAATGCCGTGAGCTCGGTCGAATGTCGCCTCGAGTGGCTGGACCGCCTTGGCCGCGCCATCGAGGCGGAAGCCCGTCCGACGTCCCAACGAAAAGGCGAGTCGGCCAGCTTGTCTCGAACGCGCGGCCGAGCACTCAATCGATCGTGAGGAAGGCGGCGGTCCCGATTGGGCAACCGCCGCCAAATCTCTCAAGAACACCTAGAAGTCGACGGTGAAGCCCGCGAACATGTAGCGGCCAAGAGCGTCATACATCTGAGGCCAGGTATTCCCGTTGCCGAGCGCAAGCCCGTTCACCGGCGGATCCTTGTCGAAGATGTTGTTCACGCCGACGCGCAGGTTGAGCTTCTGTGCCATCCTCGCCGAGAAGGCCAAGTCGAAATAGTTGCGAGCAGCGAGGCGCTCGTCGCCGGGGTTGCCGTTGGGAGCGCCGCCACCGTTGAGATCCGGATCGTTGCTCAAGGTGTCGAGGGTGACTGACGAGAAGTGCCTCCATTGTGCCGACACTCCGAGACCGTTGGGCATCGTCAAGCCGATGCGCAGCTTGTGGCGCCATTTGGGGTTGGGCGGGGTTGGCGGCGTGTTTGGAGAGCAGGTTGGTCCATAGAGGCCGACGCAATCGTAGGTGATGTCGCCAAACGGATTGGTGATGAGATGTTTCAGGAGCGTGCCGACGAAACTGACGTTTAACGTCCCAATCCCCCCAAGGCGATGGTTGTAGCTGCCCTGGAGGTCGAAGCCCTTGGTCTGCAGGCCGCCGACGTTGAGGTTCGTGAGCGTGATGAAACCCTGCGGCGTCAGCCACAACGTACCGAACTGGTCGCGGTGGATGAGATCGCAGAACAGCCCATTGGACAAGCACGAGTTCATCACGGTCGCAAAGCCAAGGATGCCGATCAGGCTTTTGACCTTGATGTTGTAATAATCGAGCGTGAGCGCGAGACCGGGGACGAAGCGTGGCTGGAGGACGACGCCGGCAGTCCAAGTGTCGGCTTTTTCGGGCTGAAGGTCCGGGTTTCCGCCGGTGAACCCCGTATATTGCTTGGCCGGGTTGGCCGGGATGTGGCCGTATTGTGCGGCTGTTATGCCGGTCGCTTGGCAGGCCTGCTGGCTCGCGGCCGGCGTTGGCCCTTCGCAAGGATCGGCATTGCCGACGAGGCCAATCGCGGTGGGAGCGAACAGTTCGGCCACCTGCGGCGCTCGGACTGCGCGGTTGTAACTGCCGCGCAAGCGAATGTCGGCGATCGGCGCGAACTCGCCTTCGATCTTGTAGGTGCTCGTGTTGAAGCTGCTTGCAGCGATATGATAATTCGAAAGGCGATAGCCGGCATTAATCTGCAGGAGATCGATGAAATTGTGCTCGACGATGGGGATCTGGATCTCGCCATAGAGCTCGCGCACGTCGGTATGACCCTTGACCGGGGGTGTGGTCGAGCCGTTGCCGGTGAGATCACCGGTCTGGAACTCGATGTCCGGGCTGTAGGACAATGAGTTCTTGACGTAGTCGGCACCGACGTTGAGGCCGACACCGTTGTCCGCCCAAGGGGTCTGCAGGCCGTAGTCGGCCCCGGTAAGGGTGATGTCACCCTCGGCGACCGTCTGGGCGACATAGCCTTCCTCGAAGCCCGGAACCTGGACGTAATTGAGTGCGGCCTGGGTGACGCCTCCCGTCTGGAAGACGTTGTAGGGAACGCAATTGGCGTCCGATCCGTCGAACACCGACCGGCACTGAATGGTAGCGCCCGCAGTGCCCGGGGCGACGATCGCTCCATTGAGCACGGAAACGACGTCGAGCGCGCGTGTCAGGTGCGCGAGCGAGAAGTCGTTGTAGTGGGCATGATCGAACAGCGCCTTGCTGTAGTCGTATGACAGATCATAGGTGATGCCCTTGGCGATATCGCCCTTCATCCCGCCGACGAGGCGGTAGTCGGTGTGATTGTAATCGTCGTCGCGGCCGCCGCCTTCGACGTTGCGACGACCGATCGTGACGACTGCGCCCGTCACTCCGTTCTGAACGGTGTTGAGAGCGGGATCGCCGCAGAGGATCTGGCGCTGCTGGGCGGACATCAGGGGGTTGTCGCAATTGAGGAACCGCGTGTTCCCGAAGTCTCCCGACGGCGCGATCAGCGCGTCGGTTCGATCGTGCATGAACATGACTTCGAGATAGGGCCTGAACGCAGGGCTGATCTCATAATCCGCGAATGCGCCGAAGGTGTAGCGCTCGTCGGGACGTTGGAAATAATTGTAGGGCGCATAGTTGAACAGGGTCGCTCCCTGGACGAACTGGTTTCCCTGGACGTGATATTGATTCAACAACTGGCCGGTCGGGCTGAAATGGTTGAACGTGCCCGTGTCCGTGGTCGAGGAACCACCGCAATAATATTCGCCGTATGCAGCGACATACTGAGGCTGAAACGATCCGAGCGCACAGAATGAGAAGTCACGGGTCGATTCGAGCACCGGATCCTGGCTGCGGTACGTGGCGTACGCCTGGACGTGGCCTCGGCCGTCGTCGAACGCAGCCCCGAACACGCCGGCGATGTCCTGAGCGCCGCCGTTGGTCACCATCCCGTGGGGGAAGCGATAGCCCGCGAGATTGTTCGCGAGCACGAGGTCATCGCCCATGTGCTGGTGATGGTTGAAGACGCTGGCCTGGCCGTCGATCCGGAGGCCGGTGAAGGTGTTATCCATGATGAAGTTGACGACGCCCGCGACGGCGTCGGCGCCGTACACGGCCGAGGCACCGCCGGTCAGCACGTCGACGCGCTTCACCAGCTGGATCGGGATGATGTTGATGTCGGGCGTAGCCTGGCGCGGGTCACCGCCGACGAGCCGCTTGCCGTTGACGAGGACCATCGTGCGCTTGGCGCCGAGACCGCGAAGGTTGACCGTCGCGGTGCCGGTAGACCCGTTGGATATGTTCGAGCCCTGGTCGGAGAATACCTGGGGGAGGGCGTTAATGAGGTCCTCTGTGCGGGTGGTGCCCGAGAGTTTGACCTCCTGGCTCGAAACCGTCGTCACCGGGCTCGCTGTTTGAAGGTTCGGCTGCGGAATGCGCGAACCCGTAACAATGATCTCCTGAGGCTGAGTGACTGGCGTGCCTTCAGCGTTCGTGCTGGGAACGCCCGCGCCTTCCTTCGGCG
>JBJMVK010000084.1:0-10970 GCA_045810725.1 Sphingomonas sp. | reverse complement strand
TCAAGACTGGCCTCGATGAAGACGGCAAGACGAAAACGGTGGTCAAGGTCGCCGAGTGGCTGAACGCCGGGGATTTGGAGGCGAGCTGGTCGGGCGAGGTTGCAGCCGAGGGCGGTTATCTGCTCAAGCGCCTGTGGCGCGGGGTCACGGACGCGTACATCATCGAGCCGAGCTTCCTTGTATCGGCCGAGGCACGCAAGCTGGACACGCTCGCGAAAGAGCAGGCCAGCGCTTACGCCACGCCATCGACACTGCGCACCCTCAAGAAGGGCGCGTCGGCCGAGCAGGAGGCGACCTTGGGGACCGGCGAAGGCGAAGAGGCTGCCGAGGAAGTTGCGGCCGACACGAAAGGGAAACCGGTCGCGGTGACGCGTCCGTCGGAACTGCTCGACGCAGTTCTCGCGGCCGGTCGCAAGGGGCTGTCGATCCAGCGCTACAAAGGTCTTGGCGAAATGAATGCCGATCAATTGTGGGAGACGACGCTCGATCCGGCGAACCGTTCGTTGCTGCGTGTCGAGGTCGCGCAGGCGGACGTCGCCGATGAGATTTTCACTCGCCTCATGGGCGACGTCGTCGAGCCCCGCCGCGAGTTCATACAGGACAATGCCTTGAGCGTAGCCAACCTCGACGTCTAGGAACCATTCAGGACCGGCGGCTATTGGCGAGGGGATGACGAGCGGCCCCTGCATCACGCTTGCGAGTTACAACATGCACAAGGCCGTCGGGCTCGACGGGCGCCGTGACCCGCATCGCGTCCTGCGCGTGCTGCAGGAGATCGACGCCGACGTCGTCGCCTTGCAGGAGGCCGACAAGCGGGTCGGGGGCCGCGCGTCGACGGTCCCGCACGAGCTGATCGACAGCCACGGTCTCTATACGCCGGTGCACCTTGGCGTGCGCCACAAGCGCATGTTCGACAGTGCAAGAAAACACGCCGACCGACTATTGAAGATCGATACACGCAACATCGGATGGCACGGCAATGCAATCCTGGTGAAGCGACATATCGGCGTGCTCGGCTGCTCGGCGCTGGACCTTCCGACGCTCGAGCCACGCGGCGCTGTTATGGCCGAGCTGCTGATCGGCGACCAACCTCTCCGAGTAGTCGGCATGCACCTCGACCTGTCCGGCCTTTGGCGCCGGCGACAGATGCGCGCGATCCTCGATGCGATCGCGAGGCGGCCACAGAAGATGCCCACGGTGTTGATGGGCGACACCAACGAATGGAGGACTGTGGCTGGCTGTCTCAAGGATCTTGAGCCCGAGTTTCACGTGGCTCCTACGGGCGCCAGCTTCCACGCCCGGCATCCGGTGGCGCAGCTCGACCGAATCATCGTTCACAAGGACTTGAATATCGAAGCTGCGGGCGTCCACACGAGCGCTGTCGCCCGGCGAGCCTCCGACCATCTGCCCATCTGGGCGCGCGTCTCGGCTTAGCCTGCGATCTTCCGCAGGCGCCGCCGCTGAATCGACGAGCCGATGCCGAGCGATTCGCGGTATTTCACCACCGTTCGCCGCGCGAGGTCGAAGCCCTTTCCTTTGAGCAGCCCGGCTATCGCATCGTCGCTCAGGATTTCGGCCTCCGCATCGATCAGCTGCTTGATCGCCGCCTTGACCGCCTCGGCAGCAGCACCGTCGCCTTCAGCAGATTGAACGCCAGAGCCGAAGAAATATTTGAGTTCGAACAGGCCCCGATCGCACAGCAGATACTTGTTCGACGTTACGCGGCTGACGGTCGATTCGTGCATTCCGATCGCCTCGGCGACCTCGCGCAGGGTCATGGGCTTCATGGCCGATACGCCTCTCTCGAAGAAGCCCTGCTGCCGCTTGACGATCTCCGAGACCACCTTGACGATCGTTCGAGCGCGCTGATCGAGCGCCTTCACCAGCCAGTTGGCGCTCTGGAGGCACTCGCTTAGCCAGGCGCGGGACTGCCGGTCCTGTGGGCCGGTCTTGAGCTCCTGGTAATAGCGCCGGTTCACCAACAGTCGCGGCAGCGTCGCCTGGTTGAGTTCGACGGCGAAGCCGCCGCGCGTGCGGCGGACGAACACGTCAGGCGTGACCTCCGCCGATGCATTGCCTGAGAAGCGGCACCCTGGCTTGGGATCGTAGGCCCTCAGTTCCCGGATCATGTCGCCGAGGTCTTCGTCGTCAACGCCGCAGATCCTCTTTAAATCGGCGGTCCGGCCCTTCGACAGAAGATCGAGATTGTCGATCAGTCGAGCCATTGCGGGATCATACCTGTCCGCAGCCCTGGCCTGGAGCGCAAGGCATTCGGCGAGCGAACGGGCTCCAACACCTGGAGGATCGAGGCCCTGGACGGCGTCAAGCGCCTGCTCCACCAGCGCGAGCGGCGCCCCGGAGAGGTCTGCGATATGCTGCAGCGGCACGCTCAAATACCCTGTCTCATCCACAGTCTCAGCTATGATCCGCGCGAGATCTCCTACGGGCCCCGACAGGCCATGGAGCTGGTCGACCAAATGCTCGGCGAGGGAAGCGGCCGCATATTGCAGTCGGTCGAAATCGAAGGCCTCCTCTCCGCCGCCTGACGCCACGACGTCCGAATAACTATCGGTCTCGAGTGCCTGGGTCTGCCAATCCACGTCCAGCGGCCGGTCGTCGTCTGCCTTCCCCATGATGAGATCGTCGGCGCCCGGATCGTCGGGCGCCTCGTGGCTGTCGACATCCTCGCTGACGAACTCGGGGCCGGGCTGCTCCTCCGGGTCTTCGGATCGCGACTCGAGCAGCGGGTTCTTCGAAAGCTCTTCGGCAATGAAACCGTCGAGTTCCAGATTGCTGAGCTGGAGGAGCTGGATGGCCTGACGCAACTGGGGCGTTAGGACCAGCTGCTGCGATTGGCGAATGAATAGAGAGGGTCCCAGGCCCATGGCTGAGCCCCTTTACAGCGCGAAGCTCTCGCCGAGGTAAAGGCGCCGGACCTCCTGGTCGGCGACCAACGCTTCGGGCGTGCCAGCAAACAGGACCTGGCCATCGTAGATGATGCAGGCGCGGTCCACGATATCGAGAGTCTCGCGGACGTTATGATCAGTGATGAGCACGCCGATGTCTCGGCTCTTCAACTCGCGCACCAGCTCACGGATGTCGGCGATCGAGATCGGGTCAATGCCCGCGAACGGCTCGTCGAGGAGCATGATCGACGGGTCGGCAGCAAGCGCCCGGGCGATCTCGCAGCGCCGCCGCTCGCCACCCGAGAGCGCCATCGCCGCCGAATCGCGCAGCGCGACAAGTCCAAACTCGCCGAGCAGCTGTTCGAGACGCCCGCGGCGAGTATCCCGATCGGGCTCGGCGACCTCGAGCACTGCCATGATATTTTCCTCGACGGTCATGCCGCGAAAGATCGAGGTCTCCTGCGGCAGGTAGCCGAGGCCGAGAATCGCCCGGCGGTACATCGGCAACTCGGTGATGTCCTGCCCATCGAGGAAAATCCTGCCGCTGTCAGGCTTCACCAGACCCATTACCGAATAGAAGCAGGTTGTCTTGCCCGCGCCATTGGGGCCGAGGAGGCCCACGACTTCGCCGCGATGGACGTCGAGCGACACATCGTGCAGCACTGCGCGCCGGTCATAGGACTTCGCGATCGAGCGGACCTCGAGTCCGCCGTTCCCTTGCTGTGCCTGGTTGGAGGGCCGCGCGAAGGACACCGCTTCGTTCACGCGCCGACTATTGCTGTTTCTGCTGCTGGCGCTGTGGGACGGTGAAGTGACCGCTGACCCGGCCACCGCTCGAATTCACGCCTGGAGGGCCGCCGTCGATCACGGCGCGTCCTGAATCGAGGTCTATTACGAGACGCGCTCCGTTCACCTGGTTGTTTTCGCGGTTCAGCTGGACATTGCCGATGAGTGTGATGAGTTTCCGGTCGAGATCGTAGACTCCGAAGTCGCCCTTGGCGATTTCGGACGGGCTGTGGACGATTACGCCCCCGGCCGCATCGAGCCGCTTGATCTGCACGTTTCCGCTTCCGCCCGCGTAGGCGACGGTAAGCCGCGGAGTGTCGAGCGTCAGCTCGGCCTGGGTGACATGGACATTTCCGGTGAAGACTGCCCTGTCCGCTCGATCCTGGACCTCGATCCGATCTGCCGAAACATCTACCGGAGCATTGCTGTTGTGGCCCTTCAGCGCAGAGACCGACTGCTCCTGCTGGACCTGGGCGACTGCAGCCGGAGCCGCGAGGATCGTGACTGCAAGGATGATGCCAGGAAAGCGCACGTCCATCATCTGACCGCCCCCTGGACGATTTTCAAGCGAGCGCCGTGGTCAAGCACGACACTCCTCTGGCCAAGGTTGGCGTGAAGCTGCCCTGCCTGGAACTGTCCCAGGCGCATCGCGCCCGCGACGGGGCCCGAGCTGGCGAGCTGCTTCTGCTTCAAATCAACCGTAACGTCGCGCGTCGCGAGCTTGTAGCCGTCGCCGCCTGCGACTTTCACGGGCCCATCGATCATCACCCGCTGAGTGTCGAGGTTGTAATGGCCCTGGTTAGCAGCGATCAGCAATGGGCCCTGCGCCATGTTCAGCGTTGCGAACATGCCGCGAATATCGACAACCGGGACTTCGGAGCTCGGCTGGATCGCGCGATTGGCGGTCATCGTGAATTGCTGGCCCTTGTCGTCGGTCCCGACATAGCGTGCCTGCTCGACGCGCATGCGCTCGGGCGCGTTCTGGACCTTGCGCTTGTCGAGAATGAAGCTGACGTCGCTTTTCTTGCCGAGCGGGGCGAGCGCGAGGACGGCGATCAGAACTCCGACGGCGCTCGGCAGGATTACCTTGGTCCACTTGACGAGCCAGTCGTGCCAGCTGCCGGGCTCGGCCCAGCGCTGCTTGCTGTCGCGTCGTTCGAAGCCCTTAGCCATCGTGCGCGAAAATGTCCTGGTCGGGCCAGCCCGCGAGGTCGAGCAAGGCGCGCGCCGGCAGGAAGTCGAAGCATGCCTGCACCAATTCCACCCGATCCTCGCGGGCGAGCCGCTCGTCGAGCTTTTCCTTGAGCGCGTGGAGATAGCGGACGTCGCTCGCGGCATATTCGCGCTGCGCGTCGCTGAGCTCGTCGGCCCCCCAGTCGCTTGTCTGCTGCTGCTTGGAAAGGTCGATGTTCAAGAGTTCCTTGACGAGGTCCTTGAGCCCGTGCCGGTCGGTATAGGTCCGCACAAGGCGTGATGCCGTGCGGGTGCAGTAGAGCGGCGCGGCCATGATCCCGAGATAGGCCTTCATGATGCCGATATCGAATCGGGCGAAATGGTAGAGCTTCAGCCGGTTCGAATCGCACAGCAGCGCTTTCAAGTTTGGCGCGGAATAATCGCTTCCGCGCTTGAAGCGGACGAGGTGTTCGTTTCCTTTTCCGTCCGACAATTGCACCAAACAAAGGCGGTCGCGCCCGGGCACCAGGCCCATGGCTTCAGTATCGATTGCGATCGGCCCATCAGCGAATTTTACGTCTGCGGGCAGGTCTTCCTCATGCAGGTAAACGGCCAATTCGATCTCCTCGGAGCAGCGCCAGAAGGTGCTTTAATCCGCCTGACGCCAGCCTTGCCAGCCCCGCTGGATTCGAGTCACTAGAGCCGACGTGATTTTTGCTGTAATGACGTGAACGGTGCGTGAGTGGATTGCGCGCCATGACCGGTTGCGCCTTTTTGCCCGAGCGCGTTGGTTTGAGGGGTTAACGGGCACATTTAAGTTCGGACGGTTATGGGTTTCGATAGAGGGCGCAAGGGAGACCGCGGTGGACGCGGTCGCGATAAGCGCGACAGTTTCGGCGAAGAAAACAATGTTCAAGAATTTGGCGGTGGTTACCAGGATCGCGGCGGCTTTGGCGGCCGCGGCGGCTTCGGCGGCGGTGGCGGTCCCGGCGGTGGAGGCGGCTACGGTGACCGTGGCGGCTTCGGTGGCGGCGGTGGTTACGGCGGCGGCGGTGGCGGTGGCTACCGCGGCGGCGGCGGTGGCGGCGGCGGTTTCCGCGGCGGCGGCGGTGCCGGAGGTGGCGGCGGAATGCCCCCGCAAGTCGTCGGCGAAGGCAAGGGTGTCGTTAAATTCTTCAATCCGCAGAAGGGCTTCGGCTTCATCGTCCGCGATGATGGCGGCGAAGACGTTTTCGTCCACATCTCGGCGGTCGAGCAGGCCGGTCTCACGGACCTCGCGGACGGCCAGCCGCTCGAGTTCACGCTGGTGGACCGCGGCGGCCGGATCTCCGCGACGAACCTCAGGATCGAAGGCGAGCCGATGGCGGTCGAGCGCGCCGAGCGCGGGCCGCAGCGGCAGCTGACCGGTGAGAAGGCGCAAGGAACGGTCAAGTTCTTCAACGCAATGAAGGGCTTCGGCTTCATCCAACGCGACGACGGGCAGCCCGACGCATTCGTGCATATTTCGGCTGTCGAGCGGGCGGGAATCCCAACGCTAAACGAGGGCGACCGACTCGAGTTCGAGCTCGAGGTTGACCGCCGTGGTAAGACCGCCGCGGTGAACCTCACGTCAATCACCTGATGCCTCTGCTGGCGCTGCCGTTTCTTGCGGCCGCGGCGGTCACCGGTGCAGATCCCGTGATGTTCGACGTCCAATGCGTGATTGTCACGCAAACGGCGATGCAAGATCAGTCGATCAAGCCTGAGCTGAAGGCGATGCTCATGAGCGCGGTCACTTACTTCAGTGGCCGAGTGGACGCGGAAACCTCGACTGCCGATCTCGAGACCCGGCTCGTGGCCGGGGCGAAGGCAATCGAGGGTCAGCCGGTCGGTCCACTCCTGAAGGAGTGCGGCGATTTCATGAGCGCTCGCGGCAAGGCCTGGACCGACATGGGCGGCCGAATTGAGGCGAGGGAGAAAGCTTCCCACAACTCGTAAAGGCCAGAGTCCGTTTTGGGGGCGAGGGGGGCCGGGAGAGTTTGCTCTGCCGGCCCCTTTCTCTTGTTACATCGCGCTCGCGTAGAAAGCGGCAAGATCGGACTTCAGCTGCCGGGCGGACGTCGGGTCGATGTACATCATGTGACCCGCTGGATAGTAAGTGTAGCGGATGTTCGCCTGAAGCTGCGGCTCCAGCGCCATATGCTTGAACTCATATTCGGCGCCGTGAAACGGGGTCGCGAGATCATAATAGCCGTTCACCGATAGGATTTTCATCCTCGGGTTCTGGCGAATGGCATTGGCGAGGTCGGAACTCGTGTCTGCGATTTGCTGCTGGCCGTCTGGAGCCTTGTGCGTGAATTCCCAGCCATTCTCACCGCCGTAGACGGCCCCGTAATTGTTCGGCCGGTAGGTCAGCGGGCTTTTGTAACCGAGGTCGCGGAACAGATAGTCGTTGAGCGCGCCGACAAAGGCGCCAGTAATGGCGCTTCCCTGCGGGTCGTAATCTGCACCCTCGCCGACATTGTCGGGCTCTGTGCCAACGTAGCGCGAGTCAATGCGACCGATGAGCTGATGTCGGTCGCGCAACAACTCGCGCTGGAAACGGTTCGGCTGGACCCTCAAATTGGAGCGCAGGATGTAGTCGGTTGACAGGCCGGTCAGCTGAGACATGCGCTGCGCGATCGACTGCTTTTCCTCGTCAGTGAGCGTATTTCCGCGCTGAAGCCCTGCTGCATAGGCTCCGCTCGCGAAGTCTCGCGCCTGCTGGAGGAATTCCTCCAGCGGTGGCTTGTTCGCGACCTTGCCATGGTACCAGGCATCCGCCGCATAGGTCGGCAGGAAGTTGATTAGCGACTGGTCCCCTTGGAAATCGGCGAAGTTGAATACCGTCGACACGAACGTGATCCCGTTGAGCTGGACGCCTGCGTCGAGCAGCGAGTTCGACAAGCCGGCGGCGCGCGTCGTCCCATAACTCTCCCCGATGATGAACTTGGGGCTGTTCCAGCGCTGGTACTTCGTCAGGTAACGCTGGATCGTGCGGGTGAACGCGTCGAGGTCCTTGTCCACTCCGAAGAAATCCTTGGGTTCAGCCTTTCCGATCTCTCGCGATAGGCCGGTGGTCGGCGCGTCGATGAAAACGAGATCGGTGACGTCGAGCATCGTGTCGGGGTTGGGCCCGTAACGGAACGGCGGCCCCGGAATGGTTTCCGGATTGGAGGCGTCGACCTTCATCGGTCCGAACGAGCCCATGTGCAGCCACATGGTCGAGGAGCCTGGACCGCCATTGAAAAGGAACGTGACCGGCCGAGGCTGCGAACTCGGGATCGTGTAGGCGACGTAAAACATGCTCCCCGTCGGCTCGCCCTTGTCGTTGCGAATCGACAAATGACCCGGAGTGACGATGTAGGACAAGCTGTGCCCATGGAACGGGATCGACCGCTTGACGGGCTGTGCGTCCTCTTCGACGCTCGCCTTTACGATATCCGCATCGGCCTTTTTGTCGTCTGCCTTCACATCCTTGGGCGGAACGTCGCCGGCAGGCTGATCCGCCGCGTAAGCCGTGCTCGAGAGCAGCAGCGCGATCGCAAGGAGGGAGGTGCGCATCATTGTCCTTTCATCGGAATGGGATTGCCTTCGACCATGGCATAATCGACCCGCTGCACGGCGGTCGGATCGACGAGCGGATCGCCATCAACTGCAATCAGGTCAGCGGACTTGCCAGGGTCGAGCGTGCCGGTTTCGTTCGAGAGACCCATGAGGTCCGGCCCGCCCTTGGTTGCCGCGATGAGCGCGTCTCGCGGGCTCATTCCGCCCTTCGTAACCATCAGTGCAAGTTCGTGGTTGGCCTGGCTGTGGGGCGCTACGGCGCTGTCCGTGCCAAGCGCGATGTGGACGCCATTGCGGTAGGCGAGGTTGAGACCCTTGCCCCAAACGCCCAGCGTCTGCCGGGTCTTGGCCTCGCTGGCCGGGGTCATCAGTCCCTTGCCAAGCGCAGCTTCGACTCCGCTGAACGCCATCAGCGTCGCGACATAATAAGTCCCCCGCGCCTTCATGTCCTTGACGCCCTGCTCGTCGATGAAGGTGCCGTGCTCGATCGAATCGACGCCGGCTCGAACGGCGGCGTCGATTCCCTTCGCGCCATGCGCATGCGCCGCGACCTTGAGCCCATTGAAATGCGCCATGTCGCAGATGGCCTTCATTTCCTCGTCGGTGAAGTGCTGCTCGAGCCCGCGGGTGCCCGGGTCGAGGACGCCGCCCGTCGCCATGATCTTGATGACATCGACGCCGGCCGCGGCAAGGCCTCGGACTACCTTCTGGCATTCGTCGGGCCCGGTACAGACCGACGGATTGAGATGGGCTTCGTTGACCGCCTCGGCAAGCTCGGGCGGAAGACCGGTCGCTTCGTCGGCGTGCCCGCCGATGATCGACAAGGGTGCGCCGGCGACCCTTATTCGCGGTCCCGGAAAGCGGCCTTCGGCGACGGCGTCACGGACCGCGACCACCGCGCTCGTGTCGCCACCGAGGTCCCGTACGGTCGTGAACCCGCCGCGCGCCATCTCAAGCGCGTGCGTCAGGCCGACCGTCGCCGCGTAAGGAACCGATTCCTTCTTGGTGAAGCCGGTGTACCAGGGCTGACCGGACGTATCGGTCAGGTGCACGTGGACGTCGGTCATGCCGGGCATGACGGTTCGGCTGCGCTCGTCCACGATGATTGCGCCTTCGGGCGTGGTGAAGCCATTGTCGATGCGAGCGACCCGCCCGTTTTCGACGATCACCGTCGACGCGCCGCGTTCGCTCTGCGCTGCGTCGACAATGAGGTGACCGGCCTGGATGGCGTAGGTTGCGGCGTGGCCTGCGCCAGCCATCGTCAGCACCGCCGCGCCGGCGAGCAGTTGCTTGATCATCTAAGTCCCCTCTTCCCCGAACAGAGGATCGCTTAGCGTGCGTTTGCGCGAAGCTTCAAGTTACCATTGACAGGAGGCTCGCCAGTCGGTCGGCTTCAGCCGCCGGTTTGTCGATGCGAATCCGGCTGATGCGTGGGAAACGCATGGCAAGGCCGGACTTGTGTCGCGTGCTGTTGTGGATCGAGTCGAACGCCACTTCGAGTACCAGGCTCTTCTCGACCTCGCGGACGGGACCGAAGCGCTGGACCGTATGTCCCCGGATCCACCGGTCTAACCATTTCAGCTCCTCGTCGGTGAAACCGAAATAGGCCTTGCCGACCGGAAGGAGCTCGCCCCCCTCACTCCACGCCCCGAACGTATAGTCGCTATAGTAGCTGGAACGCTTGCCCGAGCCCCTCGCGGCGTACATGAGCACGCAATCAGCCGTCAAAGGGTCGCGTTTCCACTTGTACCAAAGTCCGGTCCGCCGACCGGCGACATAGGCGCTGTCGCGCCGTTTGAGCATGATCCCCTCGATGCTTGCATCGCGGGCGTTGAGCCGCAGCTCCTCGAGCTCCTCGAAGCCTCGAGCGTCGATCAGCTGCGAGACGTCGAATCGCTCCGTATCGAGCCCGGCCGCAAAGCGCTCGAGACGTTCACGGCGTTTGGTCCAAGCGAGCTCGCGAAGGTCACCATCCCCCTCGAACAGGATGTCGTAGAGCCGGACGAATGCGGGATAAGCGCCCATCATCTTAGGACTGACGGTCTTGCGGCCGAGCCGCTGTTGAAGGGCGTTGAAGCTTGCCGCCGCGCCCCCGTGGACACCCGCGACGCCCTGATCGGACCCCCGCACGAGGAGCTCGCCGTCGAGGACGCCAGGGGTTCGGAATGCCTCGGCGACGTCCGGGAAGCTGCGGGAGATATCGTCGCCGGTGCGGCTGTAGAGCCGCGTCTGGCCGCCAGCATGGACGAGCTGCACTCGAATTCCGTCCCACTTCCATTCAGCGGCATAGTCATCGAGCGACACCTTGGTGTCCGCGAGCGGGTGGGCGAGCATGAACGGGCGGAAGATCGGCACGTCGCGCGCGGCGGGCTGAGGTGAGTGTCCTTCGGCCCAATCGAACAGTTCGCGGAACGGAGGGTCGATGCCGTGCCAGACCTCCTCGACGGCCTCGACCTCGAGATTGAAAGCGTCCGCGAAAGCCTGCTTCGCAAGACGCGCGTTGATCCCTACGCGAAGCTC
>JBJMVK010000083.1:0-4054 GCA_045810725.1 Sphingomonas sp. | reverse complement strand
GCAGAAGAACCTCGAAGACGAAGTCGGTACCAAAGTTATCGACCGTACCGGGCTCATCCTTGAAATTTTCGGCGAGCGTGCCGCGACCTCGGAAGGCCAGCTACAGGTCGAGCTCGCCCACCTACAATACCAGTCGGGCCGACTGGTCAGGAGCTGGACGCATCTCGAGCGCCAGCGCGGCGGCTTCGGTTTCCTCGGCGGTCCCGGCGAAACGCAAATCGAGGCCGACCGCCGGTTGATCCGCGACCGCATGGCCAAGATCCGCCGCGAACTCGACCAGGTGAAACGGACGCGAACGCTGCACCGCGACCGGCGGCAGCGTGCGCCGTGGCCGGTGGTTGCCTTGGTCGGCTATACAAACGCGGGTAAATCTACCCTTTTCAACCGTTTAACCGGAGAAGCTGTCTTCGCAGAGAACCTGCTGTTTGCAACGCTTGACCCGACGATGAGGGATATCAAGCTGCCGGGCTTCGACAAGGCGATCCTGTCCGATACCGTCGGGTTCGTTTCAGACCTTCCGACCGAGCTCATCGCGGCTTTCCGGGCGACGCTGGAGGAGGTGCGCGAGGCCGACCTCCTGCTCCACGTCCGCAACATGGCGCACCCTGACCGCGAAGCGCAGCGTGAGGACGTGGAGGACGTGCTAACGTCGCTGGGCCTCGGGGAGGAGGGCGGCCCACCCCGGATTGAAGCGTGGAACAAGGTCGACCTGCTGGGGGATGAGGAACGGGCGCGCCTGTTCGAGGAGGCCAGGCGCCGCGAGGACGTCGTGCCGATTTCTGCGGTCAGTGGCGAGGGGCTTGATGCGCTTCGCGAATGCATGTCGGAGAAGCTGAGAAGCGGCGAGCAGGTGCATTCGATCCGCTTGGCGGCATCGGATGGCGGCCGCATTGCATGGCTGCATTCCCGCGGCGAAGTCCTCGACCAGAAGGTCGACGATGAGGAGTTGGAACTGTCAGTGCGGCTATCGCCCGACAATTGGGCGCGCTTTCAGGCGATGGAATCTGCCTGAGCCTTCTTGGCTTTCGTCCACAGCGCTTCTTTTTGGTCGAGCGACAGTTCCGAGAAGCCTGGTTCCTGCTCGATGGCGCGAAAACGCTGCTCGAACTTCCGATTAGCCTCACGCAGGGCAGCTTCTGGCTCGATGTTAAGATGCCGTGCGAGGTTCACGACGGCGAACAATAGGTCTCCAAGCTCTTCCAGCTTGCGGTCATGATCCGTCTCGGCTTCCAGCTCGGCGAGTTCCTCGTCGATCTTTGCGCGTGGGCCTGAAACGTCCGGCCAGTCAAAGCCGGTACGTGCCGCTCGCCGCTGGAGCTTTGCGGCTCGTTCAAGCGCCGGAAGCGCCAGGGCAACGCCGGCTAGCGCGCTTTTGTCGGGATCTGCGGCACGTTCCTCGGCCTTGATGACCTCCCACAAATGATGACCGCCGTGCTCGGCATCACCAAAGATGTGCGGATGGCGGCGTTCCATCTTGTCGGAGATCCGATCGAGGACGTCTTCGAGCGTAAAAAGTCCGGCTTCCTCAGCCATTTGCGCGTGGAACACGACCTGGAGTTGGAGGTCGCCCAGCTCGTCGGCGAGCGCATCCATGTCCTTGCGAGCGATCGCGTCGGCGACTTCGTACGCTTCCTCGATGCTGTAGGGCGCGATCGTCTCGAATGTCTGCACCGTGTCCCATTCGCAGCCCGTCGCCGGATCGCGCAGCTTCCGCATGATCTGCCGGAGACGCTCAAGCGGCATGAGGAGGCCCTCGTTCGTCGCAATCCGAAAGTATGATAATATGCATTATGTAAAGTCGTCGATAGTTCACGAGACCAAAATGAGCCATCGCCCCTCCACGCTCCAGCGGCTCAATGAAGACAGATAATTCATGCCGAGGACGTTCAGATCGTCATTATCTGCAATCTGCAGCGCGACATCGTTGCGCCTGATGCCCCCAACGATCAGTTCATCAGCACGCCCGCTGGCCACCCGGACTATGCCATTTCCGGTGCGGACATATTGATCGCGGCGCGACGAAATCTCGACCCCAGCAGCCTTGGCAGTGTCCCTGTCGATGGTCGTCGTGGTTGCGCCACTATCGACCAGGAATTTGACGTCACGCCCATTGAGCGTCGCGTTGACCCAAAAATGCCCATCGATCGCCATTGGGATGCGTGTCTCTCGCCCCTGCTGTACCGGTGTGCCGAGGGCTTCCGCTTTGAGGCGCTGTGCGACCCAGCCGAAATTGTCCCGGAATGTAAACAAGACGAACCCGGCCGCGAAGATCGCTACCCAGGCCAGCGCCATGGTGAGCATCTTCGCGGCGGGCTCGCGCCTCGTCATCAATGCGCCAAGAACGAGCATCGCGGCCATCAACAGGTAGAGGCCGCCAAGCATCGTGTCGTTGGTCATGAGGCGAACTCGAGCCCATCATAAGCCGGCGCCGCCCAATCAGGCAGCTCTGCGATTAGGGAGCGGTAATCCAACCCATTGCCCATGTGTACAAGATAAAGCTGGCCAACCTTGAGATCGCGAGCTGCACTCAGCACGCCCTCCAGATGCATGTGCGTAGGATGTGGCTTCCGTGTCAGGCAGTCGGCGACCCACACGTCGACGCCCTCATAGAGCCGCGCCATATCGTCGCTCAATTCGCTGAAATCTATCGCATATCCTACGGCGTAGCCGCGCTCCTCGAAGCGCAGGCCAAGCGAGGTAGGGCCGCCGTGTGGCTGGTCGACGTGGCGGATCGTAGCGTTGCCGAAATCCAGCGCCGGGCCCAATTCTCGCGCCTCCGCGATCGGCCGATAGAAATCGCCCTGTTCGAACGCATAAGCAAAGCGCAGCTTCAGCTCGTCGAGCACGTCGGCGCGCGCGTGGATCGGTACTGGTCCGCCGATGTGCTGCGAAACCGGACGAAGCTCATCAATTCCATGACAGTGATCCCCATGTGCGTGGGTCACGATGACACCCGTCAACCTGCTCACCTTCGCGGCCAGCAGTTGCTGCCGGAGGTCGGGCCCGCAGTCGACCAGCATGTGCTGACCCGCACTTTCGACGACGATCGATGTTCTGAGGCGCGCATTGCGGGATTCATTCGGATCGCATTGCCCCCAGTCATTGCCGATCTTGGGGACGCCGGTAGACGTTCCGCAACCGAGGATCCGAACTCTCACGCCGCCTTGCTAAACAATTTGAAGAAGTTAGCGGTCGTCGTTTGGGCGAGGTCCTCGGGGTCTTCGCCCCGCAGGCCTGCGACGAAGATCGCGGTATCGGCGACGAAAGCCGGCTCGCATTTTTGCCCGCGATGCGGGACGGGCGCCAGGAACGGCGAATCCGTCTCGACCAGCATCTGGTCCGCCGGCAACCACTTCGCGATCTCCTGAAGATCCTGCGCATTCTTGAAGGTCACTATGCCCGAGAGCGACACGTAGAAGCCGAGATCGAGGCCCTTGCGGGCGAACTCGGCCGAGCCTGTGAAGCAATGAAGGACGCCGCTGACATCGCCTTCCCTGACCGCCTCGCTTAGTATTTCTGCGGTGTCCGCTTCGGCTTCCCGAGTGTGGACGACCAGTGGTAGCCCCGTTTGCCGTCCTGCTTCGATATGGGCCTGGAAGCGCTCACGTTGCGCACTCCGGTCGGATTTGTCGTAATAATAGTCGAGGCCGCACTCACCGATCGCAATCACGCGCGGATGGTCCGCGGCTTTGACGAGCGCCGCAGCTCCGAGGTCGGGATGGGCATCGGCCTCATGCGGATGGACCCCGATGCTCCCCCAGACGTCGGGCTCTCGCTCTGCGAGAGCAACGATCTCTTTCCACTCGCGCTGACGAGTGGAGATGTTCAGGAAACCCGCCACGCCGCGTCCGCGTGCGTTCTCAAGCACTTCGGCTTGCCGTTCGACCAGGCCCTCGTAATTGAGGTGGCAGTGACTGTCGATCAGCCTCATGCGGCCGCCTCGTCCTCCTCCGGAAGCTCGAGGCGCGGGAAGAGCGGAGTCGGCTGCGGAATGGGCGAACCGCCCTCGCCGGACTTGATCAGGCCCAAAAGCTTGTCGGAGGAGTCCGGAATG
>JBJMVK010000082.1:0-13710 GCA_045810725.1 Sphingomonas sp. | reverse complement strand
CAGGGGAGCGGCCCGCCCGTCCGGCGGGCCGTTTCCGTTTTGCCAGGCGAATCGCCGGCAGTGGCTACGGCGTCATGCCTCGCTGTCGAGCGAGTAGCCGGCCGAGCGAACCGTGCGAATGAGGTCCGGCCGATCACGGGAGTTGAGCGCTTGCCGAAGCCGGCGCACGTGAACGTCCACGGTGCGGGTGTCGATATCGGGATCATGCGACCACACCGCGTCGAGGAGCCGCTCGCGCGAGAAGACGCGGCCGGGATGCTCGAGGAAATGCTTGAGGAGTCTGAATTCGGTCGGGCCGAGCGGAACCTGCTGACCGCCGCGGCGGACCCGGTGAGCGGTGACGTCCATCTCGAGGTCCGCATAAGCGAGCTGCTCGCCCGCCAGCGCCGGGCGCACACGCCGAAGCACTGCGCCGACGCGTGCAACCAGCTCGCGCGGGCTGAAAGGCTTGGTTATATAATCGTCTGCGCCGGTATCGAGACCTCGGATCCGGTCGCTCTCCTCGCCCCTCGCCGTCAGCATCATGATGGGCACGTTGGCGGTCGTTGCGCGCCGGCGGAGGCGCCTGCAGACCTCGATGCCGCTGATTCCCTCGATCATCCAGTCGAGGAGGACCACATCGGGCCTGACCTCGTCGACGAGGATCAGTGCTTCTTCACCGTCTCCGGTACGGGTGACATCGTAACCCGCGCGCTCGAAATGGAACGCGACCAGGTCCGCAAGTGCCCTGTCGTCCTCGACCAGAAGGAGGCGCTTTGCAGCCATGTTCAGCTCTCCGACTTGCCTGGCCGATCGGTCATGTGCTCGCCAGTCGCGGCATAATAGACCATTTCGGCAATGTTGGTCGCATGGTCGCCGACTCGCTCGAGGTTCTTGGCGACGAAGAGAAGGTGCGCCGACGCTCCTATTGATTGCGGATTTTCCATCATGTGCGTGAGGAGAGTCCTGAAAATAGAATCGTAAAAATCGTCGACGGCGGAGTCGCGTTCGCACACCCGGATCGCGGCGTCCGCATCCCGCTCGAGAAAAGCGTCGAGCACGTCATGCACCATCTCGGTTGCGATCCGCGCCATCTCCGGAAGGAGCGACAGCGGTTCGATCTTGCCGACATTTTCCAGCAGCGGAACCCGCTTCGCGATGTTCTTCGCATAATCGCCGATCCGCTCGACGACGCTCGAGATCTTCAACGCTGCGACGACGTCGCGAAGATCGCTCGCCATCGGTGCTCGAAGCGCGATCAACTGGACCGCGCGCCGCTCGGTCTCGATCTCGAGAACGTCGAGCTTCTTGTCAGCTTCGACGACACTCGCCGCGCCCTCGATGTCCCGATGAACGAGGCATCGCATGGCCTCGCCTATCGCATGTTCGGCAAAGCCGCCCATCTGGCTGATGAGGGCGCGCAGACGGTCGAGATCCTCGTCGAATGCCTTGAGCGTGTGTTCGCGAGTTTGCTGCATGATCGCTCCAATCAGCCGAAGCGGCCGGTGATATAGTCCTTGGTCCGCTGCTCGCGCGGGATCGTGAAAATCTCGCTGGTTTTTCCAAATTCGACGAGCTCGCCCAGATGGAAGAAGGCGGTGCGCTGCGACACGCGCGCCGCCTGCTGCATATTGTGCGTGACGATGACGATCGTAAAATGCTCGCGAAGCTCGTGGATCAGCTCCTCGACCTTCGCCGTCGAGATGGGATCGAGCGCGGAGGTCGCCTCGTCGAGCAGCAGGATCTCGGGTCGAACCGCGATCGTTCTCGCGATGCAGAGCCGCTGCTGCTGGCCCCCCGAGAGGCTGAGGGCGCTCTGGCTGAGCTTGTCCTTCACTTCGTCCCACAGCGCCGCCTGACGCAGCGCCGATTCGATCCGGTCGCTGAGCTCCGATTTCGACAGCTTTTCGTAATAAGAGAGGGCGAACGCGACATTGGCGCGGATGGATGACGGAAAAGGCGTCGGCTTCTGGAACACCATTCCGACGAGGCGCCTCAAGTCCGACAGCGGATATTTGCGATCGAGGACATTGCGCTTGTCGATGACGATCTCACCCGTCGCATATTGCTCTGGATAGAGCTCGTAGATGCGGTTGATCGTCCTCAACAGGGTCGACTTGCCGCAGCCCGACGGCCCGATGATCGCGGTTACGCATTTCGACGGCACGGTCATGTTGACGTGCTTCAGGGCGTGCCCCTTGCCGTAATAGAAATTGAGGTCGCGCATTTCGATGACACCGGCGCCTGTGGTGCTCGTGGTGCCGAGATCGGTGGCGCCGGTCGGAATGATCCGCAGCGCAGTCGCAGTGTCGTTCATGGTTGTTTGCCTTTCCGGGCGAGCAGCCGGACGAGGATGTTCAAGATGAGCACGAATGCGGTGAGCACGAAGGCGCCGGCCCAGGCCAGCGAATGCCATTCGTCGTAGGGACTCATCGCATATTGGAAGATGACCACCGGCAGGTTCGCCAGCGGCGCATTCAGGTCAGCGCTCCAGAACTGGTTGTTGAGCGCCGTGAATAGCAAGGGCGCGGTTTCGCCCGCGATCCGAGCGACGCCGAGCAGGATCCCGGTGAGGATCGCGCTCATGGCCGCCTTGTAGATGATCTGGCGAGTGACTCGCCAGCGCGGAAGGCCAAGCGCGAAGCCCGCCTCGCGCATCGTGTCGGGTACGAGAAGCAGCGATTCCTGCGTTGTCCGTACGACAATCGGAAGAAGGATGATCGCAAGCGAAATCGCTCCGGCGAAGCCGGAGAAATGACCGGCGGTTCGAACTGCGAGCTCGTAGACGAAGAGGCCAACGACGATCGATGGAGCGCTAAGGAGAATGTCGTTGATGAAGCTTGCGATCTTCGCGACGCGTGTATGGCGCCCGTGCTCCGCGAGGTAGGTGCCGGCAGCGACTCCCACCGGCGTCCCGATGAGAACGGCCAGCACGATCATGACTGCGCTTCCGTAGAAGGCGTTGAGAAGGCCACCGCTTGCTCCTGGCGGAGGGGTCATCTGAGTGAACAGTCTCCCGCTCAACGCCCCGGCACCCTGTTTCAGCGTCATCCACAAGATCCAGAACAGCCACACGAGCCCGAACAGCGTCGCGAAGGTCGCGAAGGCAAAGGCGAGAACGTCGGCAACGCGGCGGCGGGCGGGAATGGCCATCAGTGCGTCCTTCCCATCTGCTTGTTGATCCTCATGAGAAGCAGCTTGGCGATGGACAGCACGATGAAGGTCACGACGAAAAGTAGGAACCCCAGAGCGATCAGTGAGGAGCGATAAAGGTCGGTATCGGCTTCGGTGAATTCGTTAGCGATCGCCGCGGCGATGGAATTGCTCGGCATGAGAAGCGAGCTCGAGAGGTCATGCGCGTTGCCGAGCACGAACGTCACGGCCATCGTCTCGCCGAGTGCCCGGCCGAGGCCGAGGAAAATCGCTCCGATCACCGCGGAGCGCGTGTACGGGAGCGTCACACTCCTCAGCACTTCCCACCGGGTGGCGCCAAGCGCCACAGCCGATTCGCGAAGTGGCGGAGGCACAGCGCTGAACACCTCGCGCGCGACAGCGGCGATGAACGGAATGACCATGATTCCGAGCACGATCCCAGCGGTCAGCATGCCAATGCCGATCGGCGGACCGCTGAACAGCGGTCCCACGATCGCCTTGCTGCCAAGATGATCCGCGAGCCACGGCTCGACGTGCGTGGCCATGAACGGCGCGAACACGAACAGGCCCCACATGCCGTAGATAATGCTCGGGATGGCGGCGAGCAGCTCGATCGCGACCGAGATCGGCGCGCGGCTCCACCTCGGCGCGATATCGGTCAGAAACAAGGCGATTCCGACACTGACCGGGACCGCGATGATGAGCGCGATGGCCGACGTGACGAGCGTTCCGTAGATCGGCACCAGGGCGCCGAAGTGGCCACCGACGGCGTCCCAGTCAGGGCTCGTGACGAACCTCCAGCCGAACGTCTGGAAGGCGAGGCGCCCGCCCCAGGCCATCGACATGGCGATGGCCCCGAGCAGAATGAGAACGAACCAGGCAGCGCCTGCGGTAATCAGCTGGAACAGGCGATCGGCGCCGGCCCCGCTCCTCTGGGCAACGCGGCCTTTGAATTCATTGATATCCTTCGTCGCCGCTGCGTTCACTTGACGTTCTGCGAGATGTAGCCTTCGATCTGCTGCACGAGGTCCTTGGGAAGCGGCACGTAATCGAGCTTGTTCGCCTGGTCCCGCCCTTTCTCAAGAGCATATTTGAAGAAGGCGATCGCAGCATCCGACTTCGCCTTGTCCTTCGGCTGCTTGGGCAGGAGGATGAATGTGGTAGCTGCCAGCGGGTAGGCCTCGGCCCCGGGCGCATTCGTCATCACCAAGTTGAAGTCCTGCGCGTTTTTCCAATCGGCAGTCGAAGCGGCGGCAGCAAAGGATGCGGCGCTCGGCGCCGCGAATTGGCCAGACGCGTTCTGGAGAAGCGCGTAGCTCATGTGGTTCTGGACCACATAGGCATATTCGACATAGCCGATCGAGTTCGGCAGCTGCTTGACGTAGCCCGCCACCCCTTCGTTGCCCTTGCCGCCGACGCCGCCAGCCCACTTGACCGTCTTGCCCTCGCCCGGCCCGCCCTTCCAGCTTGGACTGACCTGGCTGAGATAGTGGGTGAAGTTGAAAGTCGTGCCGGAGCCATCGGAGCGGTGGACCGGCGCAATCGCAGCGCCGGGGAGATTCACGCCCGGGTTGATCTTCACGATCTCTGGGTCGTTCCAGGTCTTGATCCTGCCTTGGTAGATGTCGGCGAGGATCGGGCCCGAGAGCTTCAGCTTGCCGGCGTCGAGACCGGCGATGTTCACGACCGGGACGATGCCGCCGACGACGATCGGGAACTGGGCGAGGTTGTTCTTCGTGAGCTCGTCCGACTTCAGGGGCTGGTCGGTCGCGCCGAATTCAACGGTACCGGCCTCGACCTGCGAAATGCCGCCGCCCGAACCGATGGACTGGTAGTTGATCGCGGTCCCGGCCTGCTTCTGGTAGTCCGAGGCCCAGGCAGAAAGAACCGGATAGACGAAAGTAGAGCCCGCGCCGGTGACCTGCACGCCCGAACTCCCAGCCGCATTGCCCTTCGTGCCGGCCTTGTGGCCGCAGGCAGCAAGCACGGCCAAGGCGGGCAGGGCGAGAAGCAGCTTCTTCATGATGATCGGGCTCCTTGGGGGCAGGGGTCAGCCTTCCCCTACCGATCGTTCCGCGAAGCCTCTGTGACGGTCCTGTTGCACTTTTATGACAATGGCCGCCGCCGTTGCGCCGGCGCGGTCGGCGGCCTAGTCCGGCTGCCGCCATGGCAAGCACGTTCGAAACATTCGCCGCGCTTCACGTGCCCGGCAATCCGCTAGTCCTTTACAACATATGGGACGTCGGAAGCGCCCATGCGGTGATCGCGGCGGGCGCGAAGGCCCTCGCCACTGGAAGTCACCCGGTCGCGGACGCGAACGGCTGGCCCGACGGACAAAAGGTGCCGATCGACTTCGCGCTCGCCAATGCGAGGCGAATCGTCGAGGCCGTCGAGCTTCCAGTTACCGTCGATTTCGAAGGTGCCTATTCGGCCGATCCCGAGGAAGGCGGAGCGAACGCCTCACGATTGAAGGCAATTGGCGCCGTCGGATGCAATTTCGAGGACCAGGTCCTCGGCGGCGAAGGGCTGCACGCGCTTGAGATCCAGGTGAAGCGGGTGGCGGCGATCCGCCACGCGGTCGGCGAGGATTTCTACGTGAACGCGCGGACGGACCTCCTCTTGAAGACCGAGGCGCATGACAGTGCCTTGATCGACAAGGTCGTGGAGCGCGGACAGGCATTCGCGGATGCTGGCGCGAGCGGTTTCTTCGTGCCGCGTTTGGCAGATCCAAGCCAGATCGAGCGCGTGGTTCGAGAGGTCCCGCTGCCGCTGAACGTCATCGCTTTCCCGGGAGCGCCCGACAAGAAGGTCTGGGCGGATGCCGGGGTCGCGCGGATCAGCCACGGCCCGTTTCCCCACCGCGCGCTGATGAAAAAGCTCGAGGACATGGCGCGCGAGGCAATCGGCTGAGCCTGGCCGCCGAGCGCACGATTGAGGAACCGAAAGCCGCCAGCTTTTGCTCTAGGCGCGACCGAACCGCCACCACCTGACCCGCGGCCCCGATTTGAGGACGGTTTTTCGGAACAGTTGCGCCGCGACGCGAAGAATGATCCCGACCCACAAGGCCTGCCACAAAATCGCGAAAAGGTGGGGCCACCAATGCGCATCCTGAGCCGCGCGCGCGAGCATCACCATCGGAGAAGACAGCGGGAAGATCGCGGCCGCGAGGGCCTTGGGTGAATCGGGCGCCCCGACCGCGGTCGCTGCGAGGGCGAAGACCAGCAGCTGGCCGAAGGTCGCTGGCATTGCGAGAACCTGGACCTCGCGTGCGGTCGACGCCTGTGCTCCGATCGTCAGCATTATGGCCCCGATAAGCAGGTAGTTCATCGCGAAATATATGACGACGAGAGCAAGGAAGCCGGGCCAGCCAATCGCCGGCACCGGCAATGTCGCGAGGCCCCCATGCTTGATCATCTGAACGAAGAGCGCGCCGGCACAGAGCCAAACGAGGATCCCGATCACCGAGGCCGCGAGCATCGCGAACAGCTTACCTACGAACATCGCGTCGATCGGAACCGCGGCTGCGATCACCTCGATGATCTTGTTCGATTTCTCCTCGATGAGCTGCGACATCACCATGCCGGCGAGGAACAAGGTCAGGAAGAAAATCAGCATCTGGCCGATCTGGGCCGTGACGGCGCGGTCGTTGGCGAGCGAGCCTGTCGAGCCGTGGACGTTCGTTACCGGGAAGAGAGCGGGGGCCGCCTGGCCCGAACGCGCATTGGCGATGACAAGGCGCAACTGGCCTAGTGTCGCAGGGTCGTCTGCGACTGCCCCCGTGAGGTGGGGATGTTCAAGGTCACCGCCAAGGACGGCGCGCACCGGCGGACTTCCGGTCGCGAGCAGCCGTTGCTGCTGGGCTTCGAGGTCCCGCTCCGGCGCATAATGGACGATCTTCACGACCGCGCCGTCGCTCAGCGCCTGCGCCAGCTGGTCGCGGGCTTTTGAGAGCCGGTCGAAGTCGCTGTCGCTCGAGACAACGGCAATTACCGGACGTTCGGCCTGGGTCGCGACACGCGCACCGATGCTCCCGAAGAGGCCGCCGAGAAGCAGTGGAAACAATGGTCCCAGGAGGAAGAAGATGAAAGCCTTTGAAAGGACGGTCGCTCCGAAGTCGCGGCGGGCGATGACGAGCGAGGATCTGATGAAGCGGATCATCGCGCCTGGCCCATCTCGGCCGCAGCCTTGTTCCCGGCGATCGCGACGAAGGCATCATGAAGTCCCGGCCGCTCGATCGCCAGGGTCTCGATGCCGGCGCCGCCGTCGATCAGCGCCTTGAGCAACGGTTCCGGGCCGCCCTCCGGCAACTCGAACACCCATTCGTCTCCGTCGCGCCGCGCATTCGATGGGATCGCGGACCGCCACACGCCGTCCTTCTCCCGAGTGCCCAGGCGGACAATCGGCTGAAGCCGCGCGCGCGCCTCGTCGACGCGACCGTCGAACGCGACCCGGCCCTTGGCAATGATCGCAACGCGCTCGCACAAGCGCTCGGCGTGAGCGATCACGTGGGTCGAGAAGATGACTGTCGCGCCGGCCCGGGTCTCGCGGCGGATCAGCTCCTCGAGCCGTCCTTGGTTGATGGCGTCCAGGCCGGCGAACGGCTCGTCGAGCACGATGAGCTTTGGTCGGTGGACGATCGTGCCGAGCAGCTGGACCGTCTGCGCCATTCCCTTCGACAGCGAGCGTATCGGCTTATTGGCCCAGTCTCCAAGATTGTGCTCGGCCAACAAATCGTCGGCACGCCGACGGCCCTCAGGCACCGAAAGGCCGCGCAGTGCGCCCATGAACGCGATCGCATCGCGTGCGTGCATCGCGGGGTATAGGCCGCGCTCCTCGGGCAGGTAGCCGACCTTTGGCGCGGCATCGAGCGGGCGCTCGCGGCCAAGTACGCGCCGCGTGCCACTGGATGGGTCGATGATCCCGATCAGAATTCGCAAGGTGGTGGTCTTGCCGGCGCCGTTGGGCCCCAGAAGACCGTAGATCGAGCCCGTCGGCACCGCGAGGCTGACACCGTCCACGGCCCGGGTATCCCCGAAATCCTTCACCAAATCGATCGCTTCGACAGCAAGCGCATCGGAGGCTGTGGAATTGGAAACCTGCTGGAGCACTGAAATTCCTACGAAAATTGCCGGCACCGATGTAGGGACGCTCGCGTGCATAAGAGCCAAAGGCTTGAGGAAGCAATAAGGGCGAAGGCGGCGGAGCTGGGCTTCGCAGCCTGCGGCTTCGCGCGCTCTGACTCGGCCGACGCCGCCGGGCTCGACATCATGCGCTGGCTCGAGGCCGGTCACCACGGAACCATGGGATGGATGGAGGCGCGGGCCCACCAACGCGTATCGCCGCTCGCGCTCTGGCCCGAGGCAAAGTCCGCGATCGCGCTCGCGATGAGTTATGCCCCGACGTCCGACCCGATGGCACTCGCGACCCGGCCCGAGCTCGGGCGCGTGTCCGTCTATGCTCAGGGCGGCGACTATCACAAGACCCTCAAGAAGGCGCTGAAAGGACTGGCGCGTTGGCTCGTCGAAAACGGCGGCGGCGAGCTCAAGGTCTTCGTCGACACCGCCCCGGTGATGGAGAAGCCGCTCGCGCAGGCCGCGGGCATCGGCTGGCAAGGCAAGCACACCAACCTCGTCAGCCGCGAACATGGGAGCTGGTTGTTTCTGGGTGTTATCCTGACGAGCCTTGAGCTCGAGGCCGATCCGCCGGCGAACCATGGCCAACATTGCGGATCATGCACGAGGTGCCTCGACGCCTGCCCGACACAAGCGTTCGTCGGCCCGCATCGGATCGATGCGCGGCGCTGCATCTCTTACCTCACGATCGAGCATGACGGGCCGATCCCCCAGGAGTTCCGGGCCGCGATCGGAAACCGCGTCTACGGCTGCGACGATTGCCTCGCCGTGTGCCCGTGGAACCGCTTCGCGGATGCCGCTTCTGCGAACCGCGCATTCCTGCCGCGCGCCGAGCTCGCAGCGCCACGGCTCGCCGATCTCCTGGCGCTCGACGACGCCTCCTTCCGCGAGATGTTCGCCGGATCCCCGATCAAACGCATTGGTGTGAAGCGGATGATCCGGAACTGCCTGGTCGCTGCAGGCAACAGCGGCGAGCCCGCGCTTGTCAGATCAGTCCAAAGGCACCTTGGCGACCCGGATCCGGTGATCGCCGAAGCGGCTTCATGGGCGCTGGCTCAACTCGGATATTCGAGTGCGGAGATGCACGTCCCCTGATCGACATGGGCGCCCGACGGGTTCCTCGTATCGACATGAGTGACACGCAAGACCCCATTTTGCCCAGGGTAGAGATAAGCGTCGAGGACGCAGTAGGTGCCGCGAAACTGCAGCTTGAGGCTGGTCCCCTCCTGGACCTGCAAGGCGGGGCGGCCGAAGTGACCAGTGAGGTCACGGGTCGTCATGCCGGTCAATTGGGTGATCTGGCGCTGCACCGGCACCGCTTGGACCGGCTGCGGCGCAGGGGTCGGTTGGGGCTTCGAAGCGCACCCGGCAAGAACGAGGGCTGAGGCGAAAAATAAGCGACGCATGGGCTTCACGATGCCTTGGGCCATTCGTGTAGGCAAGGTTGCCCGTGATTGAACGGGCGGCTAGGCGCCGCGCTTTCCTTGATTCGTGTGAGAATCCATGCCCGAACCGAGCCTCGATGTCCTGTGCATCGGCAACGCCATCGTCGACGTGATCGCCGAAGCGAGCGACGACTTCCTTCGCGACGAGGGCCTCGTCAAGGGCACGATGCGCCTCATCGATGCCAATGAGGCGGAGCGGCTTTATTCGCACATGGGACCGGCGCACCAGGTGAGCGGTGGATCGGCCGGGAACACTGCCGCCGGGATCGCCGCCCTTCGAGCCCGATCGGGCTTCATCGGGCAGGTCGCGCCCGACCAGCTCGGCGAGTTTTACAGGCACGATCTCACCTCGGCCGGCGTCGAGTTCATTACGCCCGCCGCCGATGTCGGCGTGCCGACCGCACGCTCGATGATTCTCGTGACGCCTGACGGGCACCGGACCATGAACACCTTCCTCGGTGCCGCTCAGCACCTACCCGCGAGCGCTCTCAACGAGGACCAGATCCGTGGATCGGCGATCCTCTACCTCGAGGGATATCTGTGGGACCCGGAGACGCCGCGCTATGCGCTGATCCGGGCAATCGAAGTGGCCCGGGAGGCGGGACGCAAGGTCGCCTTCACGCTGTCGGACATCTTCTGCGTCGATCGCCATCGCGAAGGTTTCAACACGCTCCTCGATGGCGGGCGCATCGACATCCTTTTTGCGAACCAGGCCGAGGTCGAAGCACTGGCCGGCGTCGCGCACCTCGAGAGCGCGGTTTGCGCCGTCAAGGACAAGGTCGAAACGCTGGTCGTCACTCGCAGCGAGCACGGCGCGCTCGCGACGCGCGGCGGCGAACGCGCCGATGTTCCTGCCCAGCCCATCGACAAGCTGGTCGACACGACCGGCGCCGGGGACCTATTCGCATCAGGCTTCCTCGTGGGCGAAGCCCGAGGCCTCGGCCTCGAGCGATCGCTCAAGCTGGGCGCGATCTGTGCGGCCGAGGTGATCCAGCACTACGGCGCACGCCCCGAGGCTAACCTCGGGGCGCTCGCGGGCTCGCTGATCTAGTCGCCCTCGCCGATATCCTGCGGGGGTGCCGGTGCATGGGGCATCGGTGCGACACCGATGGATCCCGGCGCCTCCGGAGAAAGCTCCGGAACTTCGGTCAGACCGCGCGCGACGTGGCTGTGACGGTACCCGTAGAGGAAATAGACGACGAGGCCGATCAGGGTCCAAGTCCCGAACAGCAGCTTCGATTCGATGTTGAGGTTGACGAACAGGAGAATGCACCCTGCGATCGAGAGCGGCGCGATGAGGTAGAGCGCGGGCGTGCGGAACGGCCGCGGCCGCGACGGGTCCTTCTTTCGAAGGATCATCACACCCACCGACACCATCGCGAATGCGAACAGCGTCCCCGCGTTGGAATAGTCGGCCAGTGTCCCAACAGGCAGGAAGGCCGCTGCAATCGACACGAAGACGCCGGTGGCGATCGTCACGATATAAGGCGTGCGGAACTTCTCATGGACAGCCGACAGCCGCTCCGGCAGCAGCCCGTCGCGGGCCATGACGAAGAAGATGCGTGTCTGGCCGTACATCATCAGCAGCACGACGGAGGGAAGGGCGATCGCTGCCGCGAGGCCGACGAGGTTGCCGAAGAGAGGATTCGAGACCTGCCGAAGGATGTGCGCCAGCGCTTCCTTGGAACAGACGGTGGGCGCGTTCGCAACCTGGCACGCCGCAGAGGCGTAGAGCTGCGGCGAGCCTTCCTTGAATGCAAGGCCGGTCGCCGGATCGATTACCGGCTGCGCGCCGTACGCGCCGACCACGCCGGCCGCGACCAGCAGGTAGAAGACCGTGCAGATGAGCAGGCTTCCAATAAGACCAATGGGCACGTTGCGCTGCGGGTTCTTGGTTTCCTCGGCAGCGGTCGAGACAGCGTCGAACCCGACGTAGGCGAAGAAGATCGAGGCAGCGGCGCCCAGAATGCCCGTGCCCGAAGAGCTCAATGGATTGCCCCAGCCGCGCGGCGCGAACGGATGGAAGTTGGCGCTATGCCCGCTGATCATCGGAAGCGTGATGATGAGGAACAAGGTGAGCGCGGTCACCTTGATCACCACGAGGACAGCGTTGAAGGTCGCGCTTTCCTTGGTTCCGATGACGAGGAGCGTCGTCACAAATGCGACGACCAGGACGGCGGGGAGGTTGAAAATGCCGCCGACTTCGCCGCCCTGGAGAAAGCCCCACTCGATGGGCGGACCCACTCTGAGGGCATGGGGCAAATGTATCCCGATCGAATCCAGCAGGCCGCCTGCAAAGCCGGACCAGCCGACCGCGACGGCGCTCGCGCCTAGCGCATATTCGAGGATCAGCGCCCAGCCGACGAGCCACGCCGCAATCTCTCCCATGACGGCGTACGAATAAGTGTAGGCCGAGCCGGCGACCGGGACCATTGAGGCAAGCTCGGAATAGCAAAGGGCCGCCAGCGCGCAGACGGTGCCCGCGACGATGAAGCTGACCATCATTCCGGGACCGGCCTTCTGCGCTGCCGTAGCAGTCAGCACGAAAATGCCGGTGCCGATGACCGCGCCGATGCCCAGCAAGGTCAGCTGGAAGGCGCCAAGCGAGCGCTTGAGCGACTTCTTCTCGGCCGTGGCAAGGATTTCGTCGAGCGGCTTAATTCGTCCGCGCCTGCTCGAGCGCGGTGCTACAGTGGCCATGGCACTCCCCTACCGAATAACGTTTCTCGATCGACCCTAACGGCTGGGGTGCCAAGGGCAATCCCCTTCAACGACCCCACCTTATCGAGCCAGCATCGGGCCAAGTGGCCGCCCACCGAAGATATGCACGTGGAGGTGGGGTACCTCCTGGCCGGAATTCAGCCCCGTGTTGGCGAGGAGCCGATAGCCGCCGTCGACGAGGCCCGAGTCACGGGCGATGCTCCCCACCGCCCGGACAAAGGCGGTGATCTCCTCGCTCGAGGCCTTCGATGAAAAGTCGTCCCACGATACGTACTGCCCCTTCGGAATCACGAGAATATGGGTGGGGCTGAGTGGATTGATGTCGTGGAAGGCGAGCACATGATCGTCCTCGAAGACCGTGTTGCTCGGAATCTCGCCGCGCAGGATCCGGGCGAAGATGTTGCCTTCGTCGTACGGCTGGGTCGGGTCGATTGGCATGCTGGTCCCATTTCGACCAGCGGCCCTCGACGTCAAGCTCCAACATGGGGTTTGCCCAAAGCCGCCGCCGCGATGAAGTGTCGTGGCGCCCCGCGGCAAGGGGGAATCCAGCTTGACCGCTTTAGTCGCGGCGCTACGCAGGACCCATGAGTGACGAGACGCCCGAGAGCCTGATCCCGTACGACGAGATCGTGCAGGACGCGCTTCGCGCCGTCGTCGGGCGCGTGCTTCGCGAAGTCGAGCAGTCGGGCGGCCTGCCGGGCGAGCATCATTTCTACATCACGTTCAAGACTCGGATGCCCGGAGTTTCGATCCCCAAGCATCTGCTGGAGCGCTTCCCCGACGAAATGACGATCGTCATCCAGCACCGCTTCTGGGACCTCAAGGTCGAGGAGGATTCCTTTGCGGTCGGGCTGTCGTTCGGCGGCGTCCCCGCTACGCTGCTCGTGCCCTTCGCCGCTGTCACCCAGTTCCACGATCCGGCTGTCGAGTTCGCGCTGACCTTCCACGCCGATGGCGCCGAAGAGCCCCCCGAGGAGCACGAGGAAGCCGAGAACGACGTGCCCGAAGGTGCCGAGGAAGAGGAGAAGGGCCCGGAAGACGGCTCGAACGTCGTCAGCGTGGACTTTACCCGCAAGAAATAGGCACTTGCCCCAAACTTGTTTCCGGGCCCGTTTTCAAGCAGGGCCCGTGTGACATCATGGATGCTGATAAAAGTTCAGCATGATGGAAGAGGAATAATGTCCAGCACCGCCACGCGCAGCGAAAGCGACAGCTTCGGCCCGATCGAAGTGCCTGCCGACGCCTATTGGGGGGCTCAGACCGAACGGTCGCTCGAGAAT
>JBJMVK010000081.1:0-11659 GCA_045810725.1 Sphingomonas sp. | reverse complement strand
TCGATCACCTTCACGGGCACCATGCGATAGTGCGAGAGGACGGTCGCGATGGGAACCATGACCTTCGCGATCTGGGGCTCGCTCATGCCCAGGCTCTTGAGCTCGAGCAGCTGCCGGTCCCTCGCATTCAGGAGCTGGTTGATGAGATTGACGTTCTTGAGATCATTGATCGAAACCTCGTTCTCGAGAATGTCGACAGCGCGAAGACCCACGGAAACGAGGTTGCCATAACGTTTAGCCGCAGCAGGTCCCTGGGGCGCCGACGCGCGAACAACCAGAATTGCGCGGGGCCGCTCGGCAAGCGCGGTGTCGAGCGGAGTGACGTCGCGGTTGCCTCCATCCACCCATTGTTCGTCGTTGCCTAGCGGGTCCCTCGATTCCTGCGGCGGGAAAACGAAGGGCATTGCGCAGCTCGCATAGACCCAGGTCGCAAGGTCATCCGCATTCTCGCCCACGACCCTCAGCTCGCCCGTGGTGAGGTTGACCACCGCAATGCGCAAGCTCTTGCCAGTCGCGCGGATCTTCTTGCTGTCGACGGTTTGCGCGAGGAGCTTCTGGAGCGGGGAAACGCTATACATCGAGGGTTGGCCGCTGATGATGTTCAAGAACGTGCCGGCTCGCTTGCGGTAAATATCGTCCGGGCCCTTGATGCTTTCCCAGAAGCGGATGAGCTGCGGGATATCGTCCTGTGCGACGGCGGCCGCCTGGATCGCGCCGGTCGAGGTTCCGACCGCGAGGTCGAAGCTCACTTTCTTATCGGTGATGAGAGCGTCGAGCACGCCCACCTGGAACGCGCCTTTGGCGCCTCCACCGCTCAACACTATTGCGAGGCCACCTGCCATCGGTCGTCTCCCCGAGGAGGATCGATCCGGCGCTGGCAGTTTGCGACTGTTGTTGCGTCGAGTCCAGCCGCGCGAAAAGCTAGGCCGCTTCGGCGAGCTTCGCGATCCGCTCCTCGCTGACGTCGCGAACGATCTGCTGAAGGTGCTCGACGCGTGCCGACAACCATTCGAGCTCGTCCGTGCTGATCTCGTACTGACGCGAGTAGCGCGCTTTGACGTAAGCCTCGCGGAGCAACTCATAGCAGCGCCGCTCGAACTTCGTATCGCGCGGCCACACCGATTTCAGTCGTGGCTCGACGTCCTCGGTCAGCTGGCGCAGCTGGTTCAGATTGTGCGTCTTCGGACTGTACAATGTGCGCACTAGGAAGAGGCAGTGATATAGACGCTCCGTGGCCTGGTGCAGCAGGAAGGCAGCCTCCTTCGGGTGACCATCCGTCGTCAAAGTTTTGCTCGTTTTGAGGAACGTGGAAGCGCTCTCGAACCATTCCTCGAAATAATCCTGCGTCTCGCGGAGCGCGTCCGCAGCGGAGAGTGGCTGCGGTTCGGCGAATGAAATGCCCGGCTCCTCGAACAGGACAATACCGTCGCGAACGATGTCGACGAAGAAATAGCGCCCCATGCGAAGCTTCTCGTTCACGTCGTCGAGGCTGTGGACGATGAGGCTGACGGGCGTGCGGAGGTTCGTTCCGGACGCGAGCTCCTGCAGCAAGTTCTCTTCGGTGTTGGCCCAGAATTCAGCGACGTCCGTCAGCTCCTCGCGGTCCACCACGACGAGCAAATCATAATCGGAAAAATAGCGCCCCACCGGATCTTCGACCCAGTCGCCGCGCGCATAGCTTCCAAAAAGGATGATCTTGAGGAGACGGCCGCCCCGCAGGCTCGGCATGGTGCGGCGTTGGGTCGCGAACGCGAATCCCTTGCGCACCAGGTCCACCACGAACTCAAGCTCGCGCTGCTTTCCTGCGGGAAGGTCCTCAACGATGGTCTTCATCGCTCCAGCCTCGCTTAACGATCGCGCGAACCGGCATCGCATACCGGCTTTGGTTTTATGCCCGAGGCGCGGTCCTGGTGCAAAGCCCCTCGGCGCCTCACCAAGGATAACTAACGCTGATCAGTCGAGAGCGGTAGCAGAGCCACTGCCGGATCGCTGCCGCGCGCGTAACTTCGCGCTGCGGCGCATGGGGAGTTCCGGCGTTCATGCAGAACCGCTTCACGATGATCATCGCTGCCTTGGCTGCTTCGTGCGTCCTGCCCTGCGCGGGTGCGGCACAGCAGGCGGCAGGATCGCCTCAATGGCACCAAACTCCCGCGTCGGCGATGAACGATGCGGCCGTCGCGCGCGACGGCACCGTGTGGCTCGCCGGAAAGAACGGCACCATCTGGTACACCAAGGACGCGGGCCGCACCTTCACCGAAGTCGAGGCAAGCGGTTTTCGCCGGCTGTCGGTTGGGCCGGACAACGTGCTCTGGGCGGTTGGAAGCAACGGGACGCTCTGGAAGCGAGTGGGAGCAAGCTGGGTCAAGACCCCTGCTTCCGGCATGCTCGACGTGTCGGCCACGGGGTCCGACGGGAACGTGTGGCTGGCGGGTAAGAACGGAACGATCTGGTACACAGCCGATGGCGGCAAAACCTTCACCAAGACCGATGCCTCCGACATGTGCCGCGTGACCGCTGCAGGCTCCGACCTGTGGGGCGTCGGGTGTAATGGCACGCTTTGGCTGTACCGCGACGGCAAGTGGACGAAGACGGAGGCGAGCGGCATCGGTGACGCCGCGGCCTGGAGCGGCGGCTTGTGGCTCGCGGGTACCAACGGGACGATCTGGACCTATCACGGCGGAAGCTTCACCAAGGTCGAAGCTGCCGGCTTCGAGAGCGTCGCCGTGGACACGCGCGGCCGTCCCTGGGCGGTCGGGTCGAACGAGACGCTCTGGTACCGGCGCTAGGTCACCCGCGCTTGTTGCGATTTGAGATACGAGTAACCGGCGGCGGTTCGACCGTGACCTTCGTTCCCCTTGAACGTCGAGCAGCAGCAGCGCGACGTCCCCTTGGTGGGCGAACCCGACGGGGCTCGACTTCCCGATGAGGAAGGGATGTCCGGGCGTGGAGACGTCGGAGTAGCCCTCGCTAGCGGTCGTGATTTTCGAGCTTGAAGAACAGGCCCGGCGGAGGTGCTGCAGCGCTCTTCTCGGCTACGTCCGCGCGGCCAGTTGTCCCAGGATGTACGGCGAAAATGGAAGCCGGCGGTGTGGCAGAGATCGGCATCGGATGCCCTTCGCCAGCGACACTCGAAACATAAGCCCGCGTCTCCACCGGAAGCGTTCGCGCGCCGGCGAGATAAGCGGTGTATCGCGCAGGCCCTGCATTGTAGGCGGCGAAGAGACCCGGGTATCCGAAGCGATCGTACATCATTCGAAGATACGCCGTTCCGGCGAGGATGTTGTCGCGCGGATTGAATGGATCGGATCCAAGGCCGAGCTTCGCTTTTGTCTCGAGCCAGGTTCCGGGCATCAGCTGCATCAGACCCATTGCGCCCGCTCCGCTGACGATAGGCTGCCCGCCGCTGCTGGATGCGCGGCCCCCGCTCTCGGCCCGGATGACCCGCCGGATCCATCGGACGGGAATATCGAACCTCGAGGAAGCTTCCGCGATCTCGGCTGTCCAGCGGTCGACCGGATCAGCCGCCGCCGTGGACGAGCCGACCAAAGCGGCGGCCGCCAAAGCCGCCCTCAACGCGGCCAAATGAGCCTCGCACTTCCGATCACCTCGCTCGCTCGAGTGATGCCGAAATAACGACCGTCGAACGCGCCCGGCACTCCTTGCGAGAATAAGAACAGCTCGCCTCGCTGAAGCTGCCTGCAGCCGCTCCACCACGGCATGGCCCGGCCGGAAGGATCGCGCTTCACGCGTACGGCGGCAGGACGCCCGTTGACGAAAACCAAGGAGCCTTTCGCGCAAACGCGGTCGCCAGCGACCGCTCCCACCCTCTTTACGAGCGGCACCGTCGAGGGAAGGTAATGACGCTCGGCCGCGAGCCGCCTCGCGGCAGCGGGCGCCCAGGCAAGCGCCCTCTCGCCAGAGCGAAAACTCGGCGCGCCGATGGCATAGAGACCGGGCGGACTGCTCGCGCTTGCATTCCAGACCAGCATCGGCCGTGGGTGGTGCAAGACGGTACCAGCAAGCGGGAGGCCGCAGAGCGTTGCCGCGGCGATCGGCCAATGACTGAGCCTCGCCCGAGCGCTCTCTGGTGCGAACTCAGGCACGCACCGGAGCACCAGGCGATCGCTCTTAGCCAATCTGTGTCCTCTTGCCGGAAGTTCCCGACCAGGAATCGAGATCGTCGATATGGTAGCGGACGTAGCGGCTGTGACGCCGGAACGTCGGGCCCATCCCTTCGCGGCGCATCGCCTGCAACTTGCGAGCGCTGAGGCCAAGGTAGAACCCGGCCTGCTCGGTCGAAAGAAACGGACTGCCTTTCTTCGCTCGAGCAGCGCGAGCAATGTCATCTTCCATGCTGGACCCCCGGTTTGGGCTGTTGGATCCGTCGCCCATTCGTAAGAATTCGGAGGCTCGTCAGACCATTCCCGCGCTTGGGGGAATTGCGTCGTCGAAACTCAGCCACGCATCGCGCAGTCCATAAACGACGAGCTGCGTTCGGCTGACAGCGCCGTACGCGGCGCGGGCGCTCTTCACATATTGACGAGCGGTGTGCGTGCTCAAGCCCAGGATGCGCGCGATCTCCCAGTCGGTCTTGCCGCGCGCAACCAGTTTGAGGCATTCGATCTCGCGGCGGCTGAGCCGCGGGCGTTGAGGCGCCGCGACCCGACGAAGCCGCCGTGCGGCGCGAAGCGCATGCGCGCCAACGAGCTCGGCGCAATGAAGCCGCGCAAGCGGAAATTGAGATCCGGCACGAACCGCGAAGGAGCACGAGGCGCCGGGTTCGCCCGGGACGTTCGCTGGAACGGTGAAGCCCTCGCCAAGGCCGTGGTAGCGGCTTCTCGACAGGACCTTCTTGTGACGGCCTTCGAGGTGGATCAGCGAGCCCATGTCCACCCAGCGAAAACCCATGTTCGAACGCCGGCTCGCGAGATGCACCGGATCGTCGGCGGCATAGCCCCGCCCGAGCAGTTCGCTGACCCAGTCCTCGGGATAATTATCGATGCGAACGAGGCCGCGGGCTCCGGACAGGCTGGCATGGTCGAGCAAGGCGAAATGGTGAAAGCCGAGCTCGAGGGCAGCCTCGCCAAGAAGAGCGCGCAGGCGCGCCAGGTCCTCGCAGCTTTCACTCGCCTCCGCGAAGCGGTCGCTCAAGCGTCTCACTCGTCCATCCACAATATCAAGGAGCGCTTTGCCACGAGTGCAAATCTGGAGGCTCCATCACGATCCGGCTCATTTAATTCCTGCCAAATACGTTACTAACAAATGAATATATTTGAACCGCCGAGTGACTGACGTTAGGCGCCGTAACGCTCGGGGTCGCGCTCAAGCATTTCGCTTCTTGAGAGGCGGACAGCTCGCGCTCATGAGAGGGGCGCTGCGGGCTGGACGTGACTTGGAAGCACGTGCCGCTGCGAAGCCGAAGCGGGGATGTTCGATCGTGTAGAAACGTTCGTGAGGGATGTTCGAGACCTGGCAAGCGAAACGGAGCTCGCGGGCGCACTGGCCGACATCACGCGCGATCTCGGGTTCACTTATTTTGCACTGACCCACCATGTCGACGTGCGCAGCAGCGGCGCCGCGATCCGGATCCACAATTATCCCGACGGCTGGGCCGAATGGTTCGACGAGCGGTCTTTGGGCGGATTTGATCCGGTACACCGCGCCAGCAACATCACCGGGGTCGGCTTCGCCTGGTCCGAGCTTCCCGGGATGATCGCGCTGACCGCGGAGGACCGCCGGATACTGGATCTTGCCCGAGCCCACGGGATCGCCGAGGGCTTCACAATTCCCGCCCATGTGCCTGGGGAAGCGCATGGGTCCTGCTCCTTCGCCCGGGGAGCCGGCGAGCAGCATCCCGGCGAACAGCTACCGCTTCTTCAGCTCGTCGGCGCCTTCGCGTTCGAAGCGGCGAGACGGATGCAGCGGATGCGCTTCTCGAAGGAACCAGTGCGGCTCACGGACCGGCAGCGCGAGTGCGTGATGTGGGCGGCGCGCGGAAAGTCGGACTGGGAAATCTCGCGCATTCTCGGGATCAGCCACGACACGGTTATCGAGCACCTGCGGCACGCGCGCGAGCGTTACGGGGTCGGCAAGCGCACGTTGGTTGCGATCCACGCGCTCTTCGACGGGACCATCGGCTTCCTCGACGTGATCCGGCGCTGACACCCCCATTTCTTGGTATATCGGGCTGGATGGCGCGCGCCGATGCTTGCTTCTCAACCAGGGGAGCCATGCATGGGTATCGTCGTCGAAAGCTCATTCGCCGGAAGACTGGAAAACCGGTCGCTTAAAACGATGTTCGAAGACCGCAAGGGCGTCTTCGTCGATCTTCTCAAATGGGACGTGCCGGTCGTCGACGGGCGGTTCGAAATCGACGAGTTCGACGACGAGCACGCGACGTATGTCATCATTGCCGATGATGAAGGTGATCACTTGGGGTCTGCCCGGCTCCTTCCGACGACCCGGCGCCACATTCTCGGATCGCTGTTCAGTGAGCTTTGCTCTGGGGCCCCACCGAGAGGTCCAGGCATTTTCGAGATCACTCGGTTCTGCCTCTCGCGGCGGCAGGATTCCGCCTCGCGCCGCCGAACGCGTAACCGCCTCGTGAGCGCTTTGGTCTCGCATGCGCTGGAGCACGGTGTCCGCACCTACACCGGGGTTGCCGAGATTGGCTGGCTGCAGCAGATCCTCGCGTTCGGCTGGACCTGCCGGCCGCTCGGACCGCCGGTTCACCTCGATTGCGGTTTGCTGGGAGCGATCGCGATCGAGATCGCTTCGGAGACCCCGAGGCTCCTTGCTCTCAACGACATCTGGGATCCGGCGTTCGAGCTGCCGGCACGGATCCGGGAAGCTGCGTGACGCGGGAGATCATGAACATGAACGCTTTCTCCCAATCGGCCACCGAGCTGGATCGCTGGACGTCGCTCCTCCTGGACCAAGGCTGGTGCGTTATTCCTTCACTCCTTCCGCGCGAGCTGATCGCGGCGCTGGACGCAGACCTCGCCGGCGACTTCGAGAATACTCCCTTCTGTGAGGGTGGCTTCTACGGAGCGCGCACCAAGCGGTTCGGACGGCTCCTAGCGCGCTCGCCGCTCGCACAAAGGATCGTCGAGCATCCGCTGGTCCTTGGCATCACCCATAAGGTCCTGGGGCCCTGGTGCGATTGCATCCAGCTCAACCTCACACAGGCTCTCGCGCTCCATCCTGGAGCCCCGCCGCAGCTTCCGCATCGGGACCAGGACATGTGGCGAGGGGCAATCGGCGAGACCGAATACCTGGTGAACGTCATGTGGCCGTTCACAAGCTACCGGCGCGATAATGGCGCGACGCTGATCTGGCCGCGAAGCCACGGAAAAAAGGCCCTCGATCCCGCCCCTTCCGAGAGCGCTTTCGCGGCCGAGCTGGACCCGGGCTCCGCCCTCATCTTCCTGGGCTCAACGCTTCACGGCGCCGGCGGCAATTCGAGCTGCGATGTTCGCCGGGGGGCTATCGTCAGCTACTGCCTCGGCTGGCTCAAACCCTACGAAAACCAGTGGCTCGCTTACCCGCCCGAGGTTGCGCGCACGTTCCACGCTGAGCTCGCGGCGCTCGTGGGGTACCGGCAGCACCGCCCCAACCTCGGCAATTACGAAGGGCAGTGCCCGTCGCTTCTGCTGGAAAACGACAATCCTGGAAGGCTCGCCGCGATCGACGCCCTTCGGCCGGACCAGGAAGAACTCGTCGCCGAGTTCGTCCGGAACCAGGATTGGCCCAAGAGCACGGCCGCGTGAGAGGCGCAGCCGGTGATCGCTCTCGGGACCTTCGATCGAGTGTATGCGACTCTCAAGCAGCGGCTGAGGAGCGGTGTCTACGCTCCGGGAGAACGGCTCGAACCGGCAGCATTGTCAGAAGAGCTCAACGCTAGCGTGACGCCAGTACGCGACGCGCTCCACCGGCTGACCGGCGAGCGGCTCGTCGAGGCTCCACGCCATGAGGGCTTCCGCGTCCCAATGCTCACCGAGACGACGCTTCGCCACCTTTACGCCTGGCACCAGGACCTGCTGCTGCTCGCGATCCTCAACCGGAAGTATCCAGGTGCAGGTCTCGAAGTGCCGCCCGAGGCGTCCGACCGCGGCGTCGCGCTCCATGAACGATGCAATGCGGCGTTCCTCGCTCTTGCCCGCTCGACCGGAAATCCCGAGCATCTCGTGGCACTCGCAACATTGACCGAGCGGATTGAGCCGGTGCAGCGCCTCGAGGACGCGCTCCTCGACGCAGCCGAGGAGGAAAGCGCCGGAATCGTCTTCGCGATCGAAAGCCGCGACCGGAGAACGCTTAGAAAGGCGCTCATCCATTATCATCGGCGGAGAGCACGCATCGTTCCCGAGCTGGTCAGCCGCCTCCTCGAGACCTGAGGCGCCCGCACTCAAACAATCCTCTTATCGGGTTCGAATAAGCTCCGGATAGCGAGCGGCCGGCCTTAGCCTCGAGCGCGCCGCCACTTCCGGCGGTTCGTCATCAGGAGACAAGTCCAATGAAACGTCTTTCGAAACAGCCGAAGGGGCGCCAGCTCGGACGCGTCAGCATCGATACCCGTGGAGCCGGCGGACCGGACCTCGAGATGATCGGGCTTTGGCACAAGCCAGGTTTCGCTCGCTAAGTAGGCGCGAGGCGGCGCGGCCGGGTCGCGCCGCCTCCTACGAATACGCGACCTGGTAAGTTGACACGAAGCACCGGCACACCCTTGCGGACGTGCAACGATCCCGCGCGATCGATCAAAGTTTACCAGTAAGGCGTTTCATTTTGGGCACGGATGCACACGAAGGTTGCAAGCGCGACCAGGGCCACGACCACGCCGCCAAGGATGAGCAATGTGCGGGCGCTGGAGTTGGTCAGGACGTAAACAGCGCCAAGGACCATGAAAGACCAGAAAGCATATTTGCTCCAGTTCTTCTTGGTCCTTGCTTTATTGAGTGCAGTTTCAGTCGCTTGAAAGTCGACTGACTTCAGTTCCAAACCCGGTGGTCGTTGGAAATTCATGTTCATCGAAGCTGCTCGCAAGACCGGTTCACGCTCATGAGCTCAACGTAACATTTTAGGTCGGGGTCAGTCCGTTCCGAATTGGTATGAATTTCGTATCATTTTGGTGAGAGTTTTCGCGTTTCGCCGCGTTTCTCCAAGGTTATGTCGGCAGTAGATGTTCCACGAGCAGCCATCCGATAACGACGCGAAGCGAACCGTCACCCTCTCAGGCAAAGACCTGTCCGCCGCGCGGCGTCTCCTTCGGATTCTCCTTGGCGTGGAGCAAGCACCGTCCGAGGACCTGCTTCGGCATCGGCCGATCCGACCGTCGGGCGAGATCCAGCGCACGACGCTCCTCGACCGTGCCCAGGACGAATTCCACAACCGGCGTCGCCGGGTCAGCGTCTTCGGCCAGTCGATGTTTGGCGAACCCGCGTGGGACATGCTCCTCGCGCTCTACATCCTCGACATCTCGGGTCAGCGCCAAACGGTGGGCAGCCTCCTTCAATTTTCCGGCACTCCGATGTCAACGGCCAAGCGATGGCTCGACTACCTTTCTGCTCACGACCTGGTGCGGCGCGAAGCGCACCCCACCGACCGGCGCACCGCTTTCGTAGGCCTCACCGACCGGGCTCGACAAAAGCTCGACGTGTATTTTTCCGAGACAATTGCGAGAACCGTGTAGACCAGAGCGCGACTGTGATATTCAGGAGCGGATGGTGCGGCGTCCGAAGTGGGCGGGGCTTCGCCACTCCATGCTCGGGGGTATCGTCATGTCGCAGCGCGTACATTGTCCACAGTCGCCGGACGCTGAAGAGGCGGGCCGCCATCTGCCGCAATTGCTGAATGAAGCCCTCGACCTCGTCGATGGCCTCGGCCTTCCACCGGAAATCGGTGCAAGGCTGCAGGAAGTTTTGGACCTCGTCGGAAGCTATCTCGGCAGCGAACCGGCCGGCGACTGATCGAAAAATGACCCGCCAGCTGCGAGGCTGACGGGTCACGGTTGGCAATCTCGCCAGTGGGGAGGCGAGATCGAGTTCGACTTACATCCCAGGAACTTGTCGGCTGGTTGAAATCCCACCCGAAATGGACCGACCGGGTGTGTTCGAGTCCGAACCGGCGAAACATTTCACCTCACGCTCCGAAGGACACCGGTACCTGCTTGCCGTGACGAGGCACGCAGAGGGAGACGAGACAATGCGGCACGAGCCTATCGGCTACTCATCGGTACAGCAGCAAGCCCAATTCGCCGACCCCTTCGCGTCGAGCCGAAGCGCTCACGCGTGCCGCGAATTGATCAGGGCCCGGGCCCGTCGCAGCCTGTTCTTCAAGGCCTCGCTTTTCTCCGAGCCAGCCTGGGACATCCTCCTCGAACTCTTCGCTGCCGATTGCGAGGGCAGGAAGCTCTCCATTTCGTCGGTGGGCCTCGCAGCGAAGATCCCCATGACGACGGCGCTCCGCTGGATCGACACCCTGGAGCGGGACGGCCTCGTCCAGCGACATGACGACCCACTGGACGGTCGCCGCACGTTCCTGACACTCTCGGACAAGGGCGTTCAGGCAATGCGCGCCTACGTCGAGCCGCAGCGGCAAGGATTCTGAAGAATCTGGCCGCGAGGTCCTCTGGGGTGGAGCATGCGGGCCACAGGGTTCGACCTTTGTCCGAAAAGTCGGTCCGATCGAATGTGGCAACGCTTGTAATGTAGGATATGGCGCGGCAGGAGGTTGCCGTTAGCGTTGCCAAATCGACGCGGGAAAGCGCCGGCTCGGAGGCGCCGGACCAGACATGCGATCGATTGGTTGCGAGTTTCAGCGCGTTATCAGTCGTGCCGAATCTGGGAATGCAGCGCAATGTGGCGCCGGAGGATTCGTGCAGGAAGAATTTCGTCGCGGACGCGCAAATGCTGCCGGGCAATCGGAGCTCGCCCAAGATCCAGCGCCGGGGACGGAGCCTAAGCCCGGCGATGACCGTGGAGTAGTCGCCGAGATCCGGATGAAGGGCGAGGCCGCGAACGCGGCTCGCCCCGTCAGCATCGAACTTGGCCCAGCCGAGGTCGCCGCTCTCAAGAGAGTCCTCGAATCTTTCGAGCATGGCCAGTCAGACGCCGAAGGCGCTCGCGAACCGGATTTCCGGAAGCTCGTCGCCAGGATCATGTTCGACACCCGAAAGGCCCGAAGCCGCCTCTTTCCTGCATCGATGTTCAGTGATCCGGCATGGGACATGCTGATCGCGCTCTATATCGCCGAGCAGGCGCCTGCCGCAGCCGATCTCGCACGATCGATCAGCGCCTCGGTGACGACCGCGATGCGGTGGATCGAGATCCTCGAAGCACACAGGCTCATCGTGCGCGAGCAGTCGCCGACCGATCGGCGAGCCCATACGATCCGGCTCTCCGAGCAGGCTCGCAAGAACCTGGACTTGCTGCTGGCGGACGCAGCCAGGAAATGGCCCTAGAAGCGGCCCCTCCCCGCGCAGCGCCGGCGCGATTTCACCGGAATGGGCCAAATTTCCCTTGGCGGCTGCTTCGAGCCTTCCTGTTTGATCGCCCGGAAGAGCGGCCAAAAACCCACCGTTTCGGAGGCTTATCGATAGTTAGTTTTGGGCTATGGAGCGAGCACGCGTGAGTTTTCGACAGCGTAACACGGCAGGCGCGCAAGC
>JBJMVK010000080.1:0-9570 GCA_045810725.1 Sphingomonas sp. | reverse complement strand
TGCCGATGATCGGGGTCGATTGTTTCATCATGGCGGTGCCCGATGGCCGCTCGACCAGTGCTGCCGCCCAGGAGCTCTCGCATGATTCGAAGGTCGCATGGGCCGAGCCCGTCGCGATGTACCGGGCGCAGGCCGCTCCCGCTTCGCACAACGATCCGCTTTACGCCGCGCAGCCTGCCGCCCGAGACTGGGACCTTGCCGATCTCCACCGGGTCGCGACCGGCCGCGGGATCAAGGTCGCAGTGATCGACAGTGGCATCGAGGCAAACCATCCGGATCTCGCCGGCCAGCTCATCGTCAACCGTAATTTCGTCTCCGGGCAAAGCGAAGTCGCAGAAGACCATGGTACCGGTGTCGCTGGAGTGATCGCGGCAAAGACCGACAATCGACTTGGCATAGCCGGCGTCGCGCCCGGGGCGCGCCTGCTTGGTCTTCGCGCCTGCTGGCAGAAAGACGCGACTACGCTTTGCGATGGCCTCAGTCTCGCCAAGGCGATCTATTTCGCCGCCGAGGAAAAGGCCGACATCATCAATCTCAGTCTCAGCGGCCCAGACGGCCGCTTGCTCAGGACCTTGCTCGAAGCGGCTATCGAGCGCGGATCGGTTGTCGTGACGGCTTACGATGCTTCGCGGCCGGGTGGCGGATTTCCGGCGTCGGTTCCCGGAGTGATCGCGGTTTCGGACCGGTCTCTGGCTCCCACATCCATGCATGTCTACACTGCGCCCGGGCACGACGTGCCGACGACGCAGCCGGGAGGACGATGGTTTCTTGTCAACGGAAGCTCCTTTTCCGCCGCGCACGTCAGCGGCCTTGCTGCGCTCGTGCGACAGCGCCAGCGCTCGGCCGGCCTGAGCCTCGTCTCGGACCGCGCGATCGGCGGCACGATCGATGCCTGTGCGACGCTTGCGCGGGTTGCCAAGAGCTGTGACTGTTCCTGCGGCGGTGGACGTTTCGCGAACGCGAGGTTCGCTCACTAAACTCGCGGCTCATTTCGCATTGTGCCTGTTCGCCTGCTGGGCTGCGCCGGCGCGGGCGGAGCTAGGCGCCACCATTTCCCTCTTCAACGATCTTCAGTTCCGCGGCTATTCCTTGAGCGAGGGCTGGCCCGTCGCCACCCTCGACTTTGCCTATGACGATCCATCGGGCTTTTACGCCGGCGCGTCGGGGACAGGTGTGTTTCGCGACGGCGGCAAGCCCGCGCCGCTCGGGTTCCAGCTGAATGCCGGCTACGCCAAGCGGCTGAACACCGGCACCACACTCGATGTCGGGCTCATCCATTCGAGCTATTCGCATTATTCGAGCGGAGAGCGCGTTTCCTCCTATAGCGAGCTTTACGCGGGGATCAGCCGCGGCGCCCTCTCGTCGAGGATATACCTCTCACCGCATTATTTCGCAGACGGAGCCTGGAGCGCCTACGGCGAGGTCAACGCCGTTGTCAGCCCAGCGAGCAAATGGACCCTCGAGGGGCATGTCGGGCTGCATGTTCCCTTGCGGACGAACTCCACGGACAATTATCGCAAAGATCTCGACTGGCGCATTGGCGTCAGCCGCCAGCTCGGACGCGTGTCGCTTCACGCGGCGTGGAGCGACGGCGCACCCGGCAATCAACATCATAACGGTCACTCGCACAGTCGAAGCGCACTGGTCGTGGGAGCGAGCTGGGTCCTTTAGAGTTCGAAATCGAACGTGAACCGGTGCCCTGTCCGCGGGCACTTACAAGGGGCCGCCGTGAGCATGTGTCGCATCCGTCTCAGCCCCCGTGCGCACATGTTCCGGCGGAGCCTCGCGCTCGAGCACGCGTGAACCCGCCCCCAGTCGGTTTGCGCGCAATCAGGGCCGGTCCGTCCCCTGCGGGCCGGTCCTGACCACGAGCGAAAAGGCGGGGGCGCTCGCAAGCGCTCCCGCCTTCTCCCCGTCAATCCTTAAAAGTCGCGAATTCAGGCGACCGCGGCCTGCGGCTCCGGTTCGCTCGCCTCGTCCGGATCGCGAAGCACGTAGCCTCGGCCCCAGACCGTCTCGATATAATTTGCGCCGCCGCAAGCGAGCGAGAGCTTCTTGCGCAGCTTGCAGATGAACACGTCGATGATCTTGAGCTCGGGCTCGTCCATTCCGCCGTAGAGATGGTTGAGGAACATCTCCTTGGTGAGAGTGGTGCCCTTGCGGAGCGAAAGCAGCTCCAGCATCGCATATTCCTTGCCGGTCAAATGTACCCGGGAGCTGTCGACCTCGACCGTCTTGGCGTCGAGGTTCACGGCGAGCTTGCCGGTGCGAATGACCGATTGTGAATGGCCTTTCGAACGCCGAACGATCGCATGGATACGGGCGACCAGTTCATCGCGGTGGAACGGCTTGGTGACATAATCATCCGCCCCGAAGCCGAGCGCACGGACCTTGGAGTCCATCTCGCCGATGCCCGACAGGATCAGCACCGGAGTTGAGACCTTGGCCGTCCGAAGCTTCTTGAGCACGTCATAGCCGTGCATGTCGGGCAGGTTGAGGTCGAGAAGGATGATGTCGTAATCGTACAGCTTGCCAAGATCGAGGCCTTCTTCCCCGAGATCGGTCGTATAGACGTTGAACCCCTCGGTCCCGAGCATCAGCTCGATGCTCTTGGCCGTCGTCGGCTCGTCTTCGATCAGCAGCACGCGCATTTGCGGTTCCCCCTCGCTGGCCGCCGAGAGTTAAGTCCTCTTAACGGCCTTGAAGCACTCATTAACCATTCGAGATCTGAAGGGAAAAGGTTAATATTTCCTAACTCGCTGGATTCCTTGGGTTGTTGCAATGGAGTCACAAAACGCTCCACAGGCTGCCCACCGTTTGTCCACAGCGCGAGAACCCGCATTTGCTCTCCCAAAGAGGCTCGTCCATGAGCTCGCCTGTGGATTTCTCGAGCAGCATCCTCTTCATCGACGCGCAAGCGATCGTCCTCGACAAGCCGGCTGGGCTGCCGGTCGATACGCCGCGCCGAGGCGGCAATTCCATTGTTGCGCGGCTGAATGATTTGAAGTGCGGCTTCAAGCGCCCGCCGACGCCGATGCACCGGCTCGACACCGACACCAGCGGCTGCCTGTTGTTCGCTCGCAGCCCCAAGGCCCGGGCATTGTTCCAGCAAGCATTTGAGACGCGCTCCATAGAAAAATATTATCTTGCGGTGGTCGCGACTGAGATTCTCGAGGAAGCGGGGGTGATCGACATGCCGCTCGCGAAGCGCTCGAGCGCCGAGGCGGGGTGGAGAATGGTTTTCGATCCAGATGGTCTTGCCGCGGTAACGCGGTGGCGAAGGCTCGCGTTTCGCGACGGGGCCACGATGGTCGAGTTCCAGCCGCTCACGGGCCGTACGCACCAGATCCGTGCGCACGCGCGCGAGGCCTTCGGGCGAGGCATCGTCGGCGACCGGGTCTATGGAATACCAGGTGGCCCAATGCTGCTTCACGCCTCGCGCCTCGTAGTTCCGCGCCCTGGCAAGCCGGCGATCGACGTCACCGCACCCTTGCCTCAGCATTTCGGCGCGTGGTCCGATGCGGCCTGAGGACGTCGAGATCCCCCAGGATGCGCTGAGCGAGAGCTTCCTCGCCGCGACCGGCCCGGGCGGGCAGAACGTGAACAAGGTCGCGACGGCGGTGCAGCTTCGGGTCGATCTCTTCAGGCTGCGCCTTGATCCCGACGCCTACGAGCGACTGAAGCAGATTGCGGGACGCCGGGTCACTGGCGCTGGCGAGCTCATCATCACCGCGCGGCGATTCCGTACCCAGGAATCGAACCGGCTCGATGCTCGCCGACGGCTGGCAGAGATGATTGCCGCTGCCCATATGGTACAAGCCGAGCGCAAGCCGACGCGGCCGAGCCGGTCGGCGAGGGCGCAGCGGGTGGATAAAAAGCGCCAGCGCAGCGCGATCAAGCAAGGGCGCGGAAAGGTGACGCTCGACTGATGTTCGACTTCAAGATCGACCCCAACGACAAGGCGGTCATGTACCGCGATCTCGCTTCTGCACTCGAGGGCCTGGTGTCGGGGGAGCCCGACGCAATTGCGAACATGGCCAACGCCTCGGCGCTCATTTTTGAGACGCTGCCCGACGTCAATTGGGTCGGCTTTTATCGCAACGTCGACGGCCAGCTCGTCCTTGGGCCCTTCCAGGGTCGGCCGGCATGCATCCGAATGAGTTTCGACGAGGGGGTTTGCGGCGCGGCAGCAAAGACCGGCCAGGTTCAGCGGGTCGAAGACGTGCATGCCTTTCAGGGGCACATCGCCTGCGACAGTGCGTCCAATAGCGAGATCGTCGTGCCGCTGATCCGCGATGGCAAAGTCCTCGGCGTCCTCGACATCGACAGTCCGAAGCTCGCGCGTTTTACCGACGAAGACGAGGTTGGAGTCGTGCGGCTCGGCGAAATTCTCGCCAAGGTGCTCTAAGGCTTCAGCTCAAGTCTTCCATCCGCTCGTCGCTGATCGAGCCTGGAATGATCATCACCGGGCAGGGCAGCTTCCCCGCATCGTGGCCGCAAAGGTTCGTCACCAGCGGCCCCGGGCTTCCGCCGCCGGCGGCTCCGAGCACGAGCGCATCGACTTCCTGCCTCGACCCGATGAAGTCTCGGACCGTTCTCACGATCTCTCCCTGGCGAACGAAGATATTCATTTCGACGCCAGACTCGTCGAGAATTTCGCCGATAGCGGCACTGACCACGCCTTCGATCCGGAGGCGCTGCTCTTCCTCGATCGCAGCCTGCACCCCGCCAAATTGTACGAAGTCCTGCGGCTCGACGATTCCAAGCACCTCGATTTTGCCGCCCGTCTTGGCGGCCCGGCGGGCAGCGAAGCGGAGCGCGACGCGCGCTTCCGCGCTGTCGTCGACGACGACCAGGTAGGTGCGTCTCGGATCGGCCTCCATCTGCTTTAGAGTGCTGCGTTAAACGCTGCTTGAGCGCAAGCGGCAAGCGCGCAATTTCGGCGCGCCCTTGACCTTGCCTGCCGCATTGGCTTTGAGCCGACGAGCTTTCCCTGACGGACAGTCGCCCATGCCGATCGAACTCAAGATGCCCGCTTTGTCCCCGACCATGGAGGAGGGAACGCTCGCGAAATGGCTCGTGAAGGAGGGTGACAAGGTCGTTTCCGGCGACATCCTCGCCGAGATCGAGACCGACAAAGCCACGATGGAATTTGAAGCGGTCGACGAGGGCACAGTCGCGAAGATCCTGGTCCCGGAAGGCAGCGAAGGCGTGAAGGTCGGCGCGCCCATCGCGATTATCGCCGCCGAGGGAGAGGATCCATCGGCGGCCGCGAGCGCGGCTCCAAGGGCCGATACGCCGCCGCCCGCTCCTCCCCAGGCAGCGCCTCCGCCCAGGGCCGACGAGACTCCAAAAGCGCCGCCGCCCAAGGCGCCGGTGGAAACTCCGCCAGCCCCGAGCGCTCCTGCTGCGCCGACCGGGAAGAGCGAGCGCATCAAGGTCTCGCCGCTCGCGCGCCGCCTTGCGCAGGCGCAGGGCATCGACCTCTCGAGCCTTCGAGGGAGCGGGCCTGGCGGACGCATCGTCCGTGCCGACGTCGATTCTGCTTCGGGAAGAGCGCCCGCCGCTGCGCCTTCGGGAGCCGGTGCCGCGGCTGGAGCGCCGCAGCCCATGCTCTCCTCCCATCTCGTCATGCCGGGGCCGATCGAACAGGCAATCCCGCATGAAGAGGTCAAGCTTTCCAATATCCGCAAGACCATCGCGCGCCGTCTCACCGAGGCCAAGCAGCAGGTCCCGCACATCTACCTGACGCTCGACATCCAGCTCGACGCGCTGCTGAAGCTTCGGACCGAGCTCAACGCGGGGCTCGAGAGCCGCGGCGTCAAGCTCAGCGTCAATGACCTCCTCATCAAGGCGCTCGCCCAGTCGCTGGTTGAAGTTCCCGAATGCAACGTCGCCTTCGCCGGCGATCATATGCTGAAATACAGCCGCGCCGACATTTCGGTCGCCGTGTCGATCCCGGCGGGGCTGATCACTCCGATCATATCGGGCGCCGAGAGCAAGAGCATCTCTTCGATCTCGACCGAGATGAAACACCTCGCGGGCCTGGCGCGCGACGGCAAGCTGCAGCCCCAGCAATACCAGGGCGGCACCGCGTCGCTGAGCAACATGGGCATGTACGGCATCAAGCAGTTCGAGGCTGTCATCAACCCGCCGCAGGGCATGATCATGGCGATCGGCGCCGGCGAGAAGCGGCCGTACGTCATCAACGATTCGCTCCAGATCGCGACCGTGATGAGCGCCACGGGCAGCTTCGATCACCGGGCCATCGACGGAGCCGACGGCGCCAGGCTGATGCAGGCTTTCAAGCGACTGGTGGAAAATCCCCTGGGGATGCTGGCCTAGGAGCCTGGCGATGTTCGTGAAGACCGCGCGCGGCGCTTATTATCCGATGAGCTCGATCGAGTGCCTGGCGGAGGAAAGGGATCAATCCGGCGCATCGATAGAGGTTGCGAAGCTAAAGGATGGAAGCACCGAGCAGCTGGTCGAGGGAGAGATAAGGAGAGTGACCGAAGCGGGCGCTTGCCCGTTTCCCGCTGCGCCCGAGACCTTCGTCCTTCAGCAGGTGGTCGACGAAAATGATCGCGTCAGCCTCGAGCGCGTCCCGGTGCTCGGCTGGATGGTTACTCCGAACCGCGGGGTAGTTCCAATCACGATCGAGGGAATCAACCACGGCATGGATGAGACCGTGCCCGTGGTAATGCCGTCGGGCGAGGTCGTGGTTGCGATGGAGTGCTCCTATATCAGTCAGGATTGTTACTTCGCGGAGATAAAGTCGTCCAAAGTCCTCTGAGCGTGGAGCGCACGCCTCTCATCCGAGTGACGGCCATGCCTTCCGACACCAACCCCTACGGGGGCGTGTTCGGCGGATGGCTGATGGGGCAGATGGGCCTTGCCTGTGGATCATTCGCTTCGCGCCATTCGGGGGGCAAGGCCATCCTGGTCGCAGCCGACCAGCTGAAATTCCCGGGTGCGATGGCGGTCGGAGACGAGCTCAGCGTTTACGTTGCGCTCCTGAAGCAGGGGCGGACCTCGCTCCGCCTCAGGGCCGAGGCGATCTCCCGCCAGCGTGACGGGGAGACCGAAACCGTGGTGGCAGAAGGTGAGTTCACCTTCGTCGCGCTCGATGTGAACAACAAGCCGCGGGAGATCCCGGCTAACGAGGAAAGCAATGGCTGACCAATATGATCTGATTGTCCTCGGCTCGGGACCAGGCGGCTATGTCGCCGCAATCCGCGCGGCGCAGCTTGGTCTCAAGACCGCGATCGTCGAACGGGAAAATCTCGGCGGGATCTGCCTTAACTGGGGTTGCATTCCGACCAAGGCGCTGCTGCGCACGGCGGAGGTGTTCCACTACATGCAGCATGCGGGCTCCTACGGCCTCAGCAACGACAACCCCTCGTTCGACATGGCAAAGGTCGTGGCGCGGAGCCGAGCGGTCGCAAAGCAGCTCAACCAGGGCGTTGCTCACCTCATGAAGAAGAACAAGATCACGGTCGTGATGGGCGAGGGGAAGCTCACCTCGAAGAACAAGCTTTCGGTCACGGGTGCCGACGGCAAGGCAATCGACTTGCAGGCCAAGCACATCATCGTCGCGACCGGCGCGCGGGCGCGCGACTTGCCGTTCGCCAAGGCCGACGGAAAGCGCATCTGGACCTACCGCCACGCCATGACCCCGCCCGAAATGCCGACCGAGCTTCTGGTCATCGGCTCGGGCGCGATCGGGATCGAGTTCGCGAGCTTCTACGCCGACCTCGGCGCCAAAGTGACGGTGGTCGAGATGCTCGACCGCGTCGTTCCGGTCGAGGACGCAGAGGTCAGCGCGCAGCTCGCGAAGAGCCTGCAGAAGCAGGGCCTGACCATCCTGACCGGCGCGGGCGTCGAGAGCCTCACGGCAGATGCGAAGGGCGTCGCCGCCAAGATCAAGACGAGCGACGGCAAAACGGCCGAGCAGCGCTTCAGCCACTGCATCGTCGCCGTCGGCATCGTGCCGAACACCGAGAACATCGGGCTCGAAGCGCTCGGCATCAAAACGACGAAGGGCCACATCGATACTGACCCGATGTGCCGCACCAACGTGCCCGGCATCTGGGCCATCGGCGACGTGACCGCGCCGCCGTGGCTCGCGCATAAGGCCAGCCATGAGGGCGTCACCGCGGCCGAGGCGATTGCGCAGGAGCTCGGCAACAAGGACGTCCACCCGCACCCGACCGATCCAAAGAACATCCCGGGCTGCACCTATTGCCGCCCGCAGGTCGCCAGCGTCGGCCTTACCGAGGCGAAGGCGAAGGAGGCGGGCTACGACGTGAAGGTCGGCAAGTTCCCCGCTATCGGCAACGGTAAGGCTATCGCGCTGGGTGAGGTCGAAGGCTTCGTAAAGACGGTGTTCGACGCCAAAACCGGCGAACTGCTCGGCGCGCACATGATCGGCGCAGAGGTCACCGAGCTGATCCAGGGCTACACCATCGGCAAGACCGCCGAGCTGGTCGAGACCGACTTCATCCAGACGGTCTTCCCGCACCCCACCCTTTCCGAGATGATGCACGAAAGCGTGCTCGCGGCGTTCGGGCGTGTGATCCACATTTGACCTGTCCTATTGGTAGCACCCTGTGTCATCCGCCGGCGCAGCGGCTTTCATTATGGTCGTCGCGGGAATTGAAGTCCTGAAACCTGCTCGTCACTGCGAACATTGAGAACATTCGAAGATTTGGGGGACGAATGAAGACGTGGTTACTGGCGGCGGCGACTGCGCTGCTCGGTTCGACGGCATCGCAAGCGGTCACGGTGGTCACGGCCGATCGGATGCTCGATGTCCGGACGGGGCAATATGTAGACCATCCGGCGATCGTCATTGGTGACGATGGCAAGATCCAGCAGGTCGGCAAGCTCGCATCGATCCAGGTTCCCGCCGGCACGAAGCAGTACGATCTTTCCGGTCAGACGCTGCTTCCCGGGCTGATCGACATGCACGTGCACCTGACGTCGCTGGCGGAGGTCGGCGGATTTCAGGGGCTGAAATATACCGACAATTTCTGGACCGCCGTTGGCGTCGCGAACGCGGTGAAGACGCTGAACGCGGGATTCACGACCGTACGCAACGTCGGCTCATCCAACTTCGACGACGTCGCGCTTCAGGAAGCGATCGACGGCGGGTGGATTCAGGGGCCGCGCATTGTGCCAGCGACCTATGCGATCGGGGCTACGGGCGGGCATTGCGACGACAATGGCCTGCCGCCCTCCTACGACAAGAAGGGACCTTCGGTGGTCAACGGGCCCGACGAAGCCCGGTCGAAGGTCCGCTGGCTGCGCAAATATGGCGCACAAGTCATCAAGATCTGCGCGACGGGCGGCGTCTTCTCGCTTGGTGACGAGGTCGGCGCGCAGCAGCTCAGCCTCGAAGAGATGAAGGCCATCGCCGACGAAGCGCACATGCTCCACATGAAGGTGGCGGCCCACGCGCACGGCGACGAAGGCATTCACGACGCGATCCTCGCGGGCATCGACACGATCGAGCATGCCAGCCTTGCCAGCGACGCGACGATCCAGCTCGCCAAGCAGCACGGCACCTGG
>JBJMVK010000079.1:0-24956 GCA_045810725.1 Sphingomonas sp. | reverse complement strand
GCGCGCGATCTTCTATCAGGCGGACGGGCAGCCAAAGCCCGTCGGAACGCTGATCAAGAACCCGGCCTTCGCGAACCTGCTCGAACGACTGGCGCGGACCGGACCCGACAGCTTCTACGTCGGGCCCAATGCGCAGGCGATTGCAGCGGTTGTAACCAGAGCGCCTCACAATCCGGCGCCAATGACGAGTGGCGACGTCGCTTCCTACGAGGCCCGGGCGCGCTCGCCGGTGTGCGGCGGGTACCGCGGATATCGAATCTGCGGGATGGGCCCGTCCTCGTCCGGGGGCTTCACGGTCTATGCGACCCTGAAACAGCTCGAAAGGTTCGATCTCTCCGCATTGGGACCTCGTTCGCCCGTTGCATGGCACCTCATCGCAGAGTCCGAGCGCATCGCTTACGCCGACCGCGACAAATATCTCGCCGACGATGAGTTCGTTAAGGTCCCCCTCGCAGGCCTGATCGACGCCAAGTATCTCGCAAGCCGCTCCGCACTGATTTCTCCCGACAGGACCTTGGCAAATGTGCGGCCGGGCGCGCCCGCCGGTGCCGAGATCGTTTGCACGCCCGCACCGCAGCCGGAGCGAGGGACCTCGCACTTCGTTGCCGTCGATCGCTGGGGTGACGTCGCGTCGGAGACCTCGACCATCGAAAGCTCTTTCGGCTCCGGGCTCATGGTCAACGGCTATTATCTCAACAATGAGCTGACCGACTTCAACTTCGAACCCGACAAGGACGGCTGCCCGGTCGCGAACAGAGTCGAAGCAGGAAAGAGGCCGCGAAGTTCCATGAGCCCGACGATCGTCTTCGGGCCCGACGGCCATGTCGTCCTCGCAGTCGGTGCGGCGGGTGGCTCGACGATCCCGGCGCAGGTCATCAAGACGATCATCGGCGTCATTGATTTCCATCTGTCGCCGCAGCAGGCCGTGGCGTTGCCGATGATCTATGTACCGGGCGATACGGTCTTCGTTGAAAGCGGCACATATCTCGAAGGCCTGGTTCCCCAGCTCGAGGCGCTCGGCCACCCAAGCGTCAGGACGTTGCCGCCGGGCACCTATAAAGCGAACGCCATCGGATGGACCGGCGGCGGGTGGGTAGGCGGCGCCGATCCGCGCAGCGAAGGGGCAGTAGCGTCTGAATAGGGGGGAGCTTGGCTCGGCAACTTGAACGGTTTGAAAACCTCGTCGCACTTTTCCTGAGGCGCGCCGCGGAGAAGGGCGAGGCGCCTTTCCTGTGGTCTAAGCACGAGGGAGAATGGCGATCGATCAGCTGGACACAGGCGGCGCGGCAGGTCGCCTCGCTGGCAGCCGCGCTAAGGCGGATCGGCCTCGATCGAGGGGATCGTGTCGCGCTGGTCAGTGAGAATAGGCCCGAATGGCTGATCTCTGACCTCGCGATCATGGCGGCCGGCTGCGTGACGGTTCCCACCTACACCACGAACACTCCGCGCGATCACTCGCATATTCTCGAAAATTCAGGCGCTAAGGCGGTCATCGTCTCGAGCCAGAAACTGGCGAAGAACCTGGTTCCCGCCGTTCTGACGACGAACGAGTGCCACCATGTCATCGCGATCGAGCCGCTTCAGTCGCTGCAGGCTCCGGACTGGGTGAGCTGCCATTCCTGGTCGAAGCTCGCTTCCGAGGACGCCGACGTCGAGGCGCTCGAAAGGGAGGCCGCGAAAGTCGGCCGGGACACGCTCGCGTGCCTCATCTACACGAGCGGCACCGGCGGCGCTCCACGCGGGGTGCGGCAGCATCACGGCGCGATCCTCCATAATCTGGAGGGCTGCACGGATGTCATTTCGACGGACTTCGGCTGGGATGACGAGATCTTCCTGTCCTTCCTTCCGGCGAGCCACGCCTATGAACATACGGGAGGGCAGCACTTCCCGGTCGCCTTGGGCGCGCAGATCTATTACGCCGAGAGCCTCGAAAGGCTCGCCTCGAACATCGAGGAAGTCCAACCCACGATCATGGTCGTCGTGCCCCGGCTCTTCGAGATGCTGCGCACGCGGATCATGAAATCGATCGAAACCCAGGGGGGCATCTCAAAATATCTGATGATGCGCGCGCTGAAGATCGGGAGCGACAGAGCACAAGGCAAGCTGAAGCCGTGGGACCTTCCGATGCACGGCATTCTTTCACTGACCCTGCGCAAGAAAGTCCGCGCGAAGATAGGTAAGCGCCAGAAGGCCTGGGTCTCGGGCGGCGCTCCGCTCAACCCGGAAGTGGGGCTCTTCTTCGAGTCTTTGGGGATCACCTTCCTTCAGGGATATGGTCAGACGGAAACCGGTCCGGTGCTCGCATGCAACCGGCCGAGCGCCGGAATCAGGCTCGATACCGTCGGACCGCCGATCAAGAACACCGAAGTGCGCATTGCGCAGGACGGCGAGATCCTCGTCCGCGGCGAACTCGTGATGCACGGATACTGGCGCAACGAGGAAGAGACCAAACGCGTGCTTCGCGACGGCTGGCTTGCGACCGGCGACGTCGGCCATTTCGACGAGAAGGGCCGGATCAAGATTACCGACCGCAAGAAGGATATTCTGGTCAATGACAAGGGTGACAATGTCTCGCCGCAGCGCGTCGAGGGGATGCTCACCCTGCAGAACGAGATCGCGCAGGCGATGGTCTATGGCGATCGCCGCCCGCATCTCGTCGCATTGCTTGTACCCGATCCCGAGATTGCCAGGGCGCCGGATCTCCAGCAGCAATTGCAGTCTGCGCTCGACCGGGTGAACGCGGACCTTTCAGTGGTGGAGAAGGTACGGCGGTTCATCGTCGCCGACGAGCCGTTCAGTATCGACAACGAGCAACTGACGCCCTCGATGAAGATCCGACGTCACGTCATTTCGAAAATCTACGGCGATCGCCTCGAAGCGCTCTACCCCAAGTAGCCGCTCGAAGGCGCCCCTCACGGCCTCGAATAAGGTATGATGTCGGCAACGGTGCAGCTTCCGACGGTCATTCGGTTGGTGATGTCCACGACCTGCTGGATATCGCCGCGGCAGAGCTGGGTCCCGCCGAACTGGCGCGACAGAAGCGCATAGTGGCCAGCATCCAAAAGCTCGCAGCCTGGAGTGAATCGAACGAGATAGGCCGTCCTTGTCCCTGACCTGAAGGCGACGCTTTGACCGTCTATTACCGACATGTCGTTCTGGTGATAGGTCGGGAGGCAGTTCATCGGCGCACCCGCGACCTTGCCGGCGATCAGAGTCTCATAAGCGCGCTGCCCGCTCGCGGTGCGCATGCTGGCCGACGGCGGCGGCGGCGCCGTCGTGCAGGACGCGAGAATCGTTCCCGCGATCAGGAGAGACATGCGACGCATCTTGACCTCCTCAAACATTTCGCAGGCGTCCCGAAAGCATTCCGTTCATGAACGAAAGCTGTCTTTCGCGGCCCTGCGTTGCGCGAATTCCTCCACGTTAGTGGAGCGAACGAAAGGATTGGTTTCACGTTCCTGCGCAACGCTGGTGGGAACCGTGATCCGACCTTCGGCGCGAAGCGCCTGCACCTCGGCAAGGCGTCCGGCAATGGCCTCGTTCCCAGGCTCCGCGTGGGCAGCGAAGCGCGCGTTGGCGAGCGTATATTCGTGGGCGCAGTAAAGACGCATGTCCCCTGGCAATTGTGCGAGGCGCTGGAGCGATCGGTACATCTGCTGCGGCGTTCCTTCGAACAGTCGCCCGCAGCCCATGGCGAACAAAGTGTCGCCGACGAAAGCGACCTGATCCTCCTCGAAGATAAGCGCTATATGGCCGAGGGTGTGGCCAGGAACCTCGATGACGCGGCCGACATGCTTCCCAAGCCTCACCTCGCCACCTTCGCGGAGCGCTATGTCGCGCCCGGCGATATCTTCTCCTGCTGGTCCCGAGACAAGGGCGCCGCTTGCCTCCTTGATCGCGAGGTTGCCGCCGGTGTGATCGGGATGCCAGTGCGTGTTCCAGACCTGGTCGATGGTCCAGGATCGCCGCTCGGCTTCGATGAGAACCGGGCTTGCATCGCCCGGGTCCACAACCGCGGTTTGACCGCTCTGCGGATCGTGGACGAGCCAGATGTAATTGTCGCTGAAGGCAGGGACCGGAACGATTTCCACCACGAGGCTCCTAGGCTTCTCGCTCGATGATCGCCAGCGCGTCCGCCGCGAGCTTCCTCGTGAGTTCGGCCGCCGGCAGGGCTTCGCCCGTGGGTGCCGCCTGTCCGGCCCACATGGGGGAAAAGCCATAGTCATTCTTCTTTTCCGCAGCGGCCCGGATCGGCGCGAGTGCCCCGCTTGCAAGCGGGTAGGGCGGCGCTTCCTCGCGCACCGGACCAAGATCATTCATGAGGCGGCCGCTTAATCCTCGCGCCAGACCGCCCGTGAACAGGTTGGTGAAGCGAGTTTCGCCTTCTCGAAGCCGTTCCCTGTGAGCGGCGCTGATCGTAGCTTCGGGACTGTGCAGATAAGCGGTTCCAAGCTGCACTCCGCTCGCCCCGAGTGCCAGCGCAGCTGCGATGCCGCGCCCGCCGCTGACGCCACCGGCGGCGATCAATGGAACCGAGACTGCAGCGGCCACCAGCGGGATCAGAGCAAACAGGCCGAGAGCCGCGTCGGGCTCGGAACCAAGGAAGTGCCCTCGATGTCCTCCCGCTTCGAACCCTTGGACGACGATGGCATCGAGGCCGCGCTCGGCGAGCCAGCACGCTTCTTCGACATCGGTTGCATTGCCTATCACGATTGAGCCCATGGCTTTCACGCGCTGAAGAAGCGACTGTTCAGGAAGGCCGAAATGGAAGGTGACGACGGGAGGTCGAAGGGCTTCAACGACGCCACACATTTCTGCGTCGAAAGGCAGGCGCATGGCGCCGCCGTTTCCAGGCTCCACGTCGAATTCCAGGTAGTAAGGCTCGAGGAGGGCTCGCCAGGAGCTGTCGTCCACGTCTCGAGGCATCGAGTGGCAGAAGAAATTGAGCGCGAAGGGAGCGCTCGTGCGCGAGCGGATTTTCGCGACTTGGTCGCGCACCTCGCGAGGAGAAAGCATTCCGCAGGGCAATGACCCCAGAGCGCCGCCCCGCATTGCCGCGATACAGAGATCAGCGTCGCCTGCGCCGGCCATCGGCGCCTGGATGATCGGGTGCTCGGTCCCGACCAGCTCGATTAACCGGCGATCTCCCCAGCCTACCATTGGCCGCTGTTCGGCATGGAAGCCCAGGGCTCCTGAGGCGCGAATGCCGAACCCTTCTGCAGAAGCTCGACAGAAATGTTGTCCGGACTTCTAACGAAGGCCATCCGCCCGTCACGCGGCGGTCGATTGATCGTGACGCCGCCCTCCATGAGCCGGCGGCAGGTCTCGTAGATGTCATCGACCTCGAATGCGAGATGGCCAAAATTGCGGCCGCCGTCGTAGCCGCTCTCGTCCCAGTTCCAGGTGAGCTCGACCTCGCCGCCATCGTCCCCCGGAACGCCGAGGAAGATCAGGCTGAAGCGGGCAGTTTCATTGTCCATCCGGCGTCGCTCCTCGAGGCCCAATAGTTGAAAGAATGCAACAGTCGCTTCGGGATCGGACACTCGGACCATCGAATGCAGGAATCTCATTTCACTTCGCTCGATTCGTCGCTATAAATGCACGGTTCGTCGTAGCCCTGACCGGCGATCGTGACCGGTGGCTGCTCGTATATGCGGACGAACGCACGGGTTTTCATCCCATGATCAAGAAGCTGCAGGACAGCCGCGCGGTCCTCCTCGGCGCGGTGGCGATTTTTGCCGTGGGTCTCACGACCAGCGGCTACGCACTCGGTGACGGGCTGCGCCGATCGAAGATGGCGGAGCACCGCTCCGTGACGGTACGCGGCGTTGCGGAACGCGACGTTACCGCCGACCTCGCGACCTGGTCGGTCGACTTCTCGCACCAAGGGGCCGATCTTGGTTCGGTCCAGCAGTCGGTCGACGAGCAGGCGCGCGCCGTTCGAGCATTCTTTCAGCGCTCCGGATTCAGGGCAGATGAAGTGACGGATTTGGACGTGACCCTGAGCCGCGAGCAGCAACGCGACAACGCCGGAAGGCCGGTCGGGCCGCAGATGCTCGTCGTTCGCCGCTCGATCCAGCTGCGCACAAACGATGTGATGAAAGTGCGCCGCGCTTATACTCGCCAGGCGGAGCTGCTCCGGTCAGGCGTCGAGCTCTCGGGGAGCAATACCAGCTATACGTTCACGAGATTGAATGCGCTGAAGCCCCAGATGATTGCCGAGGCAACCAAGAACGCGCGCCTCAGCGCCGAGCAATTCGCCCGCGATAGCGGAGCCGGGGTCGGGAAAATCAAGACGGCAAGCCAGGGATATTTCTCGGTCGGCGCCCGCGACGGCGAGGAGTGCGACGACTGCGGCTCTTCGGGCGGGAGTTCGCCGTTCCAGAAGGTCCGAGTGGTCACCACGGTCGATTACGACCTCGGTTAGGAGCCTCGCTCGGCGTTACTTCGGCTTTGCCGGAGTGCTCGTCACGGTCGGGGTGACGCCGAGCATCTCCACGGCCTTCGCCGCTGCCCGGCCCGTCTCGCCGTGAGGGTCGTTTCCGGCCGCGCGCATCCAGTAGCTCCTTGCCTTGTCGTCGTCGCCCATGATGTCGGCGACATGGCCGGCTTCGAACAGGATGGTCGGGTCCGAGGGAGCAAGCGTAAGCGCCTTCCCTATCGCCATTTGCGCAGTCGCCGAATCGTTTTCTCGGATCGCGAGCGCGGCCGAGAAATACCAGTAGAAGGGATCTGCAGAGATCGTCTGGGCAGCTTCGTTCGCCTTCGCCCGGGCGGTCTTGAGATCGTTTTGGGCCTCGGCGGCACGGGCTCGGTCGAGCAGCGCCTCGCCCCGCTGCTCGGCCTCGAGCCCCGGCATTGCCAGCGCCTTGTCGAGGTCGAGCGCGGCCTTCCCGGGCTGGTTCGCGGCGATCCAAAGGTTGCCGGCCGCCGCATACATGCGCGTCGTTTTCGGGTCCTTGTCTGACGACGCCTTCGCTGCTTCTTCGAACGCCTGGGCAGCGCCTGCGTGATCGCCGCCCCTTTCAGCCGCCAGCGCCCGGCAAACCATTGCGCCGGTTGTGACTAGGTTCGGGCAAGGGCCGACGGTCGACGGCGGGGCGGCAGCTAGGGCGGCGGCAAGGAGAAGGATCAAGCTAAGGGCTCCAAGAGGGCTTGGACGGTATTCAGGATCGCGCGGATCTCATGTGGTTCCGACAAGCGATGGCCGCCGCCTTTGAGGACTCGCAGCTGGACATCGGATGAACGGAGCCGTCGCATCAGCCGGAAGCCGATCTCGAGCGGCACCTCCTTGTCCATGTCGCCGTGAAGCAGGCGCACGGGGCAGTCGACGGCGACTTCCTCGTCGAGCAACCGGAGCCGTTCGCCCGATTCGAAGAATTCTCGCGTGAAGACCCGCGGCTCGGGCCCATAGGGATTGGGTTCTTCGATCCTTGGCTGGTGTTGCAGCGCAGCCTTCTGGTCCTCGGAGAAACCCCAATGCGTGAAGTCAGGAGCGGCGGCGATCCCGACGAGCGCTCTCACTCGCTCGGGCCGAAGAAGAGCGAGGTGAAGAGCGATCCATCCCCCCATGGATGACCCGATGACGATGATCGGCCCCTCGGTCAGGCGATCGATCGCTGCGAGAGCCTCCTTAAGCCAGCGGCCGAGAGTTCCTTCTTCGAAGTTCCCGCCGCTTGATCCCGTCCCCGAATAATCGAGCCGAAGCATCGAAATTCCGCGCTCCTGCGCCAACGAGTCGAGCGCGACAGCCTTCGATCCCTCCATGTCCGAGGCGTAGCCCGGCAAAAAAATCAGGGTCGGGGAGCCGCCCTCGCGCAGCCGGCAGGCGATCCGCCGGCCTTCGAAGTCGAAATTCTGGAGCTCGGGCGCACTCATCAGGCGAGCAGGTCGCGGATTGTTGTCCTTAATTCGTGGCCCGCTGCCCGAATTCCCTCGACGCGCTTCAACTCGCCCACCATCGCGGGGGGCTCTTCCCAGCTTGAACGTGAAAGCGCAATGCGGGCGGAACGGCGCCGCCCTGGCGCTGGTTGTCTCATCCGCTTGGAAGGAGGCGCGCATGAAATATCGAAAGCTCGGCGACAGCGACCTGGAAGTGTCCGACATTTCGCTTGGCTCGTGGCTCACCTACGGTGTTGGGGTTGAAGCCGAGAAAGCGCGTGCGTGCCTCGAAGAAGCGTTCAACCAAGGCATCAACTTCATCGACACGGCCAATGTCTACGGACGGGGCGCGGCGGAAACCTTCCTCGGGGAAGCGCTGAAGGGGCGTGCGCGCAGTTCCTACGTACTCGCGACCAAGCTCTATTTTCCAATGACGGCGACTGATCGCGGATTATCCCGAGAGCAGGTCGAAAAGCAGCTGGACGCGTCGCTGAAGCGCCTCCAGACCGATCATGTCGACCTCTACCAATGCCATCGCTACGACTGGGACACGCCGCTCGAAGAGACGATGGAAGCACTGACCCGCGCCGTCGAGAGCGGCAAGACGCGTTACATCGGTTTTTCGGAATGGCCCGCGGAGCGGATCCAGGCGGCGATCGATCTTGCGGGCAGCGGGCATTTCACCAAATTCGTTTCAAGCCAGCCGCAATATTCGCTGCTGTGGCGCGAGCCGGAGGACGAGGTCATTCCGCTGTGCGCCGCGAACGGAATTTCGCAGATCGTCTGGTCGCCGCTCGGCCAAGGCGTTCTCAGCGGCAAATATGATCCCGACCAGCCGCCACCGCGGGACTCGCGCGCGGCAAGCGACGAGATGGGCGGGTTCATGGACCGGCTGATGGAGCCGGGCGTCCTTCGCGCGGTCCAGCGCCTGAAACCCATCGCCCAGGAGGCCGGCCTGACGTTGCCGCAGTTTGCGCTCGACTGGGTGCTTCGCGAACCCAACGTCGCATCGGCGATTATCGGCGCTTCGCGTCCGAGCCAGGTCGAGGAGAATGCATCGGCTTCGGGAGTGGTCATCGAAACTGAGCTCTTCATGCGTGCCGAGGCGATCATCGATGAGGCGTTGGGGCGGGTGGAAACCGCCTAGATCGCCTTCGAGCTGTGCCTCGCGGGCGAGACGAAGATCTCCTCGATCGCAAGATCGAACAGCTCGGCGATCCTGAAGGCGAGCGGGAGCGAGGGATCATATTTACCGGTCTCGATCGCATTGACGCTCTGGCGCGAAACTTCGAGCCGTTCCGCAAGGTCCTGCTGGCTCCAGCTGCGCTCGGCGCGCAGGATCCGAAGACGGTTCTCCATCAGCATTTCACCGTTGAGCCAAGCGTCAGCCTGTTCATGACCGCGCCGACACCAAGGCCCAGGAACCACAGGACCGCGACATAATAGGAATCGATGTGACCGACGAGATCGAAGCTTTCCAGGAAGCCCCAGATCGTCGCCAGGCTCAGCGCTAAGCCGCTCGCCCATAGGGTCTGGCGGATCATCAGCATCCTTAGATATTCGTCGGCTTCCTCGACGAGGTAGCGCCCGACGCTCGCGAAAACACCGATGATCGGAAGGGCGGGGAGCATAGCCACGACATAAGCCGCCGGACCGCCGACAAGGTGATGGCTGAAGCTGTAGATCGCCACCAAGAGGAAGGCTGCGTAGACCAGACAAAGCCTGATCATGCGTGTGTTGTAGCGCTTCATCGCGGGGTTCGGGAGCATTCGAGGAACTCCTTCGTCGAGAGTGAAATCGTTCAAGCGCCGGGCTCGTCGCGCGAGAACAGGGCCATGCATCCAAAAGCGCCCTGGATGACGACCCAGATGAACGGAATCCAATAGGCCTCGATCAGCGGCATCACCCCGAACGCCTGGAGAAAGCCCCATACGACCGCCGCGCCCATCGTGGCGTTCGTCGCGATCGCATTGCGACGCAAGGTTAGCGCCTGGTGGTACTCATCGCGCTCGTCCGAAAGGTAACGGCCCCAGCTTGCAAAAATGCCGAGCACCGGGAGGGATGCGACAACCGCCATCAAGAGCGGGATAGAGCCAGCCACCGCCGTGTTCGCTCGGATCCAGACCAAGGGCGGGAGGATCAAGGCGTAGACGAGCAGCAGCCACAAGGTTCTACGAACGTGGGCGCGTTGAGCGGGGGTGAAGTCCCTCTGCTTTGCAGCGAACATGCGTCAAGCTCCTTTGTCTCTAAGACAAGGGTGCTTTACATTCGACAGGGACTGATGTCAAGCACCCTTTACTGCGGGGCTGCTCGCCCTTCTTGCTCTCCTGAGAGCCTGCCCTGGCGCGTTCGAGAGCGTACATGCTTCAATCCCATTCGGCCTCCGCCCCGGTGGTTGAGCGGCTGTCGGCGCATCGCTACATGGCGTCCCCAATGACCAAGATGTTCAAAATCGCGCTGCCCGACGGCTCTGTGAAGGAGATGCCCGAGGGCTCGACCCCAGCGGACGTTGCCGCGGCGATCGGGCCGGGACTCGCAAAGGCGGCGCTCGCCGCCCGAATCAACGGCGAAGTGCGCGACATCACGCGTCCGTTCGAGGGCGACGTTCAGCTGGCCCTGATTACGTCGCGCGATGAGGCGGACGCGCTCGAGCTCGTTCGCCATGACTATGCGCACATCCTCGCCGAGGCGGTCCAGAACCTCTACCCGGGAACCCAGATCACCTTCGGTCCAGCGACCGACGACGGCTTTTATTACGACTTTGCGCCGACCCAAGAGCACGGGCCCTTCACCGAGGAGGAACTGCCGCGGATCGAAGAGGAAATGCGTCGCATCATTTCGGCCGACATGCCGCTCATCCGGGAGATATGGACGCGCGAGGAGGTCCGCGCCTTCTTCGAGAAACAAGGGGAGGCGTTCAAGGCCGAATGGGTGATGGAGCTTCCCGAGGGCGAGACCATCACCATGTATCGCACCGGGGATGGTGAACAGGCCTGGATCGACCTCTGCCGCGGGCCGCACCTCGCCTCCACCGGGAAGCTCGACCCCAATTCGTTCAAGCTGACAAGGGTCTCGGGCGCTTACTGGCGCGGCAATCCCAAGAATCCGATGCTGAGCCGGATTTACGGCACCGCCTGGCTTAATAAAAAGCAGCTCGACGAATATCTCGTCCGGCTCGAGGAAGCTGGCAAGCGCGACCATCGCAAGCTCGGTGCCGAGATGGACCTGTTCCATCTTCAAGCCGAGGCGCACGGCTCCATCTTCTGGCACCCCAAGGGCTATATGATCTGGCGTGAGCTCGAGGCTTACATGCGTCGCCGGATCGACGAAGCGGGCTATCTCGAGGTGAAGACGCCCCAGCTGATGGACGCCCGGCAGTGGGAGAAGAGCGGCCATTGGGGCAAGTATCGCGAGAACATGTTCGTCGTTCCGGACGAGATACCCTCGACCGAGGACGACGCGCCGATCCTGTCGGGCGGTGCCGACTTGATGGCGCTGAAGCCGATGAACTGCCCAGCGCACATCCTGATCTTCAAGCAGGGCATCAAGAGCTATCGCGACCTGCCGCTAAGATTGTACGAGAATGGCTGCTGCCATCGCAACGAGCCGCACGGGGCCCTGCACGGCCTGATGCGCGTGCGGCAGTTCACGCAGGACGACGCCCATATCTTCTGCCGCGAAGACCAGATCGCGGAAGAGGTGCGCGCGTTCTGTGAGCTTGCCGACCGGGTATACAGGGACCTTGGCTTCCCGAGATATTCGGTGAAGCTCGCGCTGCGTCCCGAACAGCGGTACGGCACCGACGAGGATTGGGACAAGGCGGAAGGCGAGCTTCGAGACGCCGTCGTCGCAGCCGGAATGGCGACAGAGGAATTCGGCTGGGAGGAGCTTCCCGGCGAGGGCGCCTTCTACGCCCCCAAGCTCGAATGGCATTTGACCGATGCGATCGGCCGCACCTGGCAGGTCGGAACGATCCAGTCCGACCGCGTCCTCCCTGACCGTCTCGATGCAACCTATATCGCCGAGGACGGGCAGAAGCACCGCCCGATCATGTTCCATCGTGCGATCTTCGGCTCGTACGAGCGGTTCATCGGCATCCTCATCGAACATTATGCCGGGAAGCTGCCTCTCTGGCTGGCCCCCGTTCAGGCGGTCGTTGCGACGATCGTGTCGGATGCCGACGATTATGCCGATCAAGTGAGCGCGAAGCTTCAGGCTGCGGGCATCCGGATCGAGACGGACCTTCGCAACGAGAAGATCAACTACAAGGTTCGCGAGCACAGCCTCGCAAAAGTTCCGCTGCTGCTCGTCGTGGGCAAGCGCGAGGCAGAGGAAGGAACGGTGGCGATCCGGCGCCTTGGCTCCGAGGAGCGGCAGGTCGTGATGGACCTCGATGAGGCCATCGCCATGATGCGCGACGAGGCTGTGCCTCCAGACCTTCGCGCGGCATAGGCCTGGAGCAAGTCCGACACAGGCACTGCAAAAAAGACTCACATTTCTTCACGCGGACTTTCCATCGTCCGCGCGAGTGCCTAATTGCACCCTACCGACAACCATTGGAGACGCTGCTATACCACCGCCCTATCCGCGCCGAGGAATGGCGCCCCCGCCGCCGATGAGCGGCCCCCGCTACAACGAATTCATCCAGGCGCAGAAAGTTCGCGTCATCGATGAAAACGGCGAGAATTTGGGCGTGATGTATACGCGCGAAGCGTTCGAGCAGGCGCAGTCGGTGGGACTCGATCTCGTCGAGATTTCTCCGAACGCCGACCCGCCGGTCGCCAAGTTCCTTGATATCGGCAGATTCAAGTACGAAGCTCAGAAGAAGGCCGCCGAGCAGCGCAAGAAGCAGAAGACGCAGGAGATCAAGGAGATCAAGATGCGTCCGAACATCGACGACCACGACTATGACACCAAGATGAAGAAGGTGTTCGAGTTCCTCGAGGAAGGGGACAAGGTGAAAGTCACCATGCGCTTCCGCGGTCGCGAGATGGCGCATGGCGAACTCGGCATGGCCGTGCTTCGCCGAGTTCAGGAGCAGACTTCAGAAATGGCCAAGGTCGAAGCGCATCCGCGCATGGAAGGCCGCCAGATGCTGATGGTGCTCGCGCCGAAGTAGGCGCGCATCTTACTTACACTGCTGTTGCCGAATTGCTGCAGCCTCACGGCATTGTTGTCGTTGCGCTGACGCAATCGCTTCCATTGACCGCAGTTTCGGGATTAGCGTCTTTCCGGACCGGGCGCGGCAGCGCTCCTGGGGGAGAGACAGACATGATCCGCAAGTCCGCGTGGCTGCTTTCGGCGGGGCTGTTCGCCGTTACCACTCCGGCGTTCGCAGAAACCTCGGCTTCCACTGACTCAGGCCAACCGGCTCCCGGCTCTACGCAGGACGCTGCTGCGCAGAGCGAGGCGCCGCAGCCTGTCGGCGAGGGCGAGATCGTCATCACTGCGACGAGGCGTAACCAAGCCCTTTCGAACGTGCCAATGGCGGTCAGCGCGGTCACTGCCCAGCAGCTCCAATATACGGGCGCAACCGACATCCGGCAGCTGAACCAGGTCTCTCCATCGCTCCTTGTCTCGTCAACCACGTCCGAAGGCGGAGCCGCCGTTGCGCGCATCCGCGGCATCGGCACCGTTGGCGACAACCCCGGCCTCGAAGGATCGGTGGGCGTCTTTATCGACGGCGTTTATCGGGCTCGTGCCGGCATGGCGCTCACCGACTTGGGACCGCTCGACCGAATCGAGGTCCTGCGGGGTCCCCAGGGCACTTTGTTTGGCCGAAACACGTCGGCAGGCCTCATCTCGATCATCACAGCCAAGCCGCGGTTCACGCCCGAGGTGGGCGGGCAGCTCGACTTCGGCAACTTCAATTACTGGCGCGCACAGGCGAGCGTTACCGGCCCCTTGAGCGACACCATTGCCGCACGCCTCGATGCCGTCTGGGTGAAGCGCGACGGTTTTCTCAAGGACGTGGTTTCCGGACGCAAACTCAACGACCGCGACCGGTGGATGACGCGCGGGCAAATACTCTTCCAGCCTAACGCCGATTTCTCCTTCCGGCTGGTGGGCGACTACACCCACCGCGACGAGGAGTGCTGCGGCGCAGTGTTCCTGCCCGCGCACGACGTCGTCGCGACGGGTGGCGGCGGAGTGACGCTCGCGCCTTCGACCATCAAGGCCATCGAAATGGGATTGGGCGGGATCATCAACGATGACCCCGACGAGAGGAAAACGTCCATCACTCCGGGTCGCGACTACGACAGCAGGGTCAAGGACTGGGGCATCTCGGGCGAGGCGGTCTACGATTTTGGAGGGGCGGAGCTGACCTCGATAACTGCCTATCGCTACGACAAATATACTCGCGGGCAGGACGCCGACTTCAACAATCTCGACATCCTCTACCGCGACAGCGACGGCGGCTCCTACAATCAGTTCAAGACGTTCAGCGAAGAGCTTCGGCTCCAAGGCGACGCCTTCAACAACCGCCTCGACTGGCTGATCGGCGGCTATTACGCCAACGAGAAGCTCCAGGTTGCCGACAATCTCTCCTACGGCAACGACTACGACCGCTACGCGAACTGCCTGGTCGCGGCGAATTTCGCCGGGGCGACCGGCCAGGCGACGCTGCTGACACCTGGATCGGCGACCTGCTTCAACAAGCAACTCGCGAGCGCCCTGCTGCCGCTCGTCGGAGCAAATGCACCCGCGCTCGCTGCGTTCGCCGGCGTCCCGATCAACCTAGGCCCGCCCTTCGGTATCGTGAATTTCGGCGCGCCGCCGTTCAACAACAGCGGTTTTAGCAACATTGCGACGCTGCTCGGGCACCCGGGGCTGTCGATGAACGGCACTGGCCTCGATGACCTCTACAACCAGAAATCGGACGACTGGGCGCTTTTCACCCACGACATCATCTCGATCACGGAGCAGCTCAAGCTGACGCTTGGCGCGCGCTATACGCACGAGCGCAAGAAGCTGAATGCCGACTTCAGTGACAACAGCCTCATTTGCGATATCATTTCAGCGTCGCCGTTCGCTGGGTTGCAGCAGCTTCCCTGCGTCATCCCAGGGATCCCGACACCCGGCGGCGCTTTCGGCATCAGCGATACGCACAGCGAGAACAAGCTCTCGGGGACGGTGGTGCTGAGCTACAAGCCCATGGACCGGCTACTTACCTATGCGAGCTATTCGCACGGCTACAAGGCAGGCGGCTTCAACCTCGACCGCTCGGCCCTGTTCCGCGCCAATGCCCCTCAAACCAACCCGGCGACCTCGGGCAGCGGCGCGGTCTGCGTCAGCACTCTTCAGCCCAATTGTGGCGGGATCGTCGCGTCGGGGGCGGACCTCGAGTTCAAGGCTGAGACGAACGACGCGCTCGAACTCGGCGCCAAGTATAACGGCAGCTGGATCGACGTGAACTTCGCCGTGTTCCACCAGCTGTTCAGGAACTTCCAGCTGAACACCTTCAACGGCCTCAACTTCGTCGTCGAGAACATCAACAGCTGCAAGGATGACCTCGGCGGAAAGGACAGCGACAACAGTCCGTTGAGCGGTGCGTGCACCGGCGACACTCGCGCCGGCGTCAAGGACGTGGGCTTCGAACTCGAGGCCTTCACCCACCCCATGCGTGACCTTGCGGTCAACGCCGGCGTGACGATGGCCAACGTCAAATATCGCGACAATCTCGTGGGCGCGAATGGCAAGCCGCTGACGAACGCATTGTTCCAATTGCCAGGCCGTCAGATTTCGAACGCGCCGAAATGGACCGTCACCGGCTCGGCAGCCTGGACTCCGCCGATCGGAAGCGGCGGCATTCATGGCCTGATCTATGGCGACGTCCGCTACATGAGCAAGTTCGATACGGGCTCCGACCTCGACATCGAGAAGACGCAGGACGCCTTCGCGGTCGTCAATGCTCGCGTCGGCATCGAGGGGCCGGATGGTCGATGGGGCGTAGAGGTCTGGGCTCAGAACCTGTTCGACAAGACCTATTCGCAGGTTGCGTTCGATGCCCCCATCCAGGGCAGCGGGACGACGCGCGGCGTTGAGGCAGGCTTCTATCCGCGAGCGACCCAGCTCTACGGCGCGTTCCTCGCCGAGCCGAGGACCTTCGGGCTGACCCTGCGCGGCAAGTTCGATTTCGAGCGCGCTGCCCCGCCGCCCTACGTGGCGCCGCCACCGCCTCCGCCTCCGCCGGTCCTCGAGCAGCCGGCACCTCCACCGCCGCCGCCGCCGCCGGCACCAACCGAGCGCGGCGAGCGCGGAGCGGCCAGCTAGGCGGCCTTTGCCCTTCTGGGTTCGCGCGCGGCCTCGAGGAGGCGCGCGCGGAGCTCGTCGATCTGGTCGCCGCTCAGCTTCGTACCTTGAGGTGCAGTGACGTAGAACACGTCGACCGCGCGCTCGCCGTACGTCGCGATGTGCGCCGAGTGAATCGTGTCGCCGCACTGGTGGATCGCGGCGGCCAGCGCGGCGAGAAGCGCCGGACGATCACGGGCATTCACTTCGACCACGGTGGTCCGCGTCGATGCACGCTCGGCGATTGCCACCGACGGCGCCACGTCGAAGGCGGTCGTCCGCCGGGCCGGCTCGGCTGAAGGCAGGGGCGGCGCATCGACGCTGGCGAGCGCAGTCTCCAGAGCCTTTGCGAGGCGCGTGCGTTGCCGTCGGTCGCGATAAGGCTGGCCGCGCCCGTCCAGCACGAGCAAATTGTCGAGCGCCATGCCGTCTCTGGTAGTGTGGATTCGAGCATCGATAATGTTCGCTCCTGCCGAAGCGAGGCCAGCGCATAGGCGGTAGAACAGGCCTTCGCGATCGGGCGTGAACACGCTGACGCGCGTCGCTCCGCTCTCCCCGTCGTCATCGACGACCACGCTCGGCGGTGCCTCGCCGATGTGCGCTCCGGCCTCGGCCACCTGCTTCGCATTTGCGACCTGCCAGGCGAGCGGCTCGGCAACCCAATAGCTGTCCGACAGACGCCGCGCGTGCGCCCTGACAGCGCTCGCTTTCCAGCCGAGCGCGTCGGCAAGCTCTTTCTGACGCGAATCGACGATTTCGCTGCGGCCGTGCTGTTTGTGGCCGAGCCGCAAGCGCTCCTCGACCGCTTCGAACAAAGTTCGAAGAAGAGTGCGCTTCCACTCGTTCCAGACGCCCGGTCCGACCGCGCGAATGTCGACGACTGTCAGGATCAGGAGGAGACGGAGCCGTTCGGGACTTTGCACTTGGCGTGCGAAATCCTCGATCGTCTTGGCATCGGCCAGGTCGCGCTTGAAGGCGGTCGATGACAACAGCAAGTGGTGGCGCACTAGCCAGGAGACAGTCTCGGTTTCGGCTGGATCAAGCCCGAACCTTGGCGCGAGCTTCAGCGCGATTTCCGCGCCGATCATGCTGTGGTCGCCGCCTCGGCCCTTCGCGATGTCGTGCAGGAGGACAGCGACATAGAGAACCCGCCGCGAAGCGATCTGCCGGAAGATCGCGGTCGAAATTGGGTGATCCTTCTTAAGTTCGCCGCGCTCGATCGCGGCGAGCAGGCCGAGCGCCCGGATCGAATGCTCGTCCACCGTATAATGATGGTACATGTCGAACTGCATCTGGGCGACGACGCGACCGAAATCGGGAACGAACCGCCCGAATACACCGGCCTCGTTCATCCACCTCAAGACGAGCTCCGGATGGTTCATCGAAGTGAGAACCTCGAGGAAGAGCTCGTTGGCGCGCTCGTCATGTCGAACGCGGCGGTCGATCAGCACCGCGTCGCGGGTCGCGGCGCGCATCGCCGTCGGGTGAATTTCGAGTTTCTCGCGCGCTGCAAGCGCGAATAGCTCGAGGAGCCGAACGGGATCGGCGCGGAAGAAGTCGTCGGCGGGAAGCGCGATGCGCCCGCGGTCGAGTACGAAGCCGCCAAGCCGCTTGGGGCGCCGCCTTATGGTCGGAAGTGCAAAGCGGAAGCCCTTCTTGCCGAGTTGCTCGTCGAGCTGCGCGAGGAACAGGCCAGTCAAGTCGCCAACCGTCTTCGCATTGAGGAAGTAGAACCGCATGAAGCGCTCGACCGAGGACTTTCCCGGCCGGTCGGCATAGTTCATGATTTCGGCGATCTGCCGCTGATAGTCGAAGCTGAGCCGCTCCTCGGCGCGGCCGGCCAGGAGGTGGAGATGGCAGCGAACCGCCCAGAAGAAGCGCTCGGCGCGGTCGAACCTGCGGAACTCGGCCGCGGTCAGGAGGCCCGCTCCGACGAGGTCGGCGGGCTTTCCCACTCCATGGACATATTTCCCGATCCAATAGAGCGCGTGGAGGTCGCGAAGGCCGCCCTTCCCGTCCTTGACGTTCGGCTCGACGACGTAGCGGCTGTCTCCCATTTTGACGTGCCGCTCGTCGCGCTCGGAAAGCTTGGCTGCGACGAATTCCGCGGCACTTCCGGCAACTATCTCCTTGCGGAAGCGGCGCATCGCGGCGTCGAACAACTTCTCGTCCCCCCACAGCCACCGCGCTTCCAGGAATGCGGTTCGAACGGTCATGTCGCTTTTCGAAAGGGCGATGAGCTGTGGAGCCGAGCGGATCGAATGGCCGACCTTGAGCTTCAGGTCCCACAGAAGGTGCAGCATCGCCTCGGCAAGGCGTTCGTGGGCACTCGTCGGCGTTTTTGCCGTAAGGACCATGAGGTCGATATCGCTGAAAGGGGCCATCTCGCCGCGGCCCGTTCCGCCCAGCCCGACGATCGAGAGGCCTTCCACGCGCTCCTCGACGAGCCGCTCGGCGACGAAGTCATAAGCGAGCCGGACGAGCTGATCGTGGAGAAATGCCGTCGCCTGGGCGGCGGCGCGGCCATTGCCCGGCTCCAGTGTAAGGCGTCTTGCAACTTCGGCGCGGCCATATTCGAGCGCTCCCCTCAGGATCGCCGTCGCTTCGCCGACGAGCCTCTTGCCGGGCTTCAGGACGGCCAGCCGGTCCGCGACCGCCCGTCGGTCGATGATCGAGCGCCGGTTGTCGATCTCGAGGAAGCTCATGAACCTTGCTCGGCTGCCAATCTCTTCAGTCGATATAGATGGTCGAGCGCCTCGCGCGGAGTCAGGCTGTCGGGGTCAATGTCCTCGAGCGCCGCGGCGAGCGGGTCGGGTCCATGATCGGGCTCTGCCGCGGCGGCAAAAAGGGGCAGATCGTCGAGCCCAGCGGCGATTCCGCCGGTCGCATCGCGCCCAGCCTCGAGCTTGGCCAGCACCGACTTGGCCCGCGCAACCACCGTTGGAGGAAGGCCCGCGAGCTTCGCAACCGCGATTCCGTAGCTGCGGTCGGCGGCGCCATCCGCCACTTCGTGGAGGAGAACGAGCTGGCCTTTCCACTCGCGCGCACGGACGTGATGGAGCGAGAGGCAGTCGAGTCTTCCAGCAAGCCGAGTCAGCTCATGATAATGGGTCGCGAACAAGGTCCGGCACTTCACCTCGTCATGCATCGCCTCGACGACCGCCCACGCGATCGCAAGCCCATCGTAAGTCGAGGTGCCGCGTCCGATCTCGTCGAGGATGACGAGGCTTCTTTGGGTGGCCTGCGCGAGGATGGCCGCCGTCTCGACCATTTCGACCATGAAGGTCGAGCGGCCGCGGGCAAGATTGTCCGAGGCGCCGACGCGGCTGAACAGGCGGTCGACTATACCGACGGTCGCTTTTCCCGCGGGGACAAAGCTGCCGGCCTGCGCGAGCACGGCGATGAGCGCCGTCTGGCGAAGGAAGGTCGACTTACCCCCCATGTTTGGACCGGTGATCAGCCACAGTCGATCGTTGCGGCCGACGGAAATATCGTTGGCGACGAACCTTTCGCCGGCGTCCTGGAGGGACGCTTCGACCACCGGATGGCGACCGCTCTCGACTTGGAGGCATGGCTCGTCGGTGAGGCGCGGCAGGATCCAGTTTCCCTCCGCAGCGCGATGGGCATGGCCTGCTGCGACGTCGATGCGCGCGATCGCCTCTGCCGTCGCAGTGATCGACCGCGCACCGTCAAGGGCGTTCGATCTCAGCTCGTCGGCATGCGCCGCCTCGGCCGCGAGCGCATGGGAGCCCGCCTCGATCACCCGACCTGCTTCTTCGTGCAGATCTGCCGAATTGAAGCGCATCACGCCCGCGAGCGTCTGGCGATGAGTGAAGCCGCTGTCAGGAGCCATCAGCCGCTCCGCATGCTTCACCGAGACCTCGACGTGATAGCCAAGCACGGCGTTGTGCCGGATCTTGAGCGAGCTGACGGCGGTCTGCTCCCGGTACTTGGCTTCGAGCGCGGCAATTGCCCGGCGTCCGTTCGATGCCGCGTCGCGCAGCGCGTCGAGCGCTGGATCGTAACCCTCGGCGATGTAGCCGCCCTTCGACGCGTCGATCGGGGGAGATTCGACGACGGCTGCCCGGAGGCGATCTACGAGCGCTTCGTGACCGGCGAGGCGAGGCAGAAGGTCATCGAGCAGTCTTGGCCGCTCTGCTTCGATCTCCAGCTCGCTTCGGAGCTGCGCCGCTCCCGCGAGACCATCCCGCAACAGCGCAAGGTCGCGCGGACTGCCGCGGGCGGCCGCGAGCCGAGCAAGCGCGCGCGCGAAGTCCGGCATCGCCTTCAGGGCTCGTCGAACGCGCTCGCGCCGGATCGCGTCGTCGTTGAGCCAGGCAACCAGCGCGAGCCGTTCCTCTATTGCAGCGCGATCGGTGAGCGGAGCTGCAATGTCCTCGGAAAGGAGACGGCGTCCGGCCGCGGTCTGGCAGCGGTCGATTTCGCCGACCAGGCTTCCCTTGGCTCCGCCGCCAACGGATCGCGTCAGCTCCAGGCTGTCGCGCGTCGCCGCATCGATCGCCATGTGGGCGCTTCGGGTTACTCGGCGAGGGGCGTCGAGCAGGATCCCCGCGCTTTTCTGCGTCGCATCGAGATAGGAGAGGAGGCCGCCTGCCGCGGCCAATTCCGCACGCGAGGGCGTTCCCAGCCCATCGAGCGTCGCTAGCCCGAACCGGCGTTTGAGGAGCCGCTCTCCGGCAAGGCTATCGAACCCGCCCTTGCCGGCGCTGGTTTCGATGCCTGGCACCTGCGAATCGGCGATCGTCTCGGCGGGGGCCAACCGCGCAAGTTCGGCTGCAACTTCTGCGAGCCGACAGCTCACCAGCTCGAACCTGCCCGTCGAGATGTCTGCGGCGGCAATCGCCCATTCCTCGCCCGCGCGGCCGATCGCGCTCAGCCAGTTCGCGGAAGAGGATTCAAGAAGCGTCTCCTCGGTCAGCGTACCCGGGGTGACGAGGCGGACGATCGCCCGCTCGACCAGCGTCTTTAAACCTCGCGCTTTCCTCGCTTCGGCGGGGCTCTCGGTCTGTTCCGCGATCGCCACCCGGTGCCCGGCCTTGATCAGCCGCGCGAGGTACGACTCGGCCGAATGAGCGGGCACGCCACACATCGGGATGGGCTCGCCTGCGTCCTCCCCGCGCTTGGTTAGCGCGATATCGAGGCAAGCTGACGCGACCTTCGCATCATCGAAGAAAAGCTCGAAAAAGTCCCCCATCCGGTAGAACAGCAGCGCGTCCCCCGCCTCTTCCTTGAGGCGCCGGTACTGGGCCATCATCGGGGTTGGTGCGTCGGCGCGGGCCATGCTTGGATGGGTACCCAGAAAGGCGGAACGGGGCGAGCGATTCCTTGGTCGCTTGGAGAGTTTCAGCCTTGTGCCGGCGCCGCTTTGGGTCGCTCTTGGAACTTCGTCCAATCCGCTGGGCGCGTCTTCACCGGGTCCGGCCGCGTCTTCCTGCTGTCGAACAGCCAGCAATCGTCGAAGATCGAGCAATCACAGGTGCCACGTGACTCAGCTGCGAACTCTCCGCTAAGGCGCGGCGCAATGTCCGAAAGCAACGTCAAATATACCGAAGCCGAGGCGCTCGAATTCCACTCGCGCGGCCGGCCGGGAAAGCTCGAGATAATCGCTTCCAAGCCAATGGCGACGCAGCGTGATCTGAGCCTCGCTTACTCGCCGGGCGTCGCCGTTCCGGTGCGTGCGATCGCCGACAATCCGACCTGCGCCTACGACTTCACCACTAAGGGGAATCTCGTCGCCGTAATTTCGAACGGCACTGCTATCCTCGGCCTCGGCAATCTTGGCGCGCTCGCCTCCAAACCGGTGATGGAGGGCAAGGCGGTGCTGTTCAAGCGCTTCGCGGATGTCGACGCCGTCGATATCGAGGTGAACACCGAGGACGCGCAGCGCTTCATCGACGCGGTCGAGCTGTTGGAGCCGAGCTTCGGCGGCATAAACCTCGAGGACATTGCGGCGCCGGACTGCTTCATCATCGAGCAGACGCTGCGCGAGCGGATGAACATCCCGGTCTTTCACGACGACCAGCACGGATCGGCGATCATCACCGCGGCGGGGCTGATCAACGCTTGCTTGCTCACCCATCGCCCGCTTGGCGACGTCAAAATCGTCGTGAACGGCGCCGGCGCCGCGGCGATCGCCTGCACCGAGCTCATCAAGGGGATGGGCGTCAGGGGCGATCATGTGATCATGTGTGACCGCAAGGGCGTGATTTCGAAGGACAGGACCGACCTCGACCAGTGGAAGTCGGCGCACGCGGTCGAGACCGACAAGAAGACGCTGGCCGAGGCGCTCGAGGGCGCGGACGTGTTTCTCGGTCTCTCTGCTGCAGGAGCGCTGAAGCCCGAAATGGTGAAGACGATGGCGAAGGAGCCGATCATCTTCGCCATGGCCAACCCCGATCCCGAGATCTGGCCGCCCGACGCCATGGAAGCGCGGCCGGACGCGATCATTGCAACCGGCCGGTCGGACTTTCCCAACCAGGTCAACAACGTGCTCGGCTTTCCCTTCATTTTCCGAGGCGCGCTCGACGTGCGCGCGACGGCGATCAACGAGGCCATGAAGATCGCGGCTGCCGAGGCGCTTGCGAAGCTCGCGCGAGAGCCGGTGCCGGAAGAAGTCGCGGCCGCCTACGGCGGGCGTTCGCAGAGCTTCGGCCGCGACTACATCATTCCTGCACCGTTCGATCCGCGGCTGATGGAAGTGGTTGCTTCAGCCGTTGCCGAAGCAGCCGTGCAGAGCGGGGTGGCGCAGAAGCCGATCGCGAACATGGAGGCGTATCGCCAGGAACTGCGCGCTCGCCTCAACCCGACCGTGTCGGTGATGAGCCTCGCGTACGAAAATGCGCGTTCGAATCCCAAGCGAGTCCTGTTCGCCGAGGGCGAGGAGCCGAACGTCCTGCGCGCTGCGATCGCGTTCAAGGAGGCGGGCTATGGAACGCCCGTGCTCGTCGGACGCGAAGAGGTCTATGAGCTGTTGAAAGAAATGGGCGTCGACGACCCCAAGGAATATGAAGTTCTCAACAGCCGGAACTCGCCGCTCGTCGGCCGCGCGGTGGATTATATTTACGAGAAGCACAAGCGACACGGCATGCTCCGCCGCGAGATCGAGCGATTGGTCAACCAGGACCGCAATTATTTCGCTGCGGCAATGCTGTCGCTCGGCGAAGCCGACGCGATGATCACCGGAACGACGCGCCCCTTCAGCCAGTCGTTGAAGCAGGTCCGAACGGTCATCGACGACGAGGCGGGTGCGACTCCCTTCGGGATCAACGTGATCGTCAGCCGGGGCCATACCTTGCTCCTTGCCGACACCGCGGTCACCGAGCGTCCGACCGCGGAGCAATATGCCGCGATCGCGATGCGCGCCTCGTCCTTCGCTCGGCGCATGGGTCTCGAGCCAAGGGTCGCGTTCATCAGCTACACGACGTTCGGCAATCCGCCAGGAATGCATATCGAGGCGCTGCGGGAGGCGGTTACGCTCCTCGACGGCTTCCACGTCGACTTCGAATATGAAGGCGAAATGGCACCCGATGTTGCGCTGAATTACGACTACCAGCGCCAATATTATCCATTCAGCAGGCTTTCGGGGCCGGCGAATATCCTTGTCATGCCGGGACTGCAGTCGGCGAGCCTGTCGGCGAAGCTGCTGAGGGCGGTGGGCGGCGAGAGCGTGCTCGGCCCGTACATCCTGGGGCTCGATCACCCGGTCCAGATTGCCCCGATGACAGCCAGCGCGTCCGACCTCGTCATGCTTGCAGTGCTCGCGGGCGGCGACGCTCACGCGCGCCACCAGCGCGAAGCTGCGCGGGTCTAGATCCGCTCCACGCTCGAGACCGGATCGGCGTCGCGTAGCGCAGCAATGATTGCGTGGAGGTGCGCGAGGTCGTGGACCTCGATGTCGAGGTGGAACGTCTGGAAACTGCCGTCGCGGTGGACCAGCTGCAGGTTGATGATGTTGGCGTGCTTGGCGCCCAAGATTCCCGACATCGTTCCGAGCGCTCCGGGGATATCGCGAAGAATCACGGCGAGGCGCGCGGCGCCGCCGTCCGATCCCTCGCCCCAGGCGAGATCCAGCCAGTCGGCATCGATCCCGCTCGCGAGCGTGTCGCATCCGATCACGTGCACCTCGATTTCCTCGTCCTCGCGGCGCAGCCCGACGATCCGGTCACCGGGGATCGGATGGCAGCATTGCGCGAGATGATAGGCAACGCCGGCCGTCAGCCCCTTGATCGAGATTGCCTTCTTCTGGCCGATCGGCCGCGGCGCGACGTCGCCGCCCGCCGATCCCGGCATCAGCGCCTCCATGAGAGCTTCGTCGCTGACACGCTTGCGCGCGATCGCGATCATCAGCTCGTCTTGATTCTCGATCTTCAATTTCTTGAGTGCCCGCTTCTGCGCATCCTTGTCGAGCTCGGCCGGCAGGCGGGCGACGATCTCGTCATAGATCTTGCGTCCAAGCTCAATCGTCTCCTCGCGCTCCTTGTGGCGGACGAAGCGGCGGACACCGGCGCGCGCCTTCCCGGTTGCGACGAAGCGAAGCCAGCTCGGCTGGGGATGCTGGGCCTCCGAGGCGAGGATTTCGACCTGGTCCCCGTTCTCGAGCATCGTCCTTAGAGGAACGACGCGGCCATTGACCTTGGCGCCGACGGTTCGGTCGCCAAGGTCGGTGTGGACGGCATAGGCGAAGTCGACCGGTGTCGCGCCCTTCGGCAGCTGGATCAGCTCGCCCTTCGGGGTGAAAGCGAAGATGCGGTCCTGGTACATTG
>JBJMVK010000078.1:0-7891 GCA_045810725.1 Sphingomonas sp. | reverse complement strand
CAAAGGCGAGGGTATCAGAAGGCCCGAGGTCTGCAATGGAAATGAGGGGCGGCCGATCTCTCGACGCCACCAAGCCCGAAAATGGCAGGACCTCTCTGCAGATAAGCCCAATCCTTTCCTCAGGATTATCCCGATGGCGCGCTTTCACGCGCAATGAACATCTGTCTGGATTGAACGTGGGGACCACAGGATCGGCATGCTCGATTTACTCTTGGGCCTGAAGCTATGGCAGCTGACGGTTGTGGTTCTGGGCACCGCCCTCGCCGTCGGCTGGGGATTCAGCGTCGGAATCCGGAGGATTTTCCGATTGAGCCCAACCGCGCAGCAAGCGGATCTCGCGATCGACCTCATGCAGGTCACATCGACATATATCGGCATTTTATTGGCATTCGCTGGCGTCCTCGCCTGGCAGGATTCCAGGGATGCGAGCACAGCTGTTGAGCAAGAGGCCGGAGTGGCATCGCTGCTCTATCGCGATCTCACCGCTTACGGCCCGCAGATGACCCCGGCCCGCGACGCTTTGAAAGCCTACGTCCGTAGTGTCATCGTCGATGGATGGCCACTTCTGCGCGAAGGCAAGAGAAGCCCGGTCACAGAAACGAAACTCGTGACGGTTTTCAATAGCGTCGCGTCGGTCGCGCCGACGAATGAGCGTGAGTCCGCAATCTACCGGGAGGCGTTCTCACAACTCAATCAACTGGTGTCCATGAGACGCCAGCGCATGGCGGCCAGCCGCGCGGAAATACCGCCGGTAATGTGGATTGTGGCTCTGGTCGGGTCGATACTGACGATTGCCTATGCCTCCGCCTTTGTCAGCTCGCGATACGCAGCACTCATGATTGCGGGCACGTCGCTGACGATCGGCCTGCTCTTCTTATTTTTGCTCAGCGTCGATTATCCGTTCCGTAATCGCAACGGTGTCAGCAACGAACCGCTGGTCGAACTCACTTCGATTTTTGAGAAGATCGACGGGTCCTCCTCTAGCGCAAAGTTCAACTCGCCGCTGCCGAACTAGGGACTAATCAGCCGCTGTGCCGTGGCCTTGGTGCAGCCACTGTCCGTATGCAGATGGCAAAAATGGGTTGGGGGTCTTTCCGGGCTCAACGGCATCGCAACTCACTCGAACAGGCAAGACCGCGTGTTCACTTGAATTCGACATGCCTGCTCCCCCGGAGTTGTGCCTCCTCCGCCGGCGGGGCCCCTCGGCTGTTGGCGAGCAGGGACAGGCACATGGCGAAGACGGCGGCAATCGCGGCAGTGCGCGAGGGAAAGTCAACGAAGCTGTGGATCAAGACTGCTGCCGATGAGATCGCGGCGGCCTTGGCGAAAGGCCCCGTCTCCACCGACCGCCATGCGCGCCAAGCAGCAGCAGCCCACCAGCCGAAAAACACAAGAATCAAGATGATACCGGCAATGCCCAGCTCCAGCGCGATCTCGGCATAGTCGTTGTGGGCGTGGATTACGTAGGTGGTCGTGACCTGCTCCGGTCGCTCATAAAGTGGGTAGACGCTCTGGAACGAGCCAAGGCCCGAGCCAAACGGCATGAAATCGCGTGCGGCGCGTGTCGTCTGCGACAGAAGCTCGGCGCGCGACTGGACGGCAGTTGATGCATGCTCGCCAATGTGGCCGCTGCCGATTGCAGTTGTCTCCAGGCCTACAACCGCCCCGATCACGAGTAGCGAAGCGAGGCCGATGATCCAGATGCGTGAGCGGCTTGCCGCGGGAATGATAATGAGCGCGCTCCCCGCGACCACCGGAAGGGCGAGGCCGTAGCCGGCGAGCGAACGATTGAGCGCCAACCCCACGAGGATGACGATTGCAAGCCCTGCCGCGACCGCGATGATCGCTGAATAGCGCTGCATGCTCCGGGTCTTCGCCGCCGCTACCATTGCGGCAAGAAAGGGAATGGTGACGACCAGCAGCGTTGCCATGTGATCGGCATTGGCGAAGAAACCGACGCCCCTTCCGGGGTTGGTGTCCTCGTAGAGGTACCAGGGAGTTAGCTCCGAGTTGGAGTTTGCTACCTGCATAGCGCCAAGGACGATCCCCGCTATCGTGCCGCCAATGAGCGCCACTGCGAGCCATTGCGGACGGTATGCCCTAAGGCGAACCATTGCACAGACCACCGCCAGCGGGGGAATGATCCCGAGCAACGAATCCAATGCCTTCATCGGCGCCATCGACAAAGGCTCGGACGGAAGAGGAATACCGAGCACGCTGAAGCCCTCGGCGAGACCCTCGCGTGGCCCGAGATGGATCCAGAGCTTGGGCGGCAAGGGAATGAGCTGAGCGACCGCCACTGCAACGGCGGCAATTGCTATGATGAGCAGCTGCCTAGCCGAAAGCGACAAAGGCTCTTCTCCAATGTCGAGTGCCGCCCAGGCAATGATCGCAACTCCAGCGAGCTGCAGGAGCATGTTCTGCCAAATTCCTTGGGCACTGCCGCCGAGCACCAGGCATGCGAACAGGTAGGCCGGTGCGACCATGGTTCTGGTGCGGCTAGCCATTCGCAGCAACACGAGTCACGCCGAAGCCGGTAATCGTCACTTCAGACTGCTGGGCTACCTCGCCAGAGCGACCCGACAACTCAAGCCACTGCGCCGGACAGCCGGCCGGAACCTGGAACTTCCACCCGACCCTTGCGGCCTCGCCGAGACCGACGCTCGCGAAAGGCTCGGTCGATTTGTCGCAGCGAACGGACCAACGCAGGGCTTCAGCATGCGCCGGTGAGCCTGCTACTTGCATCTTCAGCTGGTAGGTCCCGGGGGCAAGCGTCTGCAATTGGCTCGCCAGCACTCCATCTTCGTTGCCGTAGAAGATGACATGAAGTCGTTTGCCGGCCTCTCTCTCTGCAAGTCCAAGTGTCGAGGAGGCCAAGACCCAATTGAAGGGAGGCGGCGGCGCGGGGTTTGAGAAGCCCGAATCGAACACGAGTTCGGCGCCGTTATGGCCGCCGCCGACCATCGACCAGATCGAACGGGCCCGAGCATAGTCTCCGCCAGCAACGAGGTTCGCTAGCAGCACTGGTAGCCAGCTGCTGTCGGGCGATCGATGGTTCGCATCTGCGATTGCGAGGATGGCGTCGGCATTTCGCGGGTTCTGCGCCAAAGCGACCAGAACGGCGTCTTCGATTCCGGGCTGAGCGCGGAAGAGCGCACGCATCTGCAGCCAGTTTGAACGGTTGTTAGCGTAAGCTGCGACCAGCGGCGCGACCGCCTCCGTTCCTCTGGGCGAGAGGCGTGCAAGCACGGCGGTTTGTTGAAGGCCATCGAGCGGACGTCCGGAGCGGAAATAATAATCGGCAAGGAAATAGGCCGCCGGCAACGAGCGCGGATCGCGCCACTGCGCGGCAAGAAAGGCGCGCTTCGCCGCCTCCCTGTCACCAGCAGTATCGGCCTGGACCCCGCGCACAAGGAACGGCTCAGGCGCCAGCGGCGCCTTGACGGCCGCGTCATCGATCATCGCGAACGTTCGAGGGTCTATGGGTTTGCGTTCACGAGCTGCGCGGCCGATCTGGGCAAGCCCCGTTGAGATCTCGACCGATGGATGGTCTGCCCAAAGCATCCCGGCAGAAGCGGGGTGAAGGGTCGCGAGCGCGACAACGGCCGCGTTGCGCACGACTTGAATGGCGAGCAGCAACGCGATGACGGCGACGGACAGGCGTCGAGCGATCAAATTGCCCTCCCCCACTCCCCAAGTCAGGCTTCGGACTCCTCCGGCGCCGGCGCGTCAGCGGAGCCGTCCTCGGGGCGGGGAATCATCAGGATCTCGTTGTGCTTCACCTTGCCCTTACCGTAGCCGTACCCGTAATTGTAACCGTAGCCGCCGTAACGGCCATAGCCGTAGCTTCCGCCGGAGTCCGTCGCCTTCGTCAGCAACGCACCGAGGATATGAGTGCCCGTGGCCTCGAGGCGGTTCAAGGCCTCGACGGCCGCGCGCGTGCGGGTCTTGGAGCTCTCGATGACAAACAGCACGTCGCCAGCAGCGGCCGCCAGCATTGGAGCGTCGGCAAGTCCGAGCGTTGGCGGACCGTCGATAACGACGAGCTCGAAGCGTTCGCTCGCCTCGGCGATGATCCGTCGGATCCGGCCTGTCGAGAGGAGGTCGGCGGGGCTCGGCGGAACCGGTCCGCTTGGCAGCAGCCACAAGTTGGAATGCTGAGTCTCGAGGACGTGATCCTCGACCTTGTCGTCGGTGGTGAGAAGCTTGCTCAAGCCGACCTTCTCGCTCGCTGCCTTGAACGCCGGTTTGCGAAGGTCGCCGTCGATCAGCAGTACTGACTTCCCGCGACGCGCGAAGTTCTGCGCGAGGGCCAGCGCCGAGGAGGATTTCCCTTCGCCCGAGCGTGTGCTGGTCAGCAGCAAGACCTTGGGCATCCCCGACTCGGTGCTGAATCGAAGCGCCGCGACAATCGCGGAATAGGCCTCAGAAATGACCGAGGTCGGATTCTTGAGATCGCCCACGAAAGCGTCCTTCGCGGGCGTGCGCGGGACTGCCCCGAGACACGGCAGCGAGAGCTTGCGGCGAACGTCCTCCCGGCTCTTGATCGTGTCGTTCACGAACTCGAGCCCGATCGCACCTGCCATTCCGGCCGCGAGACCAAGGCCAAGGCCCAGAAGCAGGTTCAGGAAGAGGTTCGGCTTGAACGGCAGTCGCGGCGCGTCCGCGCGGTCAACGATCGATACCGGCGCGATTCCGACGCCGCCGGCCACGCCAATCTGCTTGAAGCGCTGAAGCAGTGCGTCATAGAGCGCGCGGTTGGTGTCCACCTCGCGCTGGAGGATCGTGTACTTGATGCTTCGGCCGCGCAGGTTCAGCACCGAGCCCTTCAGCTGTGAAACCCGGGCTCTCAATGCGTTCTCCGCCGAGAGGGCGGCCCGGTAATCCGCAAGGAGACTATTGCTTCGACCGGACGAGACCTGTGCCTGCTCCCGGCCAATTTGCCGCTGGAGCTCGTCGATCTGCGAGCGAAGGCTGATCATCTCTGGATGATCGGCCTTCATGAACGTGCGCTTCTGCTGATATTGAGCCTGAAGCTGGGCGAGCTGCTGCTGTAGCGCCTGGGTGCTCTGTGTCACCTCGACCGTCGGGCCGGTTGCCCTCGATTGGCGGTAGGCGCCTTCGGCGGCAACGCGCCTCGCGGTGGCGTCGGCAAGCGCCGCGTTGAGCTTGACGAGCGATTCGCCCTGGAGCGAGTTCGTGTCGCTCGATCCTTGTTGAGCCTCGCTGCTCGAAGTGTTGATGATGCCCTGCTGCTGCGCATAGCCGACCAGGGAGCGCTCAGACCGCTCGAGATCGCCGCGCGTCTTGTTGATCTGACGCTCGAGGAAGTTGCGGGCATAGGCCGACGATTCGTAGCGCCGCTGGATCGCGGTATTGATGAAGCTGTCGGCGACTGCATTTGCAACGCTCGCGGCGAGTTGCGGCGAAGTCGAATCGTAGCTGAACTTGATAAGCTCGCCTTGCTGGGGAGGTACCACTGTGAGCTTCGAGGCCACCATGCTGGTCGCGTCCCGAAGCCGCTTGGACGCGTCGTCATCCTGGGAAACCACGTCTGCATTGTTGGCGAGGTTCAGCTCCTGGGCCGCGCGCTCGGCAACGCTGCGGCTCTGCAGCAGCCCGACCTGCGTCGCGACGAAATCATAGGTCTGACCGCCAGGGACGAGCTGTGAATCCTTGTCTTCGTCCGTCACCTGGAAGCTCGGCGGATTGGCTTCAAGGGTCACCCATGCACGGTAGACCGGGCGGGTCAGCAACGTCGCGAGAATCGCGCCAGCCAGGCCGAGGGCGAGCGCGCCCAGGACCAGCCAGCGCCAGTGGTGGACGATCCGCATCAGCGACGCGAAGTCGAGGATCGTCGACGCCGAATAGTTTCTCTGACCGCGGCCCAATTGTTCCGCGCCGCCCGTGTAGGGGGCAATCGGCCATGAGCCGTCGTTCGGTACTGGCAGACTTGTGTTCACGCTCTCTCGCCTCGCACGTCTGTCCCGCCCCGCATCTAGAATGGCCTGAAGATCCCCAGAAGTGGTACGCTCTGGAAGATCTGCTTCTGGATCGCCTTGATAGACGATCCGTCAACTACAATGATGTCGCCCGCATAGATTTCCGGATCACTCGCCTGGCCACGGCGGATCGCGGTGAGGTCGAAGGCCGCGGCTTGCCTTTGTCCGCTCACCGTACGGAATACCGCAACGCGCCTCGGATTGGCGTCCTCCGCTGTACCCCGCGCGAGGGACACTGCCTGGATGAGCGTCATGGGCCCGGCAACGGGATATTGTCCTGCCTGGTTCACCGCTCCGTCAACCGTGACGACATGCGCCGACGATTGTTTGATCGCGACGCTGACATCCGGATGCTCAAAATATTTCTGGCCGAGGACCTCGGTCAACTTCTGGTCCAGTTGCCCAGTCGTGAGGTTGGCGGCTTCCACCTCCCCGACCAGTGGCAAAGAGATATGCCCAGCGAGGTCGACGGAATAGTCTCCGGAAAGATCGTCTGCCTTGAAGACCTTGATCGTGAGGGTGTCCAAGGGCGAAATCTTATAATCCTCAGGCAACGCGCGGACGGTTACTGCGTCCGGCGCGGCAAGCGGCCGATCGTAGGGAATGCTACCCCCGCGAGTGTCTGCGCAGCCGGTGGAGAGAACCGCGGCGACGAAGGCCAGGGCTGCAATGAGGCGACGCGGGACAAAATCAACCAACACGACATTTCCTCCGCGGGACCGGCGGCGGTCCCTATTCGAAAATTCCTCGATTGTAGAGGCTCAAATCTTTTAAAATGGACCAAGTCATGACGAAACAGCCTCCTTCTCAGCTGTTCGCGTGTCCAGCAGCCAAGTGCCTGATCCTTCAATGGCAATTGCTGTAAGCACGCCTGTCTGGAAGGCGCCTGTATCGATCCCGATCCGGTTCGAGCGGATTTCCACCTCGGGGCGGATCGTATGCCCGTGGACAACGACAAAACCATGATCTGTTTCGTCGAACAGGAATGGCTCGCGGATCCAGCGCAGGTCCGATTGTCGCTGCTGGTCGATCTCGATGCCGGGTCGGATACCGGCGTGGACAAATAGGTAATCGCCGAAGCGGCAGCTGTCGTCGAAGCTCTCGAGGAACTCGACGTGCTCCTTCGGGACAGCGCTTCTGACGACCTCGAGAGCTTCCTCGTCGCTAAGGCCAGTGAGAATGGATGCATCCACGCCGTAGCTGGCAAGGCATTCCGATCCGCCGAACCACCGCCACTTTGTGATCAGGTCGGCGTCTCCGGCAAGAATGCGCAGCAGCACTTCCTCGTGATTGCCGAGGAGGAACACTGTCTGCACGCCTGGATGATCATAGGTGCGAAGGCGCTCGATCACCTGCGCTGAGTTGGGTCCTCGGTCGATGAGGTCGCCGACGAAGACCAGCAATACCTTGCGGGACTTCCGCCGCGCAATGTCTTCGTGAATCTTCTCCAGCAGCTCGTCGAGCAGGTCGAGACGCCCGTGAATGTCGCCCACGGCGTAGGCGCGCCATCCTCGTGCGCCCACGGGGCCGCTGTCACGTCGTTGGGCAAAGCTGAACATCCGGTCCCCTTAAAACCGAACCGGGGGCATAACCATCCGGAGCCTAAACCGCTCCTTAACCCGACGAGCGTGTTAAACGCTTAGCAGCTCGAAGCGGGGAATGGCGACGTCGAACGCCGCTCCGTCCTCGTCGACCATGCGGTAGGTGCCGGTCATAGCCCCGCCGGGCGTGTCGAGGGGGCAGCCGGAAACGTAATCGAAGCTCGCTCCAGGAGCGATCAGCGGCATCTCCCCGACAACGCCCTCGCCCACCACTTCGTGGATCGTGCCCCGACCATCGACGATCGACCAGCTTCGCGAAAGCAACTGAACGGCGACCTCGGAGCCGTT